>JAFAYM010000277.1 GCA_019240395.1 Acidisphaera sp. | reverse complement strand
GCCGGCGCGATCTTGAGCGAGCCGAGCTGCGCCGGCGCGTTCCATGGCACGATCGCCCCCACCACGCCGATCGGCTCGCGCCGCGTGTAGCTGAGGATGTCCTTGCCGAGCGGCAGGGTGGTGCCCCGCAGCTCGCTCGCCAGCCCGCCGAAATAGCGGAACGTGTCGACCACGAATTTCGCCTCGCCGCGGGCCTGGGTGCGCAGCGCGTTGCCGGTCTCTTCGGCGATCACCCGCGCCAGCTCCTCCTGCCGGGCCTCCAGCTGGTCGGCGATACGCTGCAAGGCGCGCCCGCGGTCGCGCGCCGGCACGCGGGACCAGCCGGGAAAGGCCCGCGCCGCCGCCGCCACCGCGCGGTTCACGTCCTCGGCGCGAGCCCGGGGAACGGTGCCGATGGGCTGCCGCCGGCCCGGGTTCTCCACCACCAGCGTCTCGCCCGCCGCCGCGCCGCACCACTGCCCGCCGATCAGCATCTGCCGCGCCGGCAGATGGTCCGCCGTCACCGGCCGGGCCTGTTCAAGCGTCCCCGTCGTCATGGTGGCCTCCTGCTCAATTGCCTTCGATCATCATGATGATTGCCGCATAGTCCAGGTCGCCGTGCCCGGCGCGGCAGAACATGCCGAACAGCGCTGCCGCCGCCTTGCCCGATCGGCAGCGGCAGCCCGGCATCGAGCCCGGTCTGCTCGGCCACGCGCAGATCCTCGAGCATCAGCGCCGCCGCGAACCCTTGGCATAGTCCCGGCTCGTCGGTACGTTCGGCAGGAGGCCCGACACTCGGCGGATAGCCGCTCACCACCGCCCGGCTGCCGCGCCACTCCATCGCCACCTGCGCGCTGCCGAGCACGTGCCCGGCCGGCTGCAGCCAAACGCGCACCTCGCCGATAGTGATAACCTCGCCCCAGCCCAGCGCCTGCTGGCTCTCCCCGGCGCGATCCTCGCCCATCCGCACCCGCATCAGCGCGAGCGTCTCCGAGCTCGCCAGCACCGCCCCCATGCCTCGGCCGCGCATGGTCGGAATGGGCGTGGGTGACGACGGCCCGCTCCACCGGGCGGAGCGGGTCGATGTAAAAGCCTCCGGGCCGGCAGAACAGACACTCCGGCCGAACACAGAGCCAGGTCTCGGGATGCGGCGTCATGACCCGCAGAGGTGGGTCGGCCTCGGGCCGAATACGACCCGCCCGGGAGCGTGACGCCAACAGCCGGCCTAGCAGGCAGTCCGCTACAGCGGCTACCGACCCAAGTCATCCATCACTAATGCTACTGGAGGCCCCAGAAGCGGACGTTTGCAAGCAACTCGAGACGATACACCTAACGTGCGCTCACCAAAGTTCGCAGTTCGTCACGGAGGATTTCATCGAGTAGATCGATGTTGTACAGGTGC
Organism: Acidisphaera sp.; assembly: GCA_019240395.1. Lineage (GTDB taxonomy): Bacteria > Pseudomonadota > Alphaproteobacteria > Acetobacterales > Acetobacteraceae > JAFAYA01. The sequence goes on along the minus strand of JAFAYM010000277.1, from coordinate 24,697 downwards.
TCCAGTAAGGCGGACGGTCCGACCCGCATCAGGCTGGCTGCGTGGAATAGGCCGTCACGATCTAGCGCTTCGATCGGCATGGAGCGGCGAACCAAATCGCGAGGCATCAACAGCATCGCGGCGAAGGCGTTGGCGCGTTTCTCGATACCAGGCGCCGCCCAAGGTCCGCTCGTATGTGTAATGCGACGGGCGCGCTCACGATCATAGAGGACATGGAACAACTCATGGGCCATAGTAAACCGACGCCCGGCATCGATCGCGTTGTAAAGGCTTGTCGTATTCACGAAAATTGCAGGGGCATAGCCTTCGCCGGCGATCGCGACACCCCGGATCGTCGCGGTGCGTAGGGGCTTTCTAACTACATCAATGCCCAGCCGTTCGACGATGCCCTCAATGTCAACAGCCGAAGCGTCCCCCGGCATCTCGAGCGCCTCGAGCAGCTCTTCCGCAAGCTCGTAACCTTCTTCGAATGGCGCGCTTAGAGGCGCACCGATGCTCGTTTTTACCAGCCTGGACAGGGCGCCATTGTCAGTGCCACCGCGCTGTGAAATCAAAAGCGCGATCAGATCACGGGCATCGCTTGCGCCAACGTCCGGGTTGACGCCGCCAAACATGAGAACCGCGTCATCGATCCTTGAGATAGCAGGTGCCGGAGTGACACGCACGCTCTTGTCTTGAAGACCTTGTTCGGCGCGGACCTCCTCTACCTTTTGAAAGAGCTCTCGCGGTAGATACGCACCCTCCAGAGTGACCGTAGAAAGCTTCGCAAGGTCGACAATCATGCGCTCAAGTTCGACAATAGAGCCGCGGTCCCGCTCCTCCAGTTGGGGTGGGCAACTTACCGCCCAGGCGAGCGCCTCCCATAATGGCCCCGCCACCTCGGCGATCGGTAGCGTCGCGGCACCCGGGGAAAGCGCAAACCGAAATCCGTCCGGCGCGTGAATAGGCTGGCGCGCAGTCCATGAGATCTCAACATCATCGATGAACCGGCGGATAACGACGTCGGGGTAGAGCGCACTTGAGTCGGCCGCGCGTAGCGCGTGGCGGAACCACCAATCCTGAACTCTCGCATACGCCGCCTCACTCGAAGCCTCATGCGAATCTATCAAGCGGCGCAGCGCGAGGAAGACGGCGGTAGCAGCGGGTGCAGCGCTGTTTTCGCGCCATCCGAAGCGCTCTTCATGAAGCAAGGAGATCCATTGCTTCGCCAGCCATTCGAAGACCGGCAGAAGATACCATTGCACCGTGTCGCAAACCTTTTGGCCACGTTCGTGGCGAGTCAAGACGTAGTTCCCGACCGTCAGCCGCAACTCGCCAGTTGACCATCCGCCATGGGCTGGGCGTCGCTCACGGGGCTCGTGGTCGTGCGTCCATCGGACCGCAATCTCAAAGCGTCCAGGATCTCCAAAGCGAACTAGGTCGGTCATCAGGTGTCCGTCTGCATGGCCCAATGAATATCATCCTTGTCGAAGCGAAGAAACTTCTTCACGTCTCGCTTCGAAACGGCCCCGCTTTTTAGCCAGCCATTCTTGATTGCAACCGGGACGTTCTCCCACGAGATAGGGTATCCATGCCAGCTGCCGTCAGCTGTTGACTTCGCCTCGAAAGCAATGCCCCTCGCGGTCGCATAACGCCGTCCACTGACTTCATCAATCTTAGCCTCGGCAAATAGCACTGCGGCGGGTGTCTCTTTCCAATCATGGGCATGGACGTCGGTCGCAAATCCTCCGAGAGTAGTTTTGTGTGTCCATTCCGGGCACAGCGTTCCCTTCTGTTCGTTGGCAGGCCGATTCTTGTGCTTCGAAGAGCCGCGATAGATCGGTGTCGTGGCTGAGGTCTGATCCGTCATCTACCAACCCGTTGGCGAATAAGTCGACGTTGGCCGCCGGGGAGCAGACAGGCCGAAAGCCACCCATCTCAGCCCACCCAGCCATTTGGTTGCAACGTCCTCCTTGCGGCGCCGATCCTACTTGCCAAGCGACCAAATTGGGCGCAGAACCGCCGTGCTCAAGTGTATATCGCTCTTGATAGGCAGCTGCCGCTTGTTGAAAGTGAGGACGTAAGGGATCAGCCGAACTGGAATAATTGGGCGCTAGCGAGGCAACCTTGGGCTGGCCCCGAGCAGGTTACGAACCGCACCGGGTAGTCCGCCGTGTGACGGTCCTCCGACACAAAATTTGCCGCCTCAACGATCGCTTGGGCGATGAGCAGGTGATTGAACGGGTCCTTGTGGTGCGCCGGCAGCGCGCCGAGGCGGAGGAGGTGCGCCGGGGTGATGGACAGCAACTCGAAACCCTGCCCTTCGATCGCGTCGAGGATGTCCTGCATGTCGGCCGTCAGCCTGCCGACCCGCATCTTCACCTGGATTTCCCAGAGGGAGACCACCGACACGAGGATTTCGTTCGCGGGATCGGCGATGAGGTCCCGCGCACACGGCCCGAGTTGAGGGTCGTCCGAGAGCCACCACAGGAGGGTGTGGGTGTCGAGGAGGAGCCTCACTCCCCATCGCCCTCCATCGCGGCCAGAAGGTCCGTTGGCAGCGTGTCGAAGTCCGCCGTCATCCGGATCTTCCCACGCAGTGTGCCGGGCTGCCGCCGCGGCCGCGACGGAGGCTGAGGCGGCTGGATGATCGCGACCACTTGGTCGCGCGACGTTACGATGAAGGAGGCGCCGTGTCGGACCTGGCGCATGAAGCCCGAAAAGTTCCCGCGAAACTCACGGACCCCGATCCGCTTCGCCTGACCTGGGGTCGTCTTCTCCTGTTCAGCAACGGCGTCGCTCCGATGTGGACACTGGATGTGTACACGAGGGAGTTCCTGGGTCAACGAATTGCCCGTGCCCCGGAGACACGTAGCGTTGCGCTTCCCGCCCGCCCGCTGACCCCCTAAACAGGGAAGATGGTCGGAACATTACCGGAACCATTCGCCGGCTGGTTCGCCGCCCGGGGGTGGCGGCCGCGGCGCTTTCAGCTGGAGGTGCTGGAAGCGGCGGCTTCCGGGCACTCCGCGCTGCTGATCGCCCCCACCGGCGGCGGCAAGACGCTGGCCGGGTTCCTGCCCAGCCTGGTCGCACTGCAGGCGGCGCCGCGCGAGGACATCCATACGCTCTATGTCAGCCCGCTCAAGGCGCTGGCCACCGACATCGCCCGCAACCTTACCGTCCCGGTGCAGGAAATGCGGCTCGCCGTCAGCATCGAGACGCGCTCCGGCGATACCCCCGCCGATCGCCGCAAGCGCCAGCGGGAGCGGCCGCCCAATATCCTGCTGACCACCCCGGAAAGCCTCGCTTTGCTGCTCTCGCTCCCCGAGGCGCCAAAGATGTTCGCCGGGCTCGCGGCGATCGTCATCGACGAGGTGCACGCGCTCGCCGGCAGCAAGCGCGGCGACCAGCTCGCCCTCTGCCTCGCCCGCCTCTCCCGCCTCGCCCCCGCCGCGCGCCGCGTCGGCCTCTCCGCCACCGTGCCGCACCGCCAGGCGCTGCTCGACTACGTCTCGCCCGACGGACGCAGCACCGGCGTCCGGCTGATCGAGGAGCCGGACGGCGCGCCGCCCGCGCTCGCCATGATGCTGCCGGAAGGCGCGCTGCCCTGGGCCGGGCATATGGGCCTGTTCAGCGCCCCGCAGATCCTCGAGCGCATCCGCGGCGCCGGCATGACCATCGTCTTCGTCAACACCCGCGCCCAGGCCGAGCTGCTGTTCCAGGAATTGTGGAAGCTGAACGAGCAGACCCTGCCGATTGCCCTGCACCACGGCAGCCTGGAACTGTCGCTGCGCCGGCGGGTGGAGGCGGAGATGGCGGCCGGCCGGCTGCGCGCCGTGGTGGCGACGGCCTCGCTCGATCTCGGCATCGACTGGGGCGGGGTGGACCAGGTGATCCAGGTCGGAGCGCCGAAGGGCGTCTCCCGCCTGCTGCAGCGCGTCGGCCGCGCCAATCACCGCATGGACGAGGCGAGCCGCGCCATCCTGGTCCCCGCCAACCGCTTCGAGGTGCTGGAATGCGAGGCGGCGATGCAGGGCGTGGCGGCGCGCGAGCTCGACGGCGATCCGCCACGCCCCGGCGGTCTCGACGTGCTGGCGCAGCACCTGCTCGCAATGGCCTGCAGCGCCGCCTATCACCCCGACGACATGTTCGCCGAAATCACCCGCGCCGCCCCCTACGCCGCCCTGCCGCGCGCCGATTTCGACGACGTGCTGCGCTTCGTCGAAGACGGCGGCTACGCGCTGGCCGCGTATGAGCGGTACAGAAAACTGTTCCGCGACAGCGAGGGCCGCGTGCATGTGAAGAGCGAGCGCATCGCCCGCCTGGCGCGGATGAATCTCGGCACCATCGTCGACGCGCCGCTGCTGAAGGTGCGGCTGGTCGGCAAGCGCGGCCGCGGCCCGGTGCTCGGCGAGGTCGAGGAGTATTTCGTCAACATGCTGCGCCCCGGCGACACCTTCATGTTCGCCGGCCGGCTGCTGCGCTTCATCCGCTTGCACGAGACGGTGGCGGAATGCGCCGAGGGCGGCACCGGCGAGCCGATGGTGCCCGCCTATGCCGGCGCCCGCATGCCGCTGACCACCAGCCTCGCCGACCGCGTGCGCGCCCTGCTCAACACGCCGGCGAGCTGGCACGCTTTCCCCGAGCCGGTGCGCGAATGGTTGTCTCTACAGAAGGCGAGCTCGCGCATGCCCGGGCGATCCGATCTATTGGTGGAAACCTTTCCGCGCGGCGACCGCCACTATCTCGTCGCCTATTGCTTCGAGGGCCGCAACGCCCACCAGACGCTCGGCATGCTGATCACCCGCCGCATGGAGCGCTTCGGCATGGCGCCGCTCGGCTTCGTCGCGACGGATTACGTGCTCGGCACCTGGTCGGCAAATCCGCCGCACGATGTCGCCCGCCTGTTCGAGGACGACATGCTCGGCGACGACCTGGAAGCCTGGATGGCGGAAAGCTCGATGCTTCGCCGCACGTTTCGCAACGTCGCCGTGGTCGCCGGCCTGATCGAGCGCAACCATCCCGGCGCCGAGAAGAACCGTCGCCAACTCACCGTCAACAGCGACCTGATCTACGACGTGCTGCGCCGGCATCAGCCCGATCACGTGCTGCTCCGCGCCACCCGCGCCGATGCTGCCGGTGGCATGACCGATCTTGGCCGTGTCGCCGGCATGCTCAAACGTATCAAGGGACGCATCCGCCACATGGCCCTGTCCCGCGTCTCGCCGCTCGCCGTGCCGGTGCTGCTGGATATCGGCCGGGAGAGCGTGCGGAGCGGCGGCGCGGAGGACCGCTTGCTGGAGGAGGCCGAGGCGCTGATTGCCGAGGCCACCGGCGCGGCCGAACCACCGCCCGCTCTGCAACGGCCGCGTCTGCCCACCGTGCACCGGGCCAATGCGGTGCGCCTGCGCCGCAGCCAGGGTACCCTGTTCGGGCATTTGCGATGACCGCCGCCCCGCTGCACCTCGCCGGCGAGCGCCTGCTGCTCGATCCTGCCGGCGCGCTGATCTGGCCGGAAGCGCGGCTGCTGGCGGTCGCCGATCTGCATCTAGAGAAGGGCTCTTCGTTTGCGCGCCGCGGCCATCTCCTGCCGCCCTGGGACACGCGCGCCACGCTCGACCGCCTTTCCCTGCTTCTGCGCCGCTACCATCCGCGCACCATCGTGGCACTCGGCGACAGTTTTCACGACGCCGCTGGTGCCGGGCGCATGCTGCCGGGCGAGGCCGCGCTGCTGGGCGCGATGACCGAGGCCGCGCGCTTCATCTGGGTCACCGGCAATCACGATCCGGCACCTCCCGCCGGCATCGCCGGCGAGCCCACCGACGAGTACCGGCAGGGCAGCCTGCTGTTCCGCCATATCGGCCGCGGCAGCCCGGCGGAGGGCACCGGCGAGATTTGCGGCCACCATCACCCGAAAGCCTCCGTGCCGGCGCGCGGCTGCGCCGTGACCCGCCCCTGCTTCGTCGCCGACGGCAGACGCATCATGCTGCCCGCCTTCGGCGCCTATACCGGCGGGCTGGACGTCGGCAGCCACGCCATCGCGGCGCTGTTCCCGCGCGGCGGACGTGTGTTTCTGCTTGGCCGCGACCGGCTGTTCAGTTTCGGTCTTGGGCAGAAGAAGGCGAGGGGCTCCGCCCCTCAGCCCCGCTGGGGCCCCTCGGCCCCAGACCCCATGACTTAAAAGAATGGTTCGAGGGGCAACGCCCCTCGCCTTCCCTGCGCATTCCGACGATGCTCCTCGCGCGGCACAAGGGATTGCAATCATGGACCGTCTTCCACTTACCGGCCTGTGCGCCGCTTTGCTGCTCGGCGGCTGCGTCGCCGTGCCCTGTGCCGACAACCCGGGGATGACCTGCTACGCGCCGGCCCCGGTGCAGCCGGTCGCCGTCGCCCCGGCCTACGCCTACCCGCCAGGGACGGCCTATGTCGGCCCCGACGGCTTCAGCTACGTCGACGGCTATCCCGTCGGCGTGGTCGATGGCGAGCAGGTGACGCTGGTCTTCGACCCGGTGCTGGGCGGATGGGGCTATTACGATCGCTTCCACCGCTGGCGCGGCGCTCCGCCCGACATGCGCGACCGGCTGGAGCGCTTCCATCCCGCCGGCCGGGGACTGCCGCCGGCCGGCAACTGGCGCGGCGGACCCGGGCATCCCGAGGGGTTCGGCGGCGCGCCCGAGCGGCGGTCCTTCACCCCCGGAGCCCCGCCATCGCCCGGCCCGGTCAGGCCGGCCGCCGCGCCGGCGCCCGCCCGGCGTCCGCCGCAGCAGCAGCGGGCGTGCCCACCCGACCATCCCCGATGCTAGAGCCCGTCCCCGAGCGGTGACGGCCGACTCGCCGCACTGGCGGCGCAATCTCTATGTCTGCCTGTTCGGCTCGTTCACCACGATCGCGGCGATGACGCTGCTGCTGCCGTTCCTGCCGGTCTATGTGGCGGAGCTGGGCGTGAAGACGCCCGCCGCCGTGGTGCAGTGGTCGGGCGTCGCCTACGGCATCACCTTTCTCGGCGCCGGGCTGCTGGCGCCGTTCTGGGGCAGGATGGCCGACCTCTACGGACGCAAGCTGATCCTCATCCGCGCCAGCCTGGGGATGGCGATTTCCATGTCACTGATCGGCATGGCGCAGAACATCTGGCAGCTGATCGCCTTCCGGCTGCTCGCCGGCGTGCTCGGCGGATATTCGTCCGGCGCGGTCGTGCTGGTGGCGACGCAGACGCCGAAGGGTCAAGCCGGGTGGGCGCTCGGAACGCTGTCCACCGGCGCGCTGGCGGGGACACTGCTCGGCCCGCTAATCGGCGGCGTGCTGCCCGGGTTGATCGGCGTGCGAAACACCTTCTTCCTCGCCGGCGCCGTCATCTTCGTGGCGTTCCTCGCCACCTGCTTCCTGATCCGCGAGGACAACCCGCGAGCCTCCGTCAGTCGACGCCGCGCCGGCGGCGGCGCCTGGTCGATGATCCCCGACAAGCGCCCCGTCATCGCCATGCTCGCGACCTCCATGCTGCTGCTGCTGGCGAACATGTCCATCGAGCCGATCATCACCGTTTATGTCGGCTCGCTCGCCCGTGGCGGCGATGTCGTGCTGATGTCCGGCATAGTGATGGCCGCCGCGGCTTTCGGCAGCATCCTCGCCGCACCCCGGCTGGGGCGCCTGGCCGACCGGGTGGGCACGTGGAAGGTGATCATCCTCGGCCTGGCGGTCACCGGCGCGCTGCTCATTCCGCAGGCTTTCGTCACCGCGGTATGGCAGCTTCTGGTGCTGCGTTTCCTGATGGGCATGTCGCTGGCCGGGCTGCTGCCCTCGATAAACGCGACGATCCGCCACACCGTGCCGGATGGCGCCGCCGGCACCATCCTGGGCTACGGCACCTCGGCGCAATATGCGGGGCAGGTCATCGGGCCGATAATCGGCGGCTTCATCGGCGGCCATTTCGGCATGCGCGCCGTGTTCCTGGCGACCACCGCCCTGATGCTCCTCGGCGCCGCCTGCAACTGGATCACCGCCGCTGCCGCCGGGGGCCGCAAGGCGTAATACGCAGCTTCCTGATCGGCGGGAACCCTGCGATGCCGGTTCTCCGCGCGCTGACTCATAGCCGTCATTCCCGCGAAAGCGGGAATCCATGTGCGGCGTGGACCCCCGCTTTCGCGGGGGTGACGATGTGGTGGCGTTCTGCGACCTGGTGTGAGATTGAACGACGTGCTGGCCGTCTACGAGTAAGCCAAGAGGCGGCGGAACAGCAGAAAACCCAGCTGATCTGGACGCTCTGCCCGACGCTATTGCAGGAAGCCGATGGAAATCCACGGCACCGCGGCGACGATGATGAGCGCCAGCACCAGCGTCGCCATGTACGGCCAGATGCGGCCGAATGCCTCGTCGCTCGGCACCTTGCCGATCAGGCAGGTCTGGTAGAAGCCGACACCGAACGGCGGCGAGAACAGCCCGATCCCCATGGCCAGGATGGCGACGATGGCATACTGCACGAGGTGGATGCCGAGCTGCTGGGCGATCGGGAACAGCAACGGCCCGAACAACACCATCGCCGGCAGGCCCTCCAGCACGCTGCCGAGAACCAGGAACACCAGTATCGAGACAGCGAGGAAGCCGAACTTGCCTCCCGGCAGGCCGGTCATCATGTCGGCCAGCGTCTGCGCGAAGCCGGCCTGCGTCAGCGCCCAGGCCATCGCACTCGCCAGCCCGATGATCAGCAGGATCGCGCCGGACAGCGCCGCCGTCTCGACAAGGATCGGAATCAGCCGGCGCCAGTCGAAGCAGCGATAGACGGCGATGCCGACGATGATCGCATAGACCACGCCGAGCGTCGCCACCTCGGTCGCCGTGGTGATGCCGGCGAGCACGGCGTAGCGGATGACGAAGGGCAGGATCAGCGCCGGGATCGCCACCACGAACAGCCGCCATGCCCCGCGCGCCGACACGCGCGCCCCCTGCGGCCGCTCGCCGCGCGTGCGGAAGAACACCAGCACCGCCAGGCCGAGTGCCGCGATCCCCGCCGGCAGCAGCCCGCCGGCGAACAGCGCGGAGATCGACACGCCGGTCACCGCGCCGACGATGATCAGCACGAGGCTCGGCGGGATCGTCTCCGACATCGCTGCCGAAGCGGCGAGTTGGGCGGCGAGTTCGCCGGGCGCCGCGCCGCGCCGCCGCATCTCCGGCAGCAGCACCGGCGCCACCGCCGCCTGGTCGGCCGCCTTGGAACCGGAAATGCCGGAGATCAAATACATCGCCGCGATCAGCACGTAGGAGAGGCCGCCCCGCCGGTTGCCGACCAGGGCGGCGAGGAAATCCACCATGGCGCGGGCGATCCCGGTCATCTCCAGCAGCAGCCCGAGCACCACGAACATCGGCACCGCCAGCAGCTCGATGGAGGACATCCCCTGGTCCATCTGGCCGATGACGACGGCGAGCGGGATGTTGGTGGTGAAATAGATGTAGCCGAAGGTGGCAATGCCGAAGCTGAAGGCGATCGGCACGCCGATGAAGATGCAGGCACCGACGATGCCGATGAAGAAGATCAGCAGGTCGGCATTGCCGAGCGCGTCGAACTCCGGCTCGAGCAGCCACAGCGCCAGCCCGATCGCCGCGCCGATGCCGAGGACCACGGCGAGCTCGCCCCAGGCCGCACCGGCGAAGAGCTGGCGGAGTGCGACGTAGAGCAGCAGGACCAGCGCGGCGAGCTGCCCGGCGACTTCCCAGGAGCCGGGCATCTGCAGCACCGGCGTCAGGATCGCCTGCTGCTGCACGGCGTAGGACCAGCCCGGCACGATCAGGCCGATCGTCACTACCGCGACAATGACGGCGGAGAGGCGTGCCAGGAAGCGCTGCGCCGGCCGTCCGATCCGGCCGACGATGACGTTCATGCGCATGTGCTCGCCGCGCATCAGCGCGATCACCGCCCCCAGGCTGACCAGCCAGAGGAACAGGATGCCGGCAAGCTCCTCCACCCAGACCAGCGGGTCGTCGAACACGTACCGGGAAATCACACCGGCGAACAGGATGGCGATCTCGACGACGACCAGCGCCGCCGCGATGCCGCGCGTCAGCCCGTCGACCAGCCGGTCCAGCCGATGCAGGATGGTCGACGCGCCGGTCGTCGCGGCGACGCTCAGCTGAGCGGTCCGGTGAATTTTTCCAGCGCCGACCACAAGGTCGGGCCGAACTTCTCCCGCCACGTCTTGTAGAACCCGGACTTTATCAGCGCCTGCTGGAACGCCGTCTTGTCCGGCGTCGCGAATTCCATGCCCTGCTGCTTGAGCGTCGCCTCGAGCGTGCCGTCCAGCTGCTGGTTGGCCTTGCGCTGCTCCAGCGCCTGCGCATCGAAGGTGTCGGCGATGAGCTTGCGCTGCTCCTCCGGCAGGCCGGTCCAGACCGTGTTGTTCACCAGCAGCCAGTAGCCCACCCACATGTGGCCGGTCATCGAGCAGTATTTCTGCACCTGATAGAATTTCTGCGTCTCGATATTGCCGAGCGGGTTCTCCTGTCCGTCGACGACATGCGTCTGCAGCGCGGTGTAGAGTTCCGAGACGTTCATGGTCACCGGCGCGGCGCCGAGGCCCTGGAAGATCGCCAGCGAAATCGGGCTCGGCGGGACGCGTATCTTGAAGCCGTGCAGGTCCTCGGGCGAATTGATCTGTTTCGTGCCGGAGGTGATCTGGCGGAAGCCCTCGTCCCAGATGCGGCGCATGGCGAACAGGCCGGCCTTGGCGATATCGGCGCGCACGATGTCGCCGACGCCGCCATCCAGGGCGTTCCAGGCCATGTCGGGGGATTTGAAAGCGAAGCCGATGTTGTCGATCGCGGCACTCGGCACGAGTGTGGCCAGGATGTTGTCGCCGATCGCCATCATCTGGATGGCGCCGGAGCGGAGATTGGACAGCATGTGGCTGTCGTCGCCGAGCTGGTTGTTCGGGAAGATCTGGATGTCGACCTCGCCCTTGGTCGCTTCCTTGATCTTGCGGGCGGCCTCGGTCGCATTCACCGTCGTCGGGTGGTCGGTGGAAAGATCGAGCCCGAAGCGGATGATGGTGGCGCGCGCGGCGCGGGCGGGGCGGACGCCCGCGGCGATGGCGGTCGCGCCGATCAGGAACTGCTTGCGCGTCAGCGGCGGAACCATCTTCTCTCCCCTTCTCTCGCACTTCCAGGCGATGGAAAGAAAGGCTAGGGCGCCCCCCTTGACGCGGCAAGGCCCCTCGCCTTGGCATTCCGCCAGCCGGGAATGCCTGGCCGAAATCTCGTCAGCGGAGTGGCGCCATGGGGTCCTATTCGGAGAACAAGTGGTTCGGCCGGCAGAAACGTCCGGACTGGGCGGGGCCGGTGATCATCGAGACCGAGGAGATCGTTCGCCCGAAGGGCACGGTGGAGCGGACGCGCTCGATCTGCGGCATCGTCGTGCCGTCGGAAACCGCGGGCCGGCCGAGCGCCCCGGAACCGGCGTCCGGATTTCGCATCGGCGCCGGCAAGAAAATCCCGAAAACCGCCCTGGCGCTGAGCCCGCGTAATACCGGCTATGTCGACATGGACAAGGGGCATCTGATGGCGCTCGAACTCGGCGGCCCGGATGTCGGCAGGAACATCTGCCCGCAATTCTCGCAATTCCAGCGCAACGGCGTCTGGCGGCAGATGGAAACCAAGGTCCTGAAGCGGGCGAGCGAACTCGCCGATGAGGGCTGCTTCCTGAAGTATATGGCCTACGCCATGTACTACGATCCGAAGAATTTGCCGGTGGGCTGGCTCAGCCTGCCGCGGCTGCTGATACCGCAAGGCTTCCGTGTCGTCACCGTGGTCCTCGATGAGGATCAGCAGCCGCTGAAAGACGCCAAGGCCGTCGAGATGTTCCACGACGAACAGGCGCCCTCGGAAGTCGACGACAAGATGTTCCTGCGCACCCTGGCGAAGATCGGCGAGATCAAGCCCGGCATGTACGACGACCTGGTCTGGGCGAAAGGCAAGCCCGAATTCGTCGAGGCCGGGCAGGATGCACGACACGCGCCGGAACTCGGCTCGGGGATGATGATCGATGTCGGCGGGCCGCCGATCGTCTATCCCAGCATCGACACCAGCTCGACCGCGATGTTCGGCCATTCGCTGCTGTCGGGCATCAAGACCTCGGAGAAGGTCCCGCGCAAGCGACAGTTCAAGCCTGGCCTCGACGCCGATCTCGAGCGCAAGAAGCGGGCGGATGACGCGCTGGCCCGGCAGAAGGAAGCCCGCGACAAGCTCCTGGCCTCCCGCCGCCAGTCGAAGTGACGTGCGGCAATGCGACGTAAACGCCGGAAGGTCCGGCGAGGGGCAGTGCCCCCCGCCGCGCCGCCTCAGTAGTCCATGTCGCCCATGCCGCCCATGCCGCCCATCCCACCCATGCCGCCGCCGCCCGCCGGCATGGCGGCTTTCTTCTCCGGGCGCTCGGCCACCATCGCCTCGGTGGTGATGAGCAGGCCGGCGACCGAGCCGGCGTGCTGCAGCGCCGCCCGCACCACCTTGGTCGGGTCGATGATGCCGGCCGCCACCAGATCCTTGTACTCCCCGGTCTGCGCGTCGAAGCCGTGGTTGTATCCGTCGTTGGCCAGCACGCGGCCGGAAACCACGGCACCGTCCTCGCCGGCGTTTTCGGCGATCTGGCGCAGCGGCGTCTGCACCGCCCGGCGGACGATCTCGATGCCGAACTTCTGGTCCGAGTTCTCGGCCTGCAGCTCGGCCAGGATCGATCCGGCGCGGGCCAGCGCCACGCCGCCGCCCGGGACGATGCCTTCCTCGACGGCCGCGCGGGTCGCGTGCAGCGCGTCGTCCACCCGGTCCTTGCGCTCCTTCACCTCGACCTCGGTCGAGCCGCCGACCCGGATCACCGCGACGCCGCCGGCGAGCTTCGCCAGCCGCTCCTGCAGCTTCTCGCGATCATAATCCGACGTCGTCTCCTCGATCTGCGCGCGGATCTGGTTGCAGCGGCCCTTGATGTCCTCGCCCGCGCCGGAGCCTTCGACGATCGTGGTGTTCTCCTTCTCGATGATCACCTTCTTCGCCGTGCCCAGCATCTGCAGGGTGACATTCTCGAGCTTGATGCCGAGATCCTCGCTGATCACCTGACCGCCGGTCAGCGTCGCGATGTCCTCGAGCATCGCCTTGCGGCGATCGCCGAAGCCTGGGGCCTTGACGCCGGCGACCTTCAGGCCGCCGCGCAGCTTGTTGACGACGAGCGTCGCCAGCGCCTCGCCTTCGATATCCTCGGCGATGATCAGCAGCGGTCGCGTCGATTGCACCACCGCCTCGAGCAGCGGCAGCAGCGGCTGCAGGCCGGAGAGCTTCTTCTCGTGGATCAGGATGTAGGGCTGGTCGAGCTCGGCGACCATCTTCTCGGCGTTGGTGATGAAGTACGGCGACATATAGCCGCGGTCGAACTGCATGCCCTCGACGACGTCGAGCTCGGTCTGGATGCCCTTGGCCTCCTCGACGGTGATGACGCCCTCGTTGCCGACCTTCTGCATGGCTTCCGAGATCATGTGGCCGATCTCGCTCTCGCCATTCGCCGAGATGGTGCCGACCTGGGCGGTCTCCGCCGGGGTGGTGATCTTGCGGGAACGGGTCTGCAGCTCTTCCACGAGCGCCGTCACCGCGCGATCGATGCCGCGCTTGAGGTCCATCGGGTTCATGCCGGCGGCCACCGCCTTGGCGCCCTCGCGGACGATCGCCTGGGCCAGCACGGTCGCCGTGGTGGTGCCGTCGCCGGCGTTGTCGCTGGTCTTGCTGGCGACCTCGCGCACCATCTGCGCGCCCATGTTCTCGAACTTGTCGGCGAGCTCGATCTCCTTGGCGACGGTGACGCCGTCCTTGGTCACCCGGGGCGCGCCGAAGCTCTTGTCGAGCACCACGTTGCGCCCCTTCGGGCCGAGCGTCACCTTCACCGCGTCGGCGAGGATATCGACGCCACGCAGCATGCGCTGGCGGGCTTCACCGCCGAAACGAACTTCCTTGGCAGCCATCGTCTGTATCTTTCCCTGTCGTCTTGAGTTCTGGAGAGGCGTGTTCGGTCAGCCGGCCGGCTTCAGGCCGCCTGCTCAGGCCGCTTGCTCAGGCCGCTTGCTTCTGGGCAACGGTGCCCTCGATGATGCCCATGATGTCGGTCTCCTTCATGATCAGCAGCTCCTCGCCGTCGATCTTGACCTCGGTGCCCGACCACTTGCCGAACAGCACGCGGTCACCGGCCTTGACGTCCAGCGCGGTGATCTGGCCCTGCTCGTTGCGCGCCCCGGGGCCGGCGGCGACGATCTCGCCCTCCATCGGCTTCTCCTTGGCGGTGTCGGGAATGATGATGCCGCCGGCGGTCTTCTCCTCGGCGTTCAGCCGGCGGACGACGACCCGGTCGTGCAGGGGACGGAACTTCATGCGCGATCGCTCCTGAGTGTTGGTAGGCCCACGCGGTGGGGGTTTTTGGCACTTCCCTCGCGGGAGTGCCAGCGATCTAGGCGCGACCGTTGCGCGAGTCAAGCGGCTCGGCAGCACTCCTGCCATCCGAGTGCTAACACCTTGTTTCTCAAGCGCTTTTTGCTTGTGCCGCGTTAACCTGCGGCTAGCATGATCGGGTGCGTCCCGACCCGCGGAGAGCCCCGAGGAGAGTTCATGACCCTAGGCCGCCAGCTCAAGGACTACCGCCTGACGACCGCCGAGATCCTGTATCGCCTGCCCGACCATCCCGGCCTGCTGCAGAGCTATATCTGGCAGGAGCTGGACCTGGCGCCGCGCTACCCGGTGCTGCGCGGCTTCCTCGATTTCTGGGAGCGTGAGCTGGACGGCCGCCTGCACTCGGTCCGCGTCGCCTCGGCGACGGTCATCGGCCCCGCCCGGTGGCGTCGTCCCGGGGCTTGGCTGCACTTGCACTGAGCCCCGAGGTGACCGCGCTCAGGCCGAGGTCGCCGGGTGGCCGCCCGCTGCCGCGGCCAGTGCGGCGATCTGGCGGCGGCGCAGCATCAGCGCGGCGAGCAGCGCCGAGGCGACGAACAGGAGCGCCGCCACGCCAAGCTGCATCGCGCGGTCCACGCGCACCCCGCCGCCGAGGAGGGCGAAGATGATGGTCTGCGGCAGGTAGCCGAGCACCGAGGCGGCCAGGAACGGCCCCGCCGCCACCCCCGACACGCCGGCCAGCAGGGTGAAGGCCAGGTTGTTGCCCACCGGCAGCAGCCGCAGGGTCAGCGTCGCGGTGAAGGGCTGGGCGGCGAGGAAGCCGTCGAGGCGGGCCAGCCTGGCGCCGAACCGCCCGCGCATGCGCGCCCGCGCCCAGTCCCGTCCCACCGCCCGCGCCCAGAGGAAATCCGCGACGCAGCCCAGGGCCTCGCCGGCTAGGGCGAGCCCGCTGCCGGCCCACAGCCCGTACGCGTAACCCCCGGCAAACGCCACCACCTGGCGGGGCACGCCGACGGCGCAGGCGGCAGCGGCGACCGCCACGAAGGCGACCGGGCCCTGGGCCGCCGCCCAGCTCTGCAGGCCCTCCCCCGGCAGCAGCCGCAGCGCCAGTCCCGCCGCCACCAGCCCGATCGCCAGCAGCGCCGGGCGCCAGACCGCGCCGAGGGTCATGGTCCGGGGTCGAGCTCCGGGCGCGGCCAGCGGCGCAGCAGCCACCACACCCCGGCCAGATCGACCAGCCCGACCCCCAGCCGGTCGAGCGTGCCGTATTTCGACCGCCCGCCCAGCCGCGACCGGTGGTTCACCGGCACCGACACCGCCCGCCCGCCGGCCCCCAGGAACAGCGCGGGCAGGAAGCGGTGCATGTGGTCGAAATGCGGCAGCGCCAGGAAGGCGTCGCGCCGGAACAGCTTCAGCCCGCAGCCGGTATCCGGGGTCCGGTCGCGCAGCAGCGCCGCCCGCACCCCGTTGGCGACCCGCGAGCCGAGACGCTTGACGGCGCTGTCCTGCCGGCGGGTGCGATGCCCGGTGACCAGCACCGGCGCGCCGCCCGCCCGCTCCTCGGCGAGCGCGCGGGCGAGCAGGGCGGGAATGTCCGCCGGGTCGTTCTGCCCGTCGCCGTCGAGTGTCGCGATCCAGGTCCCGCCGGCGGCGCGCACGCCGGTGAGGATCGCGGCACTCTGCCCGCCGGGGCGGCGGTGGCGGCGGCGGACCAGCCGCAGCTCGGGCAGGGCGGCCGCCTCGGCCAGCCGGGCGGCGGTGTCATCGGTGCTGCCGTCATCGACATAGACGATCTCGGCGGGGATGTCGGCCAAGGCGGTATCGGCGAGGGCGGCGCGGATCTCGCCGATGAGCGGCAGGATGTTCGGCCCCTCGTTGCGCACCGGCACCACGATGGAGACGAGCACCGGGGAGACCGGCGGGGCCGGGACGGCGCTCGCGGCCGTGGGGGCGAGGACAACGGGGTCTGCCATCGGCGCGGCGCGTAGCACCCGCGGTCCGGCCCGAGCAAGCCGCGCGTTGCCGCTCCGGCCGGCGCGGATTATCTGCTCGGGCATGGCAATCATCGACCCCGCCGCACGGGATCGCCAGGTCGGGCTCTGGCTGCTGGGGATGGCCGGCATGATCCTGGTGATGATCGTGCTGGGCGGCGCCACCCGCGCCACCGGCTCGGGCCTGTCGATCATGGAATGGGCGCCGGTCTCCGGCGCGCTGCCGCCGCTTTCGGAGCGGGAGTGGCGGCGGCTGTTCGCGCTCTACCAGCAGATCCCGCAATACCAACTGCTGCACCAGGGTTTCGGCCTGTCCGGGTTCAAGCACATCTTCTGGCTGGAGTGGGTGCACCGGCTGTGGGGCCGGCTGCTCGGGTTCGGCTTTTTCGTGCCGCTGCTGTGGTTCTGGTCGCAGGGGCGGATCGACCGCCGGCTGCTGCCGCGGCTGGCCCTGCTGTTCGTGCTCGGCGGGCTGCAGGGTGCGGTCGGCTGGTTCATGGTGGCCTCGGGCTTCCTGCCGGACAGCATCGCCGTCTCCCAGTACCGGCTGGTCGTGCATCTGGCCCTGGCGCTGGCGCTCTATGCCGCGATCCTGTGGACCGGGCTGTCGCTGCTGCGCCCAGTCCCGGCAGGGTGGCCGGGCGGCGGGCCGACTCGCCGGCTGATCCAGGTCTCGGCCGGCCTGCTCTGCCTGACCATCATCGCCGGCGGCTTCGTCGCCGGCCTGCATGCCGGGCTCGACTACAACACCTTCCCGCTGATGGACGGCCGGCTGGTGCCGGCGGGGTATGCCGCCTTGGAGCCGTTTGCCCGGAACCTGACGGAAAATCTGGCGGCCGTGCAGTTCGATCACCGGGTGCTGGCGACGCTCAGCGTGCTGGCGATCCTGGCGACCGCCGGCATCGGCTTGTCGCAGTCCCCGCCGCCCGGAGCGCGCCGCTGCCTGCTGGCGCTCGGCGCGCTGGCGCTGGCGCAATACGCGCTCGGCGTGACCACGCTGCTGCTGGTGGTGCCCGAGGCGCTGGCCGTGCTGCACCAGACGCTGGCCGTGCTGCTGCTCACCGCCGCCCTGGCGAGCCTGCACGCCACGCGCCGGTTGCGCGCGGCACCGTCGCACCTCATCTCCGCTGCAGCCCGCCCATCCCAGGAGACCCAATGGACAGCATCGCCGACACCCCGCTCGCGGTGACCGACCGGCTCTTCTTCGATCGGCCGGATGCCGCGCTCGATCGCGCCGAGGCCGAGCGGGTGACCGGGGAGGCGCTGGCCGCCGCCGATGACGGCGAGCTGTTCCTGGAATACCGGGAGAGCGAGCACCTCAGCCTGGATGACGGGCGCATCCGCAGCGCCGGCTTCGACACCCAGCTCGGCTTCGGCCTGCGCGCCGTGGCCGGCGAGGCGACGGGCTATGCGCATGCCGGCGAGGTTTCCAAGGACGCGCTGCGGCGGGCCGCTGCCACCGTCAGGTCGGTGACCTCGGGGCACTCCGGTGCCGCCAGCGAGCCGCCGCGATCCACCAACACCCGGCTCTATTCCGAAGCCAACCCGCTGCCCGCCATGGAATTCGCCGAGCGCACGCGCCTGCTCGGCGCCATCGACGCCTATGCCCGCGGCAAGGACAGCCGGGTCAAGCAGGTGATGGCCTCGCTGTTCGGGGAGTGGCAGGCGGTGCAGATCCTGCGCGCCGACGGCAGCCGCGTCGCCGACCTCCGCCCGCTGGTGCGGCTCAATGTCGCCGTCGTCGTCGAAGCCGACGGCAGGCGCGAGACCGGCAGCTTCGGCACCGGCGGCCGCTTCGCCTATGACCGGGTGACCGGCGAGGCGGTCTGGCGCGAGGCGGTCGACGAGGCGCTGCGCCAGGCGCTGGTCAACCTGGAAAGCCGCCCGGCGCCGGCCGGCGAGATGCCGGTCGTGCTCGGCGCCGGCTGGCCCGGCATCCTGCTGCACGAGGCGATCGGCCACGGGCTGGAAGGCGACTTCAACCGCAAGAAGACCTCGGCCTTCTCCGGCCTGATGGGCCAGCGCATCGGCTCCAAGGGGGTCACCGTGGTCGATGACGGCACCATCCCCGACCGCCGCGGCAGCATCACCGTGGACGACGAAGGCACACCCTCCAGCCGCACCGTGCTGATCGAGGACGGCGTGCTGACCGGCTTCATGCAGGACCGGCTGAACGCGCGGCTGATGGGCATGCGCGCCACCGGCAACGGCCGCCGGCAGTCCTACGCGCACGCGCCGATGCCGCGGATGACCAACACGATCATGCTGGCGGGCGAGCATACCCAGGAGGAGATGATCCGCTCGGTCTCCCGCGGGCTGTTCGCGGTGAATTTCGGCGGCGGGCAGGTGGACATCACCTCCGGGAAGTTCGTGTTCTCGGCGAGCGAGGCCTATCTGATCGAGGACGGGCGGGTGACCGCGCCGGTGAAGGGCGCCACCCTGATCGGCAACGGACCGGACAGCCTGACGCGTGTCGAGATGGTCGGGAACGACATGGCGCTGGACCCCGGGATCGGCACCTGCGGCAAGGATGGTCAGGGCGTGCCGGTCGGGGTTGGGCAGCCCACGCTCAAGCTCGGCGGGCTGACTGTGGGTGGGACCGCAGCGTAGGCAGGAAAGCAAGGCCAGGGCTCTGCCCTGGACCCGCTGGGGACCGTCGTCCCCAGACCCCTCTTACCGGGGGCGCTGATGCGCCAGCTCGGCCTGCCGTTTGCCCATACCCCGGCTTTCGCCGAGTTCCTTCCCGCGCCCTCCAACGAGGCCGCGCGCCGCTGGCTGACCCGCTGCGCGGAGTGGCCGGAGGGCCGGCTCGCCCTGTGGGGGGAGGCCGGCTGCGGCAAGACCCACCTCCTGCACCTCTGGGCGGGCGCCGTGCCGCTCGCCGGGCCGGCGCTGCGCGGCCTGCCGGAGATCGCCGGGGAGCGCCTCGCGATCGATGACGCCGATGCCTGTCCCGACGAGCCCGCGCTGCTGCACCTGCTGAACGCCGCCGCGGAGGCCGGCACGCCCGCGCTGCTGGCCGCCCGCACGCCGCCGTCGCGCTGGCCGGTGCGGCTGGCCGACCTCCAGAGCCGGCTGCGCGCCATCACGGCGGTCGAGATCGGCCCGCCCGAGGATGCGCTGCTGAAAGCGCTGCTCGAGCGCCTGCTCGCCGAGCGCCAGCTGCCCGTCGCCCCGGCCCTGCAGGAGTGGCTGCTGCTCCGCCTGCCGCGCACCGCCGGCGCGGTGCGCGAGGCGGTGGCGCGGCTGGACGCGGCGGCGCTGGCGGCCGGGGGCGGGGTGACGCGCGCGCTGGCCGCCTCGGTGCTGGGCGAACTCACGCCTCGTGCAGCAACCCCCAATCCGCTGTAGGATCGACCGGCATGAACAGGACCCAGCTCAGGGACGTCGCAGAACTGCCGCCGGTGCAGCCGAGCGATCTGCCGTTGATCCGCGCCGATCAGCCGGAGCGCTTCATCAATCGCGAGCTCTCCTGGCTCGACTTCAATCACCGCGTCGTCGAGGAGGCGGACAATCCGCGCCACCCGCTGCTCGAGCGCGTGCGCTTCCTGTCGATCAGCGCCTCCAACCTCGATGAGTTCTACTCGGTCCGCGTCGCCGGGCTGATCGGACAGGCAAAGGCGGGCGTCACCGCGCTGTCGCCCGACGGGCGCACGCCGGCGCAGCAGCTGGCGGAAATCCACCACCGCGCCCAGGCGCTGCTGGCGGTGCAGCAGCGGGCCTGGATGGAGCTGCGTGAAGGGCTGCGCCAGGCCGGCATCGAGGTGCTCGGCAGCGAAGGTCTGCAGGAGGCGCTGACCCCCGAGGCACTGCGCTGGCTCGACGGCTGGTTCATGGAGCGCGTTTTCCCGATCCTGACGCCGCTGGCGATCGACCCCGCCCATCCCTTCCCCTTCATTCCCAACATGGGGCTGGTGATGGTGCTCAAGCTGCTGCGCGTCGGCGGCCGCGGGCCGGAGGGGCACGGCATGGGCGGGGGCATGCGCGCGCTGATCCCGCTGCCGAGCCAGATCGAGCGCTTCGTCCGCCTGCCGCCGGCGGGCGACGGTGCCGCCTCGCGCATCCGTTTCGTCATGCTGGAGGACGTCGCCGGACTGTTCCTCGATCGCCTGTTCCCGGGATTCACCGTCGCCGGCCGGGGCATGTTCCGGCTGATCCGCGACACCGATGTCGAGTTCGAGGAAGAGGCGGAAGACCTCGTCCGCTCCTACGAGACGGCGCTGAAGCGGCGCCGGCGCGGCCTGGCGATCCACCTCTCGATAAACGCCGGCATGCCGGACGAGCTGCGCGACCTGGTCGCCGACGAGCTCGACGCGCCGGAGGACGAGATCGTCGTGCTGCCGAACATCCTCGGGGTCGCCGATCTGCGCCAGCTGATCGTCGACGACCGGCCGGACCTGCTGTTCCCGCCGTACACGCCGCGTTTCCCCGAGCGCATCCGCGATTTCGGCGGCGACTGCTTCGCGGCGATCCGCGCCAAGGACATCATCGTCCACCACCCCTTCGAGAGTTTCGACGTGGTGGTGCAGTTCCTGCGCCAGGCGGCGCAGGACCCGAACGTGGTCGCGGTGAAGCAGACGCTGTATCGCACCAGCCGCGACAGCCCGATCGTCAAGGCGCTCATCGAGGCGGCGGAGGCCGGCAAGTCGGTGACCGCGATGATCGAGCTGCGGGCGCGCTTCGACGAGGAGGCGAACATCCGCCTCGCCCGCACGCTGGAAGCCGCCGGCGTGCAGGTGGTGTACGGCTTCGTCGAGCTGAAGACGCACGCCAAGCTCAGCCTGGTGGTGCGCCGCGAGGGCGGGGCGATGCGCTCCTACGCGCATTTCGGCACCGGCAATTATCACCCGATCACGGCGCGCATCTATACCGACCTCAGCTTCTTCACCTGCGATCCCGATCTGACGCGCGACGCCGCGCGATTGTTCAATTACATGACCGGCTACGCCAGGCCCGACCGCATGGACGCGGTGGCGTTCAGCCCGCTCACCATCCGGCCGGTGCTGAACGAGCTGATCGAACGCGAGATCGGTTTCTGCCGCGCCGGGCGCCCGGGCGGCATCTGGTTGAAGCTGAACAGCCTGGTCGACGAGCAGCTGATCGACCGGCTCTACGCGGCCTCGCAGGCCGGCGTGAAGGTGATGGGCGTGGTGCGCGGCATCTGCTGCCTGCGTCCGGGCGTGCCGGGGCTATCGGAGAACATCCGCATCAAGTCGATCGTCGGCCGCTTTCTCGAGCACAGCCGCATCTGCGTGTTCGGCAACGGCCACGCGCTGCCGAGCCGCTACGCCAGCGTCTATATCAGTTCGGCCGACTGGATGGCGCGCAACATGGAGTGGCGTGTCGAGACGCTGGTGCCGATCCACAACCCGACGGTCCACGCGCAGGTGCTCGATCAGATCATGGTGACGAACCTCAAGGACTCCATGCAGTCATGGGAGCTGATGCCGGAGGGGCATTGGCACCGCGTGCCGCCGGGCAAGAAGCCGATCTCCGCGCATGACTATTTCATGACCAATCCTTCCCTGTCGGGCCGCGGCTCGGCGCTGCACGGGCCGATCGGCGCCGCGCTGGTGCACGTGCGCCGGCCGGACCGCGTCCTCGAAGACTGACGCGCCGCCTTGATGTCCCAGCCGGAGCGGGCGGAGCTGCGCTGCGGCGTGGTCGATCTCGGCTCCAACTCGGTGCGGCTCGTGGTCTTCGAGGGTCGCAGCCGCAATCCGGTGCCGATCTTCAACGAGAAGGCCGTGCTGCGCCTCGGCCGCGGCCTGCAATCGACGGGGCGGCTGAACGAGGAGGGAGTGGCGCAGGCGCTGACCGTGATGACCCGCTACCAGGCGGTGGCGCGGGCTATGCGGGCGGACCCGTTCGAGGTGCTGGCGACGGCGGCGGTGCGCGACGCGGCAAACGGCCGGGCCTTCGTCGCCGAACTGGAGGGCCGGCTGCCCGGCGTGCCGATCCGCATCCTGTCGGGCGAGGAGGAGGCGGGGCTGGCCGCCGCGGGCGTCTTGTGCGGCATTCCCACCGCCGACGGCATCCTCGCCGATATCGGCGGCGGCTCGCTCGAAGTGGTGCGATTGCGCGAGGGCACCACCGGGGCCGCACACACGCTGGGTCTCGGGGTGATCCGGCTGTCCGACCGCGCCGGCGGCGATCCGGTGCGGGCGCGGGCGATCGTCGAGCAGGATCTCGCCGGCGTTCCCTGGCTGGCCGAGGGGGTGGAGGGCGACCTGTACCTCGTCGGCGGCGCCTGGCGGGCGCTGGCGCGCATCCACATGGCGCAGACCGGCTATCCCCTGAACATGGTCCACCACTACACGATCCGGCGCGAGGAGGCGCGGGACCTGACCGGCGTCGTCGCCGGCGCCGGGCGGCGGGCGCTGGAGCGGCTGCCCGGGCTGTCGCGGCGGCGGATCGATGATCTTCCATTTGCCGCGGTGGTGCTGCGGCGCCTGCTGCGCGCCACTGCGGCGCGGCGGGTGGTGTTCAGCGCCAATGGCCTGCGCGAGGGCTGGTTCCTGCGCCGGATGCCCGAGGACGTGCGCCGGCAGGACCCGCTGCTGGCGGCGGGGCGCGACTACGCGCGGCGGCTGGGCCGCGACACCGCGCTGCCGCCGGCGCTGCTCGGCTGGACCGACCCGCTCTTCCCGGCGGACACGCCGCAGATGCGGCGGCTGCGCGAGGCCGCCTGCTGGATGTCCGACATCGGCAGCCGCGACCATCCGGAGTTTCGCGCGGAGCAGGCGTTCCTGCGCGTGCTGCGCCAGCCCGGCGTCGGCCTCGACCACCATGCGCGCGCCTTCCTCGCGCTCACCGTGGCGACGCGCTACGAGGCGGAGGTGGGCAGCGGGTTCCTGGCGCCGGCGCGGCTGCTGCTCGACGTGGCCTCGGCGCATCGGGCGGAGGCGCTGGGCGCGGCGCTGCGGCTGGCCTACACGCTGTCGGCGGGCACGCCGGAGATGCTGGCGGGGACACGGCTTCGCGTCGAGCCGGGGCGGGTGATCCTGGGACTGGCCGAGAACAGCGGCATGTTCGCCGGAGAGAGCGTGCTGCGGCGCCTCGACAGGCTGGCGCAGGCGCTCGGCCAGGATCCGGAGACCGAGAGGCTGGCCGGCTGAGGTGGCGCACCGAGGCGGGGGTGGAGCGGACGACGAGGTTCGAACTCGCGACCCTGAGCTTGGAAGGCTCATGCTCTACCAGCTGAGCTACGTCCGCACCCCGGCGCACCGCCGAGATAGACCGTGGCCGGCACGGCGGCAAGCGGGGCGCGGGCTTGACAGGCGGGGCGGCGCATTGTGTCTACCGCCGCAGCGCGCCGCCGTGCAGGGGTGTAGCTCAATTGGCTAGAGCGCCGGTCTCCAAAACCGGAGGTTGAGGGTTCGAGACCTTCCACCCCTGCCAACCGGCGGTGCTAGGGTGTGTTTTCCCATAGGAGATAGAGGCGCGTGGCGGTGGATCCGGTGAAGTTCGTGCGCGAGGTGCGCAGCGAGGTGTCGAAGGTCACCTGGCCGAGCCGGCGCGAGACGCTGGTCACCACCGGCCTGGTGTTTGCCATGGGGGCGGCGGCGGCGGCGTTCTTCTTCATCATCGACCAGATCGTCGGGGTCGGCGTGCGGGCGCTGTTCGGCGTCGGCGTTTGAGGAGGACGGCATGGCCAAGCGCTGGTACGTGGTGCACGTCTATTCCGGCTTCGAGAAGAAGATCGCCCAGCAGCTCAAGGAGCAGGCGGCGCAGAAGGGGCTGGCCGAACAGATCGAAGAGGTGCTGGTGCCCTCCGAGGAGGTGGTCGAGCTGCGCCGCGGCCAGAAGGTGAATGCCGAGCGGAAGTTCTTCCCGGGCTACGTGCTGGTGAAGATGGAGCTGAGCGACGAGGCGTGGCACCTGGTGAAGGACACGCCGAAGGTCACCGGCTTCCTCGGCAGCAAGACGCGGCCGAGCCCGATCAGCGACGCCGAGGCAGAGCGCATCATGAAGCAGACCGCCGAGGGCGTGGAGCGCCCGCGTCCGGCGATCCTGTTCGAGGTGGGCGAGCAGGTCCGCGTCGCCGACGGCCCGTTCACCAGCTTCAACGGCACCGTCGAGGAGGTCGACGAGGAGAAGGGCCGGGTGAAGGTGAGCGTCTCGATCTTCGGCCGGTCCACGCCGGTGGAGCTGGAATACAGCCAGGTGGAGAAGGTCTAGCGCGGGATGACTTCGCACACACGAAGTCACACGCTCTAGTACCAGTTCTCGGGCGCGCCGACCCATGGCCGTCACATCAGCGAAGCGGGATCCCATGTGCGGCGTGGACCCCCGCGAAAGCGGGACCTTTGCGTAATACCAGCCGG
>JAFAYM010000264.1 GCA_019240395.1 Acidisphaera sp. | reverse complement strand
GCTGCGCCAAGTCCTCGATGGAATAGATATCGTGGTGCGGCGGCGGGCTGATCAGGCTGACGCCCGGCGTGGCGTGGCGCAGCTTGGCGATCAGGCCGCTGACCTTGAAACCGGGAAGCTGCCCGCCCTCGCCCGGCTTGGCGCCCTCCGCCACCTTGATCTCGATCTCGCGGCAGGCGTTGAGGTATTCGGCGGTCACGCCGAAGCGCCCGGAGGCGATCTGCTTGATCGCGGAGGACGCATTATCGCCGTTCGGCCGCGGCCGTGCACGCGCCGGATCCTCGCCGCCCTCGCCGCTGTCGGAGCGCGCGCCGATGCGGTTCATCGCGATCGACAGCGTCTCGTGCGCCTCCGGGCTCAGCGCGCCCAGCGAAATGCCGGGCGAGAGCAGGCGCTTGCGGATTTCCGTGACGCTTTCGACCTCGTCCACCGGTATCGGCGTGCGGCCGCCAAGGCGCGCATCCGTGCGGAAATCCAGCAGGTCGCGCAGCGCCACCGGCGGCATGCGGCGGATCGCCTCGGCATAGCGGCGATAGACGGCGTAGCTATCGCTGGCGACGGCGGATTGCAGCATGTGGATCAGCGGCCCGTCGAAGGCGTGCGTCTCGCCGCGCCGGCGCAGCTTGTAGATGCCGCCGACCGGCAGCGTCACCACATCCTCGTTCCACGCCACGTCGTGCAGGCCGAGCACCTTGCCGGCGATGCCGGCGAGCCCCATGCCGGAGATGCGCGACTGCATGCCGGGGAAGAACTCGGCGACGAGCGCGCGCGACAGGCCGATCGCCTCGAAACAATAGCCGCCGCGATAGGAGGAGATGACGGAGATGCCCATCTTGGACATCGTCTTCAGCAGGCCCTTGTCGACGGCCTTCTTGTAGCGCTGCACCGCGGTCTTCAGGCTGATCGTGCCGAACAGGCCGCGGCGATGGCGGTCGGCGATGCATTCCTGCGCGAGATAGGCATTCACCGTGGTGGCGCCGACGCCGATCAGCACGGCGAAATAATGCACGTCCAGGCACTCGGCGGAGCGCACGTTCAGGCTGGTGAAGGTGCGCAGCGACTGGCGCACGAGATGCGTGTGCACGCCGCCGGCGGCCAGGATCATCGGGATCGGCGCCCGCTCCGGCCCCATCGCCTCGTCGGTCAGGATGACGTGGGTGGCGCCGGCGCGGATGCCCTCCTCCGCCTCGCGGCGGATGCGCTCGAGCGCCGCGCGCAGCCCGGCCTCCCCGGCAACGGCGGGGAAGGTGCAGTCCACCTCCGCGGCCGAGGCGCCCATGAAGGCGCGCATCGCCGTGAATTCGGCGTTCGAGAGAACCGGGCTTTCCAGCTGCAGCATGTCGCATTGGCTGGCATCCTCGTCGAGCACGTTGCCGAGATTGCCGAGCCGCGTCTTCAGCGTCATCACCCGCGTCTCGCGCAGGCTGTCGATCGGCGGGTTGGTCACCTGACTGAAGGTCTGGCGGAAATAATGGTGCAGGCCGCGATAGCGCTCCGACAGCACGGCGACCGGCGTGTCGTCGCCCATGCTGCCGATCGCCTCGGCGGCGTCCTCCACCATGGGATGCAGGATCAGCTCGAGATCCTCGAGCGAGGTGCCGATGGCGAGCTGGCGCCGGCGCAGCGCCTCGCCCTCGAAGGCGACCGGCTCGGGCGCGTCGGTCTTGACGATGTGGTCGATGCTGACGGTACGGCGCGTCCAAGCCGCGAAATCCTGCCGCGCCGCAAGCATGTCCTTGAGCTCGCCGTCGCGGTAGAAGCGGGCGTGATCGAGATCGACGCCGATCGTCTGCCCCGGGCCGACGCGGCCCTTGGCGACGATCTCCAGCTCGTTCACCTTCACCATGCCGGTTTCCGAGCCGACGATCAGCAGGTCGTTGCCGGTGATGGTGTAGCGCAGCGGCCGCAAGCCGTTGCGGTCGAGGCCGGCGATCACCCAGCGCCCGTCGGTGGCGGCGATCGCCGCCGGCCCGTCCCACGGCTCCATGACGGCGTTGCAATAGAGGAACATGTCGCGATGCGCCTGCGGCATCGTCGCGTCCTGGCCGATGCTCGCCGGGATCAGCAGCGCTTTCGCCATCGGCGCGTCGCGCCCGCCGCGCAGCAGCAGCTCGAAGACGTTGTCGAGCGTCGCGGTGTCCGAGCCGCCGCCCTGGATCACCGGCTTGACGTCGTCCATGAACGGATCGAGCGCGGCGTCGGCGAGCCGCGTCTCGTGGCTCTTCATCCAGTTGATGTTGCCGACGACGGTGTTGATTTCGCCGTTATGGGCCAGCGTGCGGAACGGCTGGGCGAGCCGCCAGGTCGGGAAGGTGTTGGTGGAATAGCGCTGGTGGTAGATGGCGAAGCGGCTGACGAAGCGCGGATCGCGCAGGTCGGGGTAGAACTCGCTCAGGCTCTCCGCCAGGAACATGCCCTTGTAGATTATCGAGCGCGACGACAGTGAGCAGAAATACAGCTCGGCGATGCCGGCGGCGAGCGCCTGCTTCTCGATGCGGCGGCGCATGACATAGAGATCGCGCTCGAACTCCGCCTCGGCGGTGCGGGCGGCGTTCCAGATCATGATCTGCTCGATCTCGGGACGCGTGGCATTGGCCTTCTCGCCGATGCAGGCGGCGTCGATCGGCACCTGTCGCCAACCGTAGATGGCGTAGCCGAGTGCGAGGATCTCGGTCTCGACGATCTGTCGGCAGCGCTCCTGGGCGGAGAGATCGGTCTTCGGCAGGAACACCTGGCCGACGGCGATGCGGCCGTCCTTGACCCTGTCGCCGCTGCGCTCCACCACTTCGGCGAAGAAATCCTGCGGGATCTCGATGTGGATGCCGGCGCCGTCGCCGGTCTTGCCGTCGGCGTCGACGGCACCGCGGTGCCACACCGCGCGCAGCGCGTCGATGCCGGCCTGCACCACGTCGCGCCGGGGCTTGCCATCGAGTGCGGCGACGAAGCCGACGCCGCACGCGTCGTGCTCCTGAGCGGCATCGTAGGTATCGCGCAGCGCCGCGGTGTTGGCGTGCCACGATGTGATGAATTCGCCGCCGGATTCCCTGACCTTCATCTCACTCACTCCGCGGCTGCCGAAACGATGGCGTCCTGCTGCAACCAGGCGTGCATCTGCACGGCCGCGTCGCGGCCGTCGCGGATCGCCCAGACCACCAGGCTGGCGCCGCGCACGATATCGCCCGCGGCGAACACCCCGGGCAGGCTGGTCATCAAGCTTCGCTGGTTCACCTTGAGCGTCCCCCAGCGGCTGACCTCGAGCGCCTTCTCGCCGAAGGCCCGCGGCAGATCCTCGGGATCGAAGCCCAGCGCCTTGATGACGAGATCGGCGGGTAGGCTGAAATGGCTGCCCGCGACGGCTTCGACGGACTGGCGGCCGGAGGCGTCGGGCAGGCCGAGATGCATGTGCACGGCGCGCACCCGCTCCACCGTCCCGTCGGCGTCGCCGCCGGTGAACGCCTCCGGGGCGGAGAGCCAGACAAACTCCACGCCCTCTTCCTCGGCGTGGCGGACCTCGCGCATCGAGCCCGGCATGTTGGCCCGGTCGCGGCGATACAGGCACTTCACCGAGGCGGCGCCCTGGCGCACCGCGGTCCGCACGCAATCCATGGCGGTGTCGCCGCCGCCGATCACCACCACGTGCTTGCCCCGCGCGTCCAGGGTGCCGGAGGCGAAGTCCGCCACGGTATCGCCCAGCCCCAGCCGGTTGGAGGCGGTCAGATAGGTCAGCGCCGGCACGATGCCGGGAAGCCCGGCGCCGGGACCGCCGATGTCGCGCGCCTGATACACGCCGGTTGCGATCAACACCGCGGCATGGCGCGCCCGCAGCTCGGCAAGCGGGAGCGCCGGACCGATCTCGCTCTCGAGGTGGAAGACGATCCCGCCCTCCTCCAGCAGCCGCCAGCGGCGCAGGACGATCTCCTTTTCCAGCTTGAAGCCGGGAATGCCGTAGATCATCAGGCCGCCGACGCGGTCGTGGCGGTCATAGACGTGCACCTGGTAGCCGACGCGGCGCAGCTGCTCGGCGGCGGCGAGGCCGGCCGGACCGGCACCGATGATGCCGATGGACTGCGCGCGCTCCCGGCGCGGCCGCGGCGGCTGCACCCAGCCGCGGTCGAAGGCGGTGTCGGTGATGAAGCGCTCGACGGCGCCGATGGTGACACTCTCGAAGCCTTTCTCGATGACGCAGTTGCCCTCGCACAGCCGGTCTTGCGGGCAGATGCGGCCGCATATCTCGGGAAAGTTGTTGGTTGCGCTGCTGACCTCGTAGGCCTCTTCCAGCCGGCCTTCGGCGGTGAGCTTCAGCCAGTCCGGGATGTGGTTGGAAAGCGGGCAGTGTATCGAGCAGAACGGCACCCCGCACTGGCTGCAGCGGCTGGCCTGGGCGGCGGCATGCGGCACGTCGAAGCGGCGGTAGATCTCGGTGAAATCCTCGCGCCGGGTCTCGACGGGCCGTTTTTCGGGCGTCTGCTGCGGCACTCGGACAAATTGCAGCATGCGATCGGCCACTGGCGTCTCCCGGCGGCGCGCGAGCCCGTCCACCGCCGGGACGCCTCGGACGCGTAAGCCACCCGTAGGCTATCCCGGGTCGGTACGCTACCGGTAAGGTCAGCAAACCTGCCCCAGCTCAGGCGGTCATCACCAAATCGTGTTAACCGGTCGCGAACCGGCCCGAGAGGTAGGCCCGAATCGGCCCTAAGCCGGGATGATCCCGCTGCGGCCGCCGCCCGGGCGGTAGCGGCGCAGGTAATCCGGAACGACGAGCTCGGCCGGCGTCGGCGTGACCCCGAGGTCGGCGAGTCCTTTTGCGCCTGATGTCACCACATTGTCCCGCTCCAGGAGCAGCAGCTGGTCGCGGGTCAGCAGCTTGCCCGGCAGGTGCTCGAGGACCGCGGCCTGCAGCCGCACCAGGCCCATCGGCAGCTCGATCATCCGCCGCCGGCGCCAGGTGACGACCAGGATGTAGGCGAGGATCTCGCGAAAGCTCCAGACTCGCGGCCCGCCCAGCTCGTAGAGCTGCCCGGACGTCTCGGGCCTGCCCAGGGCGGCCATGACGGCGTCGGCGACGTCGCCGACATAGACCGGCTGGAACCTCGTCGCCCCGGCGATCACCGGCATGACCGGCAGCCTCTCGGCAATCTGGCCGAAGCGGTTGAAGAAGGCATCCTCCGGGCCGAACACCACCGAGGGGCGCAGGATCGTGGCACCGGGGAAGGCCGCGCGCACCGCCGCCTCGCCGCGGCCCTTGCTCGCGGCATAGCGGCTGCGGGCGTTCGCATCGGCGCCGATCGCCGAGAGGTGCACCAGGCGGCCGACGCCAGCGGCGGCGGCCAGCTGCGCCACTCGCCCGGCGCCCTCGGCCTGCACCCGCTCGAAATCGCCGCGCCGGCGCTCCGCCAGGATGCCGACGAGGTTGACGACGAGGTCGGCTCCCTCGACGGCCCGCTGCACCGTCGCCGGCTCGCCGAGCGAGGCATACAGCGGCACCACCTGGCCGACCCGGCCCATCGGCTTGAGGAACAGCGCGCCGGCGGTGTCACGCACCGCGACCCGCACCACGTACTCCGCCGCCGCCAGCCGCTTGACGACGTAGCGCCCGATGAAGCCCGATCCGCCGAATACCGTCGCCACGCTGCGCGTCGCCATGCCGCCCGCTCCCGCACCCGAACTCCTGCGACTTGATATGCGGCACGGCCATGCAAGGCCAGCCGGGACGTGTTGACGGCTCCCCGGGCCAGGGGGTACATCGCCCGCGACCCGCGTACCGATGCCCGGAACGGGATGCCCAGGTGGCGGAATTGGTAGACGCGCAGGTTTCAGGTACCTGTGGCCGCAAGGTCGTGGAAGTTCGAGTCTTCTCCTGGGCACCATACGTACCGGCGACCGAGAGTGAACGCATTGGCGGGCATCACCCAGTTCATGGCGAACGGCACGATCCATCTGCACCGGCACGACCTGCCGGATGGGCTGCGCCTGGGCCCGGTGGTCGCCGTCGACACCGAGACGATGGGCCTCAACCCGCATCGCGACCGGCTCTGCCTGGTGCAGCTCTCGGCCGGCGACGGCCACGCTCATCTCGTGCAGATCGTGCCCGCCGCCCTCGGCGGCCGCGGGGCGGATTGCCCCAACCTGAAGGCGATGCTGGCCGACCATGACACGGTCAAGCTGATGCACTTCGCCCGCTTCGACGTGGCGATTCTGCAGCGCAGCCTGGCGATCACCGTCGCCCCGGTGCGCTGCACCAAGATCGCCGCGAAGCTCGCCCGCACCTTCACTGACCGGCACGGGCTGCGCGACCTCTGCCGCGAGCTGCTCGGCGTCGAGCTTTCCAAGCAGCAGCAGACATCGGACTGGGGGGCAGCCGAGCTGAGCGCCGAGCAGCTCGCCTATGCCGCGTCGGACGTGCTGCATCTGCACGCATTGTGGGACCGACTGGAGGCGCTGCTGGTGCGCGAGCGCCGGCTGGGGCTGGCGCAGGCCTGCTTCGGCTTCCTGCCGGCGCGCGCGCAGCTCGACCTGCTGGGTTACGAGCAGCCCGACATTTTTGCCCATTAGTCAAGATTGCGCACGACTCTGGCACGAATCTTGTCGGGGGTAACACTTCGTTAAGGCGGCGGTGATTGACCCGATACCGCCTGTCACCTAGTACGCCGCCCGACAGAGGAGCCGATCGACCGAATGTCCGCCGTGGCCAGCGCACTCGATACCGGCCGATTCCAGCTTGGGGACGGCGACCTGGAGGTTGCCCGATCGGTGCTCGGCAAGGAGGCAGCGGCGCTGCGCATCCTGGCCGATGCTCTCGATGCCGCCTTCACGCAGGCCGTCGCCCTGTTCGCCGCCGCCCAGGGCCGGGTGGTGGTCTCCGGGATGGGCAAGTCCGGCCATGTCGCGCGCAAGGTGGCCGCGACGTTCGCCTCGACCGGCACGCCGGCGCTGTTCGTCCACCCTGCCGAAGCCTCGCACGGCGATCTCGGCATGATCGTCGCCGGGGACGCGGTGCTGGCGCTGTCCAACTCCGGCGAGACCGTCGAGCTCGCCGACCTGGTGGCGCATGCCCGCCGCTTCGGCCTGCCGCTGGTGGCGATCACCGGCCGCGCCGGCTCCACCCTGGCGCGCGCCGCGGATGTCGCATTGCTGCTGCCGTCCACGCCGGAGGCCTGCCCGATGGGCCTGGCGCCGACCACCAGCACCACCATGCAGATGGCGCTCGGCGATGCCCTGGCGGTGGCGCTGCTGACCAGGCGCGGCTTCACCGCGACCGACTTCCGCACCTTCCATCCCGGCGGCCGGCTGGGGGCACGGCTGCGACGCGTCCGCGAGCTCATGCATGTCGGCGAGGCGCTGCCGCTGGCCTCGCCGGACGTGCCGATGCAGCAGGCGCTGCTGACGATGACGGAAAAGCGCTTCGGCTGCCTCGGCGTGACCGACGGCTCCGGCCATCTCGTCGGCATCGTCACCGACGGCGACCTGCGCCGCGCCATGGGGCCGGACCTGCTGGCGCGTCGGGTCGGCAGCATCATGAACCGCGCGCCCCGCTGCATCGGCCCCGACGCCCTGGCGGTCGATGCGCTGCGCGAGATGAACGCCGGGGTGCGGCCGATCACCAGCCTGTTCGTGCTCGAGGGCGGCGGGCGGGCGCCGGCGCCGCCGCTCGGCATCCTGCACATCCATGATCTGCTGCGGGCGGGAGTGGCCTGAGCGTGCCGCCGTCCTCCACCTCCTCATCCGGGGATGCCGGCTCCCCAGGCAGGATCGGGCGACCCGGCCCCGCCGATCGGCGGAGCGAGCGCCTGCTCGGCCAGCGCGGGAACAGGCCGCTGGCACGCACGATCACGCAGCACGCGATCGCCCGCCGCCGCCTGCTGGTGCTGTGGAGCAAGCGGCTGCTGCCGGTGGCCGCGCTGGCGTTGCTGACCGCCATCGTCATGTGGCCGCAGCTCGAGCAAGTGCAGGAAGCGGGACGCCAGGCGCTGCACCGGCTGATGGGCGTCGATGGCGGCCGCCTGCTGGACGCACGCTACCGCGGCGTCGACGAGCGGGGGCGCCCCTACACCCTCACCGCGGCGACGGCGGTGCAGGTCAGCCCCGAACGGGTGGACCTGACGACACCGAAGGGCGACGTGACCGAGGCGAACGGCACCTGGCTGATGCTGCAGTCCAATGACGGCGTCTATATCCAGCATTCCGGCAAGCTCGACCTGTCCGGGGACGTGGTGCTGTATCGCGACGACGGCACCACGATGCGCACCGCCACCGCCGCCATCGACCTCAAGCAGGGGGCGGCCGCCGGCGCCGACACGGTCAGCGCCGAGGGGCCGTTCGGCACGCTCGACGCGATGGGTTTCGCGCTGGTGGACAAGGGCTCCACCATCCAGTTCGCCGGGCCGGCGCGGCTGATCCTGAACAGCCGCCGTCAATGAGGCCGGAATGATGCAGCTGGGCACGGAAAAGCGCGGCGCGGTCTTCCTGGCAGCCCTGCTCGGGCTGGGGGTGGCGGCGGGGCCGGCGGCCGCCCAGCAGATCGACCTCTCGCATGGCGGGCCTGTCGAGGTGACCGCGGTGCAGGGGATCGACTGGCTGCAGAACGAGCAGGAGGTGGTAGCCCGCGGCGACGCCCGCGCGGTGCGCGACAACGTCACGGTGACCGCCGACGAGCTGATCGCGCACTACCGCAAGAAGGCGCAACCCGCCGGCGCGGCGCCGCAGCCGGTGCAGGCGGCGGCCCACCCTGCCCCCGGCGGTTCCGGCATCGCCACGGACGATACCGAGGGCAACGAGATCTACCGGCTCGACGCAATCGGCAACGTCCATATCTTCACCGCCACCGACCAGGCCTGGGGCGACAAGGCGGTCTATGACATGGACCAGGCGGTGCTGGTGATGACCGGCCACGCGCTGAAGGTGCAGACACCGCAGGAGATCATGACCGCGCGCGACGACATGGAATACTGGTCGCAGAGGCACATGATGGTCGGCCGCGGCAACGCCGTGGTGGTGACCAATGACGGACGGCGGCTCGCCGGCGATACCCTGGTCGGCTACACCACCGACCCGAATGCACCCGGCCAGAACGCCAGCAGCCAGAACGCGAATGCGTCGGGACGACCGGCTCCGGCAGCCCGGCCGGCGGCCGCCCATACGCCGGCTTCCGGCGCGCCCGCCGATCCGCTGGCGGTCGCCGGCAAGCTGCAGCGCGTCGAGGCTTTCGGCAACGTGCAGGTCCGCACCGCCACCGAGATCGTCTATGGCGACCGCGGCGTCTACGTTCCCGATACCGGCATCGCCCGGCTGCTCGGTCATGTCCGCATCACCCGCGGCCAGAACCAGGTGAACGGCCCGGCAGCCATCGTCAACATGAAGACCGGTATCGCCACCCTGATCTCCGGGCCGAGCGAACGCGTGCACGGCCTGATCATGCCCAACGACGCGCAGGCCGCAGCCTCCCAGCCCGGCGGCAAGGCGGCCTCGGGAAACAACCCGCCGGCGGGGAGCCCGACCGGCAGCATGCCGGCGGGCCCGACCGGCAAGATGCCGGCGGGGGGCAAACCATGACGGGATTGCGCGTCGTGCCGACCGGCCGCCTCATGAGCAAGGCCGGGGCCCTGCCGGAGATCGGCGCCGGCGTGGGCCTGCTGGCGAGCGGCGTCGGCAAGACCTACAAGAAGCGCCCGGTCGTGCGGAACGTCTCGATCTCGGTGCGCCGCGGCGAGGCGGTCGGCCTGCTCGGGCCGAACGGCGCCGGCAAGACCACCACCTTCTACATGATC
>JAFAYM010000221.1 GCA_019240395.1 Acidisphaera sp. | reverse complement strand
GAACGCAACGGCCCGATCAACCGGGCGCTGCTGGAGCTCGGCCTGATCGCGCACCCCCTGCCGCTGCTGTTCAACACCGCCGGCGTGGTGATCGGCATGACCCACGTGCTGATCCCCTACGCCGTGCTGCCGATCCACGCGGCGCTGCTGCGCATCGACCCGGCGCTGCTGCTGGCGAGCGACGGGCTGGGCGCCTCGCGAGCGACGACGTTTGCGCGCGTGCTGCTGCCGCTGGCCGCGCGGGGCGTTGCCACCGCCGGCGCGTTCGTGTTCCTGCTTTCCCTGGGCTTCTTCGTGACACCGGCGCTGCTCGGCGGCCCTGGCGACACCACCTTGCCCATCCTGATCGACGGCTTCGTCAATGAGCGCCTGGACTGGCCGCTGGCCGCCGCCGCCTCCATGGTGCTGCTGGCGATGGCCGGAGTGACCGTCGCGGCGGTCGGGCGGTTCCTGCCGGCCGGCACGCTGGCCACGGCGCGCTGATGCGGCGCAGCCTGGCGCTCGACGCCTTCGCGGGGGCGGTCGCCGCCTTCCTGGTGCTGCCGATCCTGGCCATCGTGCCGGTGGCGTTCAGCGCCGGCAGCTTCGTGCGCCTGCCGCCGCTGGCCTGGTCGCTGCGCTGGTGGGCGGCGTTCCGGGCCGACCCGGCCTGGCTGCACGCCCTGCTCACCAGCCTGGAGGTCGCGGCACTGGGCGGCCTGCTCGCCGTGCTGACCGGCACCGCCGCGGCGCTCGGCCTGGCGCGGCTGCCGGCACGGGCTCGACTGCTGGCGACCGGGCTGTTCGTCGGCCCGCTGGTGGCCCCGGTGATCGTCCTGGCGGTCGGCCTCTACGCCCTGGCGCGCAGCTTCGGGCTGGTCGGCTCGATCGCCGGCCTGGTGCTGGCCCACGCCATGCTGGCCGTGCCCTACGTCGCTTTGACCGTGGGGGTCTCGCTCGCCGCCCTCGACCCCCGGCTGGCGCTGGCCGCTTCCGGGCTCGGCGCCGCGCCCTGGCGGATCTTCCGCACCATCACCCTGCCGCTGATCCTGCCGGGGATCGCCGGCGGCGCGGTGTTCGCCGCCGTGACCTCCTTCGACGAGGTGGTGCTGGCGATCTTTCTGTCCGGCCCCGCGGTGAAGACGCTGCCGGTGCTGATCTGGGAGCAGGTGCGCGTCGAGTTCACCCCGCTGGTCACCGTGGCGGCGACCGTCATGATCGTGCTGGCGATCCTCGGCGCGGTGCTCGGCCGGCTGCTCGGCGGTGAGCGGGCACAGTGACCGGGGTGGTCTTCGAGGGCCTCTGGAAGAGCTTCGGGGCGGTCGAGGCGCTGCGCC
The DNA here is from genome assembly GCA_019240395.1 of Acidisphaera sp. Taxonomy (GTDB): domain Bacteria; phylum Pseudomonadota; class Alphaproteobacteria; order Acetobacterales; family Acetobacteraceae; genus JAFAYA01. The sequence continues at coordinate 14,902 of JAFAYM010000221.1, read as the reverse complement.
CGGTCGATCTCGCCATCGCCTCGGGCGAGTTCGTCAGCCTGCTCGGGCCGTCCGGCTCGGGCAAGACCACCTTGCTCAACCTCTGCGCCGGCTATGTCGAGCCCTCGGGCGGGCGCATCCTTATCGACGGGCGCGACATCACCGGGCTGCCGCCACGGCGGCGCAACATGGGCATGGTGTTTCAGAGCTACGCGCTGTTTCCGCACATGGACGTCGCCGGCAACGTCGCCTACGGGCTACAGGTCCGCGGCCTGGCGCGGGAGGAAATCCGCCGCCGGGTGGCGGCGAGCCTGGCGCAGCTGCAGCTCGAGGGCTTGGCGCGACGGCCGGTGCGCGCCCTCTCCGGCGGCCAGCAGCAGCGGGTGGCGCTGGCCCGCGCCCTGGTCATCGAGCCGGACATCCTGCTGATGGACGAGCCGCTCGGCGCGCTGGACCGGCAGCTGCGCCGCGACGTGCAGCTGGAGATCCGCCGCATGCACGTCGCGCGCCCGCGGACCACGCTCTACGTCACCCACGATCAGGAAGAGGCGCTGGTGATGTCGGACCGCATCGCCGTGATGCGCGCCGGGCGCGTGGTGCAGATCGGCACGGCGCAGGCGCTCTACGCGGAGCCGGCCGACACGTTCGTCGCCCGCTTCCTCGGCGAGTCCAACCTCCTCCCGGGCCGGGTGACGGCCATCGAGGCGGGGCGGGCGGTGCTGGCGGGGTCCGCTGGCCCGATCGTCGGCCGGGCCGCTCCGGGGCTGGCGGTCGGCGCCGCCGCGGCGGCCTTGATCCGCCCCGAGCACGTCCACGAGCGGACCGGCGGGCTTGCCGCGCGGGTCGTCGAGCGGGTCTTCCTCGGCGAGATCACGGCATTGCGCCTGGCGCTCGGCGATGGCACCACGCTGTGGTCGCGCCGGCTCGGCTTCGTGTCGCCGCCGGCCGAGGAGGTGGAAATCAGCTGGAATGACGGGGATGTCGTCATCCTGCCCGAAGCGATCTGAACGCGAAGCGACGTGAACCAGGAGGCACTGATGCTGAACCGACGCCAACTCCTCGCCCTCGCCGGTTCGGGTGCGCTGGCCGCCATGCCCGGCCGGGCGCACGCCGATGGGCGGCTGGTATTCTGCTCCTGGGGCGGGGCGCTGAGCGATCTCGAGAAGAACGCGCTGCTCGACCCGTTCGCCCACAAGGAGGGCTTTGAAGTGGTCGGCGCGGCGCCGACCAACTACGCCAAGCTGAAGGCGATGGTGGAGGCCGGCGCGCCGGAATGGGACCTGGTCGATGTCGGCGGCCGCTTCATCTTCCAGGGTGCCGACCTGCTCGAGCCGCTCGACATGAGCCTGATCCCGAACGCCCACGCGCTGGACCAGCGCTGGGTCACCTCCAAGGGCATCTACACCTCGACGGGAGCCACGGTGATCGCCTGGAACACCGACGCCTTCCCCGCGGGAAAGGGTCCCGCTTCGTGGAAGGATTTCTGGGACGTCAAGGCCTTCCCCGGTGCGCGCGGGCTGTACAAGCCGTTCTACTATAATTACGAAGCGGCGCTGCTCGCCGCCGGCACGCCGCGCAACGAGGTCTTTCCGGTCACCGAGGACAAGGTGAAGCTCGCCATGGACAAGATCCGCGAGCTGAAGCCGAACGTGAAGCTCTGGTGGACCGCCGGCGCGCAGCCGCCGCAGCTGCTGTCCACCGGCGAGCTGGCGCTCTCCTCGGCCTGGTCAGGCCGCATCATCGCCGCGATGAAGGAGAAGGCGCCGGTGACGATGACCTATGAGGACGGCATCGCCTGGGGCAATGCCTGGGTGGTGCCGCGGGGGACCAAGAATTCGCGGATTTCCATGGCGGCGATGAACTTCGCCATCTCGCCGGAGGCGCAGCGCAGCCTGCTCGATTTCGGCAGCTACGGGCCGGTGCTCGGCACCGTCGCCGCCGAAGGCACGCCCGAGCAGCGGAAATGGCTGGTCACCGCGCCGGAGAATGCCAGCCGCATGCTGATCCTCGACGAGGAGCAGGCGGCCTTCTATTCCGCAAAATACGAGGACGAGTGGAACCGCTTGCAGCTGGGCTGACCGGCTTGGCGGAAGTGTCTGATCGGCGCCTCGAACGCCTGCTGGCGCCGCGGCGGATCGCCATCGTCGGCGCCAGCCCGCGCGAGAACACGCCGGGCAACGGCGTCATCCGTATGCTGCTGCGCGGCGGCTTCGCGGGAAGCCTCACCGCCGTCAATCCGAACTACCGGGAGATCGAGGGCATAGGCTGCGTCCCGCGCCTTGCGGATCTGGACGCGCCGCCGGACCTCGCGGTGCTGGCGGTGCGCAACGAGCGGCTGGAGGCGGCGCTGACGGATGCCGCGGCCGCCGGCGCCGGGGCGGCGGTGATGTTCGCTTCGGGGATGCTGGAAGAGGAGGCGGGCGGGGGCGGGCTGATCGGCCGTTTGCGCGCGATTGCGGCGGCGCACGGCATGGCGGTGTGCGGCCCGAACTGCATGGGCTTCTACAACGACCTCGACCGCGTCTGGATCTGCGGCTTCCCCAGCCCGCGCCGGCGCGACCCCGGCCCGATCGCCCTGGTGGCGCATTCCGGCAGCGTCTTCGGCGCGCTCATGCACAACGATGAGCGGCTGCGCTACGCGCTCGCCGTCTCGCCCGGCGTAGAGCTGACCGCCACCGTCGCCGACTATGTCCGCTATGCGCTGACCCGGCCGGAGGTGAAGGTGATCGGCCTCTTCCTGGAGGCCGCCCGCGACCCCGAGGGGTTCGCCGCAGCGCTGGCAGCGGCGGCACAGCGCGACGTGCCGGTCGTGGTGCTGAAGATCGGCCGCACCGAGGCCGCCGCCGCGGCGGCGCTCAGCCACACCGGCGCGCTGGCCGGCAGCGACCTGGCCTACCAGGCGCTGTTCGACCGTCATGGCGTCATCCGCGTGGACACGCTCGACGAGATGGCGGCGACGCTGCTGCTGTTCGCCGCCGGACGGCGCGCGGCGCCCGGCGGGCTCGTCGCCATCCACGATTCCGGCGGCGAGCGGGAGATGACGATCGACCTCGCCGACCGCGTCGGCGTGACGTTCGCGGCCATCGGCGCCGCCACCGTCGAGACGATCGCGGCACAGCTCGACCCCGGGCTGGCGGCGGAGAACCCGCTCGATGCGTGGGGCACCGCCGCGAATTACATCCCGCAATTCACGGCGTGCCTGAATGCGCTGCTCGCCGACGAGCAGGCAGGGCTCGGCCTGTTCTGCGCCGATCTGCGCGACGGCTACTACCTGCACCGCGGCTTTGCCGACGCAGCGCTCGCCGCCGCCGCACAGACGGCCAAGCCCCTGGCGGTGTCGACCGCCTATACCCAGCTCCGCCATGATGGGCTGGCCTTGGAGCTGACGCGCGCCGGAGTGCCGGTGCTGGACGGCACGGCGAACGCTCTGGTCGCCGTGCGCGGCGCCCTGGGCTATCGCGATTTCCAGGCGCGAGCGGTGCAGCCGGCGCCGACTCCGCCCGGCCCGGATGCTGCGCGCGCCCGCATCCGGGCGATGCTGGCGGAGGCCATAGAACCCGACGAGGCTCTCGGGCTGGCGGCGCTGGAGGCCTGGGGCATTCCCGTGCCGGCGCACGCCATCGCCGGCGACGAGGAGCAGGCCGTCGCGGCGGCGCAGCGCATCGGCTTTCCCGTCGCCTTGAAGACCGCTTCGGCCGGCATCGCGCACAAGACCGAGCGGAGCGGCGTGCTGCTCGGCCTGGCCGACGAGGCGGCGCTGCGCTGCGGCTATCGCGATTTCGCAGCCCGGCTCGGCGCGCGCGTGCTGATCGCCCGCATGGCGCCCCGCGGCGTCGAGCTGGCGCTCGGCATGGTGCGCGATCCCGGCTTCGGCCCGGTGGTGACGATCGGCGCCGGCGGCACGCTGATCGAGCTGCTGGAGGACCGCCGCGCCGCGCTGGCGCCGTTCGATGCCGGCACCGCGATGCGCCTCATCGAGGGGCTGCGCCTGCGCCACCTGCTCGACGGCTACCGCGGCGCGCCACCGGTCGACCTGCCGCGCCTGGCCGGCATCGTGGCCGCGTTCTCGGCGATGGCGGCGGAGCTCGCCGACCTCATCACGGAGATCGACGTCAATCCGTTGTCAGCCGGGCCCTCCTCCGCCGAAACGCCCATCCTGGCGCTGGATGCCCTGCTGGTTCCCGCTCCTCACGAGGCACTTTGATGGACCTGACCCTGCCCCCGGCGGCGACGGAGTGGCAACGCCGCGCCCGTGTCTTCGCCGAGACGGAGCTGTTTCCCCATGAGGTCGCGCTGGAGCTGAACGGCCGGCTGCCGGCGGAGACGCTCGATGCCATCCGCCGCGCCGTCGTCGCGCACGGGCTGAACGGGGTCAACCACAGCCGGGAGGTCGGCGGCCAGGGCTGCACGCAGCTCGAGCAGACCCTGATCAGCGAGGAACTGGGCAAGGCGACCGGCGCGCTCTGGGGCACCGTCTCGCATCCCGCAATCGCCCTGAAGCACGGCACGCCGGCGCAGATCGAGCGCTATCTGCGCCCGAGCTGCCGGTGCGAGCGGCGCGCCGCCGTCGCGATCACCGAGCCGGGCGCCGGCTCCGATACCGATGCCATCCGCACGCGCGCCGACCGCCGGGGCAACGGCTTCGTGCTGAACGGCGAGAAATGGTTCGTCACGTCGGGAGATGTCGCCGACTACCTCATCGTGCATGCGCTGGTGGAGGGCAGGACGGATCAGCCCACGCTGTTCCTGGTGGACAAGGCGAGCGCCGGCATCAGCATCCGTCGCGAGCCGAAATTCACCCACACCTACGTCTTCGCGCATCCCGAATTCGTCTTCGAGAACGTCATGGTGGATGCCGACGCCGTGCTCGGAAGCCTCGGCGGCGGGCTCGAGTTGACGAAGGACTGGTTCGTCGAGGCACGGCTGCAGATCGCCGCCAACTGCCTCGGGGCGGCGATCCGCGCGCTCGATCTGGCAAATGCCTGGGCCGGCGAGCGCGCGCAATTCGGCCGCAAGCTGCACGAGTTCCAGGCCATCGAGTTCATGCTCGCCGACATGGCGGTCGAGATCATGGCCGCGAAGAGCATGATCTACCGGGTGGCCTGGGAGATCGACCAGGGGCTCGACCGCAAGCTGGTGCACGCCCGCGCCAGCGCGATCAAGCTGTACGCCTCGGAGATGGCCGGACGGGTGCTCGACCGCGCCGTGCAGATCTTCGGCGGCCGCGGCTACATGCGCGAGAACCCCGTCGAGCGGCTGAATCGCGATGTCCGCGTCGACCGAATCTGGGAGGGCACCTCGGAGATCCAGCGCGGCATCATCGGCCGCCAGCTGCGCAAGCGCGGGCCGGGGGTGTTCACCTCATGGTGAGGTGCGTCACTTCGGCTTGGTGATCCGCGAAGCCGAGCTGCACCGGTCCGACAGGCACGTGCCGGGACGGGATGCCTGGTCCTTGCCGAAAACCGCGACGTAGTCGTTCCAGAAATCTGCGCTCATCGGGCCTTCCACGGCGATGAACGACTCCAGGAGGCGAACCGGCCGGCCCACCCGTTGCGCCCATTTCTGCAGACCCAGCGCCGCGTCGGCGCAAAACCGCCAGCAATCGTAGGGGTAGCCATGGTGGACCCCGCTGGAGGGCGCGTTGATGTAGAGAAATCCCTGTGGGGAAAGCACCCGGACGCACTCGATGAAGGTGAGCCAGAACATCGGGTCGTGCTCGAAGCATGAGGTCGAGACGATGATGTCGAAATGGCCTTCGGGGAAGGGGTACGAATAGGCATCCTGCAGGACCAGGTCGACACCCGGGCCGTGTTGCAGGTCGATGCCGACATACTCCGAACCCGGCGGCTGAAACTCCCGCAGCGTTCCGTTGACGTCGTAGCTGCCGATATCGAGGATGCGCCCGAAGTCGCTTCGCCAGTAGGTCTCGAAGAACTTTTTCCCGAGCTCGGCCGCCGAGGTATGCAAGAAACCCTCTCACCCAACACATCGCTGCGCTCTTATAGGAGCCGCAGGTATTTATTTTTCGTGTAGCAAGCCGGCGCCATCGCCGAAGTAGCAGACTTGGCGGCTTGCGTGACGATTTGATGACCATGGACACGGCGTGCAATGCCGCTAGGCTGCGCCGATCCTTCGGCTCCTCCAACGTCAGGCCCTCGATGCTCAACGCGGTTGCCCCGGCGACCTCGGCAGCCTTCGTGCTCCTCGTCTGCTGCCTCGTCCTCGTGCTCATGTTCGAGTTCTCGAACGGCTTTCACGACACTGCCAACGCCGTGGCGACGGTGATCTATACGCACTCCCTCGATCCCGTGCCGGCGGTCATCTGGTCCGGCCTGCTGAATTTCGCAGGCGTCATGCTCGGCGGCATCGCCGTCGCCTATACGCTCGTCGAGCTGATCCCGCCGGACGTCCTGACGCCGCCGGACGGCAATCCGGCGATCGCCGTGCTCGGCGCGGTCTTCATCGCCGCACTCTTCTGGAACATCAGCACCTGGTATCTCGGCCTGCCCTGCTCCAGCTCGCACGCAACCGTGGGCGCGATCGTCGGCATCGCCCTGGCCAATTCGATCACCAGCCATCGCGGCCTCGGGGCCGGTGTCGATTGGGGCCAGCTCCGCTCGGTGCTCGAGTCGCTGCTGTTCTCCCCGATCGCCGGCTTCGTGCTTGCCGCCATCGTCTTCAAGGCGGTGAAATGGACGATCCGCGACAAGCCGCTCTTCGAGCCGCCGAAACCCGGGGAGCGGCCGAAATGGTGGGTGCGCGGCGTGCTGATCCTGACATGCTCCGGCGTCAGCTTCGCGCACGGCTCGAATGACGGGCAGAAGAGCATCGGCCTGATCATGCTGACGATCATCGGCCTGATGCCGCTGCAATACACGCTCAACATGCAGCTTCCCGCCGATCACGTGCAGGCGGTCGCCGATGCCACCGACCGGGCGATGCCGCTGATCGCGGCGTTCGGCGACGACCAGAAGCAGCAGGCGGTGCAGTCCGCCCGCAGCCTCGGCCAGCGCTTCGGCGCGCTCCGCGCCATGTCGGATATTCCGGAGGCCGACCGGCGCTCGGTCCGCCGCGATATCTACCGGGTCGATGCCGAGCTCAAGCTGGTCGCCGAGCGCAAGGCCGCGTCACCCGCGCAGAAGGCCGAGGCGGGGCAGGCGCGCCAGGTGCTGAAGCGCAGCGTCGAGTACGCGCCGGACTGGGTCCGCATCCTCAGCGCGCTGTGCATCGGCATCGGCACGATGGTCGGCTACAAGCGGATCGTGCGCACCGTCGGCGAGCGGATCGGCAAGCGCGGCATGAGTCCGGCGCAAGGCGGTTCGGCGGAGCTGGTCGGCGCGACGCTGATCGCCACCGCCGGGCTGCACGGACTGCCGGTCAGCACGACCCACATCGTCTCTTCCGGCGTCGCCGGCACCATGGTCAGCGACGGCGAGGGCGTGCAGGGAAAGACCGTGCGCTCGATGATCCTGGCCTGGGTGCTCACCCTGCCGGCGACCATCCTGCTCTCCGGCCTGCTCTTCTACCTGCTGGCGGGCTGAGCGGAGCGTTGCTTGGTCGTGCCGCTTGTTCCGCAATCCTGCTCTCGCCTGCTTCGGTCTGCGTCGACCGCTCGCCATTGGACCGAGCCGAACGCCTCGCCCGGGCTGAGAAATGAGTTATGAGCGACCTCCCGATCGGCCCCGAAGTCGATACCGTCCCACGCTCGCTGCCTGCGCGGGTGCCGATCCATGGCGTCCACGTGACGCTGGAACCGCTCCACCGGCGCCACGCTGACGATCTCTTTGCCGCCGCCGCGGGGGGCGACGCGAGCTGGGCCTATCTCGGCTACGGGCCGTTCGCCAGCGAGGAAGCGATGGCGCGGCACGTCGCGGCGGCCGCCGTCCAGCATGACCCGATGTTCTGGGCGGTGCGGCCGGTGGCGAGCGGCGTCGTCTCGGGCTGGCTGTCGCTGATGGACATGCAGCCCGCCAATGCCTCGATCGAGCTCGGCGCCATCTGGTTCGCGCCGCGCCTCCAGCGCACCCCCGCCGCGACCGAGGCGATGTTCCTGCTCTTGCGCCTGGCGGCCGACGATCTCGGCTATCGGCGCCTGGTGTGGAAGTGCAACGCCCTGAACGCGGCGTCGCGCCGCGCCGCCGAGCGGCTGGGCTTCACCTATGAAGGCACCTTGCGGGCGCATCAGGTGGTGAAGGGAAGGCGGCGCGACACTGCCTGGTTCAGCATGGTGGAGGACGAGTGGCCACGCGCCAGGGCGGCTCTGACCGCCTGGCTCGATCCCGCGAATTTCGCAGCCGACGGCAGCGAGCGTCGCGCCTTGCGGAGCTTTCGGGAGTAGCGGTCCGCAGACGCAGATCACACCGACGACAGGCTCGGCGTCAGCCCCAGCAGGTGCTGGCCCACTGTCTCGAAATGCGACCGCCGCCCCTGCATTTGCTGGGACACCGCATGCATGTCGCGAAACCGCCGTTCGAACGGATTGCTTTCGAAAATCGCCGTCGCCCCGGCCTCGTGATACGCGACGTCCACGACATCGCTCGCCGTGTGAATGGCATAGGTCGAGGCCATGCGGAGCTCCATGCGCTGATCGATGGTGAGCGCCTCGTTCTCGGCGGCAGCGTCGGTGAGCTCGCGCAGCACCTGCAGCAGATAGCTGCGCGCCGCGCGGAGCCGAACCTCGGCGACCGCCACCTCCGTCTGCACCACGGCGTTTTCGCGCAGAGTGTTGCGGGCGTCGCGTGGCGTCTTGTCGCGCGCCAGACGGATGAACGCATCGAGTGCCGCGCGCGCGATGCCGAGCCCCACACCGGCGAACCCGGCCGCGTATAGATTGGTCGTGGAAAACTTGTAGAGGGGGCCGGTCTCCCGCCGTTCCGCCGGCTCGTCGCGCCCCAGGCTGTGGCTTTCGGGGACGAACAGCTCCCTGACGGCATAGGTGTCGCTGCCGGTCCCCCTCAACCCCATCACCTGCCACACGTCGCTGATCGATGCCGCTTCACGAGGAAACAGCATGGTGCGCTCGACCGTCTTGCCGGTCGCCGAGAGGCGGGGTGTGCCGTCGCGATCGATCACCTTGCAATGGCCGCCGAGCCAGGTCGCGTGCCGGCTGCCGCTGGCGAACTGCCACCGGCCGGTGACGCGCCAGCCGCCATCGACGGCGACGGTCTGGCCAACCGCGCCGGCACCCCAAGCGAGTACGGCGCGAGGGTCGCGGCCGAACACCTCATGCGTTGCCTCCGCCGCGAGGTAGGCGGCCGACATTGAGCAACCGGAGGCCTGGCCGATGCACCAGGCGGTGCTGGCATCGGCGCCGGCGATCACTTCGATGACCTGGACGTAGGTCGGCGGGTCGACCTCCGCGCCGCCGGCCGAGCGCGGCAGCAGCAGGCGGAACATCCCGGCCGCGTGCAGCGCGTCGATGATGTCCGGCGGGATTTCACGCGCCGCTTCGATGCGATCCGCCGCCGCCTCGATCAGCGGCGCCAGCTCGCGGGCCCGGAGGATGGGATCGGGCGAAGCCGCCGGCGGCGAGGAGGACACGCGCATGAGGGTTGCCTCCATTGTCGGGGCGGCCGGCGGCGGCCATCATGGCGCCGGCGTCCCGGCAGGGGAAGCAGGCCAGGGCAGGGGAACGGAGCGCGATGCCGCAGGGCAGCCAGTCGAGCGCGCGCTTCGCCAGCCTGACGCCGGTGCTGGCGGCGCGCTCGATCGCCATCGTTGGTGCCTCCGACGAGCCCGACCGCATCGGCGGACGGCCGATCGCCTACATGCTGGCGCAGAACTATGCGGGCGCCATCATGCCGGTGAACCCGCGCCGGGCGACGGTGCAGGGCCTTCGCGCCTACGCCAGTGTCGCCGAGCTGCCCGAGGTGCCGGACGTCGGCGTCGTCGCGGTGCCGGCCGGCATCGCCGTCGACGCGGTGAGTGAGCTCGCCGCGCGCGGCACCAAGGGCATCATCGTCTTCACCGCCGGCTTCGCCGAGATGGACGCGGCGGGAGAGGCCGCCCAGGCGCGGATGGTGGCCGCGGCGCGGGCGCATGGCGCGCGCCTGCTCGGGCCGAACTGCCTCGGCCTGTTCAATGCGCGCATCGGCTACTACCCGACCTTCTCCGCCGCGATGCAAACCGGCTATCCCCGCCCCGACGGGCGCATCGGCATCGCCAGCCAGTCCGGCGCCTACGGCACGCATCTGTTCGTCGTCGCGCGTGATCGGGACATCGGCGCCTCGCTCTGCGTCACCACCGGCAACGAGGCCGACGTGACCATCGGCGACGTCATCGGCTGGCTCGCCGAGGATGACGGCACCGACGTGATCGCCGTCTATGCCGAGGGCATCCGCGAGGCGGCGAGTTTTCTCGCGGCCCTGGCGACGGCGCGGGACGCGCGCAAGCCGGTGGTGCTGATGAAGGTCGGCCGCAGCGCGCTCGGCGGCCAGGCCGCCCGGTCGCACACCGCATCGATCGCCGGCAATGATGCGGTGACCGAGGCGGTGCTGGCCGAGTTCGGCGTGGTACGCGCCCGCAGCACCGAGGAGATGTTGGACATCGCCTATGCCGCGACACGCCGGATCTATCCCGCCGCGAATACGCTGGGGGTGATCACCATCAGCGGCGGCGCCGGCGTGCTGATCAGCGACGCCGCGGAGACGCTCGGCCTCGCCATGCCGGAAATGCCGCAGGTCGCGCAGGAACGGCTGAAGGCGCTGCTGCCCTTCAGCGCACCGCGCAACCCCGTGGATTGCACGGCACAGGCGATCAATGATCCCTCCTTGATCCGGGAATTCGCCGGCGCGATGGTGACGGAGGGCGGCTATGCCTCCGTGCTCGCCTTCTTCACGCAGATCATCGCCGCCGCCAGCGGCATGCCGCTGCTGCGCGAGCTGGCGGCGATCGCCGCGGCGCATCCCGACCGGCTGTACGTGATGTGCGGCATCGGGCCGCCGGAGATCGTCCGGCAATGGGAAGCCGCCGGCTATCTCGTGTTTGCCGATCCGACGCGCGCCACGGTGGCGATCCATGCCATGGGCCGGTTCGGCGCCGCCTTCGCCCGCGCGCCCGCGGCACCGCCGCCCTCCGTGCCGGCCATCGCGCTGCCCGCCGCAACGCCGAGCGAGGCAGTGGCCAAGCGGCTGCTCGCGCAAGCCAGCATCGGCACGGTCCCGGAGCGCGCCTGCGTCACGGTCGAGGAGGCGGTCGCGGCGGCCGAGGCTTTCGGCTACCCCGTGGTGATGAAGATCCTGTCGCCGGACATCCTGCACAAGACGGAGATCGGCGGCGTGCTGCTCGATGTCGCCGATACGGACGCGGTGCGGCGCGGCCATGCCACGCTGCTCGAACGCGCTGGCCGGGCGGCGCCGGCGGCGCGGCTCGAGGGCGTGCTGGTTGCCCGACAGCTGCGCGGCGGTGTCGAGTGCATCATGGGCATCAACCGCGACCCGGTGTTCGGCCCGGTCGCCGTGTTCGGCCTCGGCGGCGTGTTCGTCGAAGTGCTGAAGGATGTGGTGTTCCGCCGCTGCCCCTTCGGCGAGGACGTGGCGCGCGAGATGATCGGCGCGATCCGTGGACTGCCCCTGCTGCGAGGCGCGCGCGGCCGCAAGCCCGCCGACATCGCCGCCCTGGCGCGTATGCTCGCCCGGCTTTCCGCCTTCGCCGCTCAGGCCGGCCCGGCGCTGCGCTCGATCGACCTCAACCCGGTCTTCGCCATGCCGGAAGGCGAGGGCGCCTACGCCGCCGACGCGGTGATCGACATCGGGGAGTGACGATGGCAGCACCCGAGGTGCCGATCGACGTCGAGCCGGAGACCGGCATCTGGCGCACCGACGGCCTGCCGATGATCTACGTGCCGCGGCACTTCCTGGTGAACAACCACCGCGCGATGGAAGCCGCCCTCGGCATCCCCGCGCATCGCGCCATCCTGACGCAGAGCGGCGACGCCTCGGCTCTGCACTGGTGCGAGAAGGAGGCGCAGACGCATGGCCTCGATGCCGAGGCGACGTTCCGTCACTACCTCCGTCGGCTGTCGCAACGCGGCTGGGGCCGTTTTTCCATCCTGGCCCTCGACCCGGCAGCCGGCAGCGGCCGCTTCGCCGTCGAGCATTCGGTGTATGCCCTCGAATACGGCGCTGATGCCGGACGCTGCGTCTGCTATGCCTTCGAAGGCTATTTCACCGGCGCCATGCGCTACGTGCTGCGCCGGGCCGGCTGCGAAGCGGCGCTACGCTGCACCGAAGTGGCCTGCGCCGCCGCCGGCGACCGTGCCTGCCACTTCGTTCTGGAGTGCCGAGATATCCGCGGTCACCAGCGTTCAGCTTCCGATCGCGATACACGGGCTCCAAACGGGAGTGAACCAGTGACCAAGCCGGCCCCGAGAAGGCAGCATGAGTGGAAATGAAGCCGAGAAGCTGAGGGAAATGGTGGCGAGTCTGGCGGTCGCCCAACTTGAGGTGACAAACGCGATCGCGGCCTACGTGCTCGACGGCGATCGAGAGAAATGTCTCTCATTGCTGTTTAAGCATAGTGACCGGGCGGCTGCCGTGCTCCAGGATCTCGGATGGCTACCGCCCGAGGATCCGCCGATTGTCGGATGACCCGATATCCTTAGCCGAGCTGCGCGCCCTTCGGGAGCAGCAGCGGGATTTCCGAGCCCGCGCCAAGCCGGTTGTGCCAGGAGGCAGCGGCCCCCATGATCCAGGCATGGAAGCCAGGGTCGCAGTGCTCGAAGAGATCGCCAAGAACACGGCGGCGACGCTCAAGGAAATCCGCGAGGAAATCCGCGATGTCCGGGGCGAGGTGCGCGAGCTCCGAGCCGATCAGCGATCCGATTTCCGATCGCTTCTCGGAATCATGATTGCCGGGTTCGGCGGGTTGCTCGGCGCCTTGACCGGCCTTCTCGGCGTCATGGCGCATGGTTTCCACTGGCTGTAGCCCAGTCTCGCTCCTGCCGAGCGAGACCGCATCCCTAGTGGTGCGATCCTGACGCTTGAGTCGCAAGCGTCAGGTGAATCGGCCCACCGACAAAGGGCCGGCCGGCCGGCGCCTGGGGTATCAGGGTGTCACCTCCGGCAGGCCGGCGAGCCAGGAGCGCATGTCGGGGATCGCCTTGCCGCCCTCGGTGCGGGCGGAGACCAGATGCTCGTAGGGCATGTCCATTGTGTGGAACAGCCGCCGCTCGCCCTCCGTCTCGCCGGGGCGGCGCGCCAGCCCCTCGAAGACCAGCTGGTCGCGGCTCACCGTATCGACGCGGACGGCGTATTCCTGCGGCTCCGCGGCACCGTGCTGCCACACCAGGATGATCTCCGCCGGCTCCACCACGCGGCTGTCATCCAGCAGGCTCTCGGCTAACGGGGTCTCGTCCGGCTCCAGGGCAAGATCGTCCGGTTCCGCCTCCGGCGCCTCCGGCTCGAGCCCGCGCAGCGGGCGGCCGCTTGGGGCGGGGGGGTGCCAGACCCGGGCGAGCACGCCGAGCAGCGCCAGCAGCAGCGCCGGGACCAGGACCGGGAGGCTCAGGAGGTTTGGCATCCGGCGATTGTAGGCGAAAAGCCGGCGCCCGCACGAAGACCCCTTCCCTCGGGGTTTGTCATACTCCGAAACGCGAAGTGAATCGCCAGGCCGCCAGGGCGCGGCTACCGGAAAGCCCTATGGTCGCAACCGCCATCGTCCTGGCCGCCGGGCTCGGCACGCGCATGCGGTCGGCTGTTCCGAAGGCGCTGCATCCGATCGCCGGCCGCCCGATGCTGTGCCACCTCCTGGCGAGCTGCGCCGAGATTTTCGATCGCGTCGTCGTGGTCGTCGGCCCCGACATGGCGGCAGTCGCCGCCGCCGCGGCGCCGCACGCGACCGTGGTGCAGCAGGAGCGGCGCGGCACCGCCCACGCCGCCCTGCAGGCCGCCCCGCTGTTCGGCGACGGCGAGGTCGCCGTGCTCTACGCCGACAACCCGCTGATCCGGCCGGAGACGCTGGCCGGATTGCTGCGACGGGAGGGCGATGCCGGCCTGGTGCTGCTGGCCATGCGGCCTCCCGACCCCGGGCCCTACGGCCGCGTCATCCTCCGCGGCGACCATGTCGAGCGCATCGTCGAGGCGGCGGATGCCAACGCGGCCGAGCGCGCCGTCGGGCTGTGCAATGCCGGCGTGCTCTGCGCCGCCGCCTCCGACATGGCGCGCTGGCTCCGCCGGGTCGGCTGCGACAACGCCAAGGGCGAGTTCTATCTGACCGACGTGGTGACGATCGCCGCCGCCGAGGGCATCCGCGTCGCCGCCATCGAGGCGCCGTGGGAGGAGCTGCGCGGCATCAACGCGCGCGCCGAGCTGGCCGAGGCGGAAGCCACCGTGCAGCGCCGGCTGCGGATGGCGGCGATGGAAGCGGGGGTGACGATGCTGGCGCCGGAAACCGTCTTCCTCGCCCACGACACGGTCCTGGCGCCGGACGTGACGCTCGGGCCCTATGTCGTCTTCGGGCCCGGCGTGTCGGTGGAGCAGGGGGCGGAAATCCGCGCCTTCAGCCACCTCGAGGGATGCGTGGTCGGGCGGGGCGCGATCGTCGGCCCCTTCGCCCGGCTGCGTCCGGGGAGCGTGCTGGGCGAGGCCGCCCATGTCGGCAATTTCGTCGAGCTGAAAGCGACGTCGCTGGGCGCAGGCGCCAAGGCCAATCACCTCGCCTATCTCGGGGATGCCGAAATCGGTGCGGGGAGCAACATCGGCGCCGGCACCATCACCTGCAACTACGACGGCTTCGCCAAGCATCGCACCCGGATCGGCGCCCGCGCCTTCGTCGGGTCGGACTCGGTGCTGGTGGCACCCGTGACGGTGGGTGACGGCGCCTTCGTCGCCGCGGGCAGCGTGATCACCGAGGACGTGGCGGCGGACGCGATGGCGTTCGGCCGCGCGCGCCAAGTCGAGAAGCCGGGCCGTGCGGCCCAACTCAA
>JAFAYM010000032.1 GCA_019240395.1 Acidisphaera sp. | reverse complement strand
TCTGCGCCATCCTGACCTTGATCTTCGTGCTGCGCATGCGCGAGACCGCCTTCACGCCGCTGCGCAGCTGACCGGGAGGACCGCCATGCGATTGGAATTGCAGGGACGCAACGCCCTGGTGACCGGCGGCGCCGGCGGGATCGGCGGCGCCATTGCCGACGCGCTGGCGGCCGAGGGTGTCGCCGTGGCGAGCGCCGACACCCGTCCGCCGCCCGACGGCGCCGGGCGCTTCCTCGAACTCGACGTGCGCGACCGCGACGCCGTGCTGCGCGCCTTTGACGCGGCGGAGGACTCGGGCGTGGTGGACATCCTGGTCAACGCCGCCGGCCTCTATCCCTCCGATCCGATCCTCGAGATGAGCGAGGCGGCGTGGGACCGCGTCATGGACGTCAACGTCAAGGGGATGTTCCTGACCTCCCAGGAATTCTGCCGCCGCCTGGTCGCGGCGGGCCGGCCCGGCTGCATCGTCAACATCACCTCGGGTGCGGCGGAACGCGCCCGGGTCGGCGCCGCGCATTACTGCACGTCGAAAGCGGCGGCCGAGATGCTGACCCGCGCCTTCGCCCTGGAATTCGCCGAACACGGCATTCGCGTGAACGCCGTCTCGCCGGGCTATGTCGAGGTCGGCAGCGCGGTCAATCCGCTCAGCGCCGAATACAAGGCGGCGATCACCGGCAGCATTCCGCTCGGCCGCGCCGGCGCGCCCGCCGACATCGCGCAGGCCGTCCTGTTCCTCTGCTCGCGCGGCGCCGAATGGGTGACCGGCGCCTCCTGGCGCGTCGACGGCGGCTCGCGCGCCGGCACCCTCGGCCTGCCGCTCAGCCGGGTTTCCTAGAGCATGTTCGCGCGAGGCGAACCTGCTCTACCCAATATTTCGCGAGCAATTTCATCGGCCTGGAATCGCAAAGCGATTCCAGCTAGGCCGATATTGCTCTAGGGAGGGTCTCATGAGCATGGCCCCGGAAGAGCTGGAGGATTTTTCAGCACTCTATCGGCGAGCGTTTGTCGATTTCGGCGCAAGTGCCCTGTGGAGCAGCCGCCCGGTGCCCGATCCGACGCCGGAGGACGCGCTGGCGATCACCCGCAGCCTGCGTGTCGAGGGCGATCTGCGCGCCCGTCAGCTGGCGGAGCGGATCGAGCAAGCCTGCCGCCGTGCCCCTCGCTAGAATCCAGTCAGCGATCTTGCGCCTGCTCGCGGCCCACCGGGACCCGGAAAGCTACGTCGCCGGCAGCACCCCGCTCAACGTGAACGCGCCGCGCTATTCCGGCGACATCGACCTCTTTCACGACCGCGAGGAACGCGTGGCGCGCGCGGCGGCAGAAGATGGCGCGGTGTTGCAGGCCAACGGCTACGACCTGCAATGGGTGCGCCGTGAGCCGACCATGTATGCGGTCGTTGCCGGTAAAGGCGGCGAGACCACCAGGCTCGAATGGGTGGTCGATGCCGATTATCGGTTTTTCCCGACGATGCGGGATGAGACGTTCGGCTATGTGCTGCACCCCGTCGACCTCGCGACCAACAAGATGCTGGCCGCGGCCGGACGGCGGGAGCCGCGCGACCTGGTGGACCTGCTGACGATCCACGACCGCATCCTGCCGCTCGGCGCCGTCGTGTGGGCGGCCGTCGGCAAGTCGCTCGGCTTCACCCCCGAGGGCCTGATCAACGAGGTGCGCCGGCTTGGCCACTACACGCATGCGGATTTTCACCGCGTCGCGAGCGATCCGCCGGTCCATCCTGCCGAGACCATGACGCGGGTGCGGCAGGTCCTCGAGGAGGCCGAGGCCTTTGTTGCGCGCATGCGGACAGACAAGGCGGGGTTGCTGTTCTTGCAATCGGGCATCGTGGTGCAGCCTGATCCCGATCGGCTGGAGAGCTATCAGCACCACGCCGGAGAACGGGGCGGGCACTGGCCAAGCAGCCCGGAAATCACCGCCGCCATGTTCGAGCGATACAGCAGGGAGCCACGTCCCTGAGCGTTGTGCTCAGGCGTTATTCCTGCACCATCGTGCCACCTGCTCGTGGGTGGCGAACCAGCAGCTGCCTTTCTGCTTCATGTGCGTGATCAGCCGCGCCAGCACCGGCATGCGGCTGCGGTGGCCGGTGACGTGCGGATGCATCGTCAGGATGAACAGCCCGCCCTCCTCCCAGGCACCGTCGAACTCCGCGCGGAAGATCTCCTCCACCCCCGAAGGCGGGGTGTAGGGACGCAGATCGGAGAAGCGGACGAAATTGAAATAGACCGCGTCGTCGCGGATCCATTCCGGCGGCAGCTCGACGATACCCGTCGGCTCTCCGGCATCGGTGAGTTCGTAAGGCTCGTCGTCGGCCATCAGGCTACTGTCGTAGAGCAGCCCCATCTCGCGGATGATGCGCAGCGTGTTTATCGAGAAATCCCAGCTCGCCGTGCGCATGCCCACCGGCGTGCGGCCGGAGAGTTTCGCCAGCACCTCGCTGGCGCGAAAGCTCAGGTCGCGCTCGGCCTCGTAGGGCAGCACCGTGTTGCGCTCGTGAATCCACGAATGGATGCCGATCTCGTGGCCCTCCTCGGCCACGCCGCGGACCTCGTCGGGGTGCAGCAGGGCCGAGACCGCGGGATAGAAAAAGCTCGCCGGGATCGCCTCGCGCTGCAGCAGCGCGCGAATGCGTGGCATCGCCCGCCGCGCCCCGTACTGGCCCTGGCTGATGCGCATCGGGCTCTCGTCGGCATCCCGCAGCGGAATGGTTTCATGGTCGGCGTCGAAGGAGAGGGCGACGGCGCATCTTGCACCCTCCGGCCACGCCTTCGGACGCAGGCTGCGCCCGGCACGCGCACGGCCGACGATGCCGCGCCAGGTGGACTCCGGCCACTCCCAGGGTTCGCTCATGGTTGGCTCCTCAAGCAAGAAAGAAGGCGAGGGGCGCTGCCCCTCGACCCCGGCAGGGACCGTCGTCCCTGCACCCTTTTATTCAAGGAATAAGTCCAGCCTATGCTCGCGGGCGCAGTCGAGGGCTTCGGGATAGCCGGCGTCGGCATGCCGCATGACGCCGGTCGCCGGATCATTCCATAGCACGCGCTCGATGCGCCGCGCCGCCTCCGGCGTGCCGTCGCAGACCACCACCATGCCCGCGTGCTGCGAAAACCCCATGCCGACGCCGCCGCCGTGATGCACCGAAACCCAGGTGGCGCCGCTGGCGCAGTTCAGCAGCGCGTTCAGCAGCGGCCAGTCGGACACCGCATCGGAGCCGTCGCGCATCGCCTCCGTCTCGCGGTTCGGTGAGGCGACGGAACCGGCATCGAGATGGTCGCGCCCGATGACGATCGGCGCCTGCAACTCGCCGCTCGCCACCATTTCGTTGAACGCCAGGCCCAGCCGATGGCGGTCGCCCAGCCCGACCCAGCAGATGCGCGCCGGCAGGCCCTGGAAGCGGATGCGCGCGCGCGCCATATCGAGCCAGTGGTGCAGAGGCCGGTTGTCCGGCAGCAGCTCACGCACCTTGGCGTCGGTGCGGTAGATGTCCTCGGGATCGCCCGACAGCGCTGCCCAGCGGAACGGCCCGATGCCGCGGCAGAACAGCGGCCTTATATAGGCCGGCACAAATCCGGGAAAATCGAAGGCAGCGGCGACTCCCTCGTCCTTGGCGACCTGGCGGATGTTGTTGCCGTAATCCACCGTCGGCACACCCATGGCATGAAACGCCAGCATCGACCTCACGTGCTCGGAGATCGAGCGGCGCGCCGCCGCCGCGACATCCTTCGGCGCGCTTTCCTTGCGCGCTTCCCACTCCGCCACCGTCCAGCCCCTCGGGAGATAGCCGTTGCCGGGATCGTGCGACGAAGTCTGGTCGGTCAGCACGTCCGGCCGCACGCCGCGGCGCAGCAGCTCGGGCAGGATGTCGGCGGCATTGCCGAGCAGGCCGACGGAGAGCGGCCGGCGTTCCCGGCAGGAGCGCTCGATCATGCTCAGCGCCTCGTCGAGATCGCGCGCCTGCGTGTCGAGATAGCCGGTCTTCAGCCGCATCTCGATGCGGCTCGGCTGGCACTCGACGGCGAGCAGCGACGCGCCGGCCATCGTCGCGGCCAGCGGCTGCGCGCCGCCCATGCCGCCGAGTCCGGCGGTGAGGATCCAGCGGCCCGCGAGGTCGCCGCCGTAGTGCCGGCGGCCGATCTCGACGAAGGTCTCGTAGGTGCCCTGCACGATCCCCTGGCTGCCGATATAGATCCAGGAGCCGGCCGTCATCTGGCCGTACATCATCAGCCCCTTGCGATCGAGCTCGTTGAAGTGCTGCCAGGTCGCCCAGTGCGGCACCAGGTTCGAGTTGGCGATCAGCACGCGCGGCGCGTCGGCATGGGTGCGGAACACGCCGACCGGCTTGCCCGATTGCACCAGCAGCGTCGCGTCGGCCGCCAGCCGACGCAACGTCGCGGCGATGCGGTCGAAACTCTCCCAGTTGCGTGCAGCGCGGCCGATGCCGCCATAGACCACAAGCTCGCCCGGGCGCTCGGCGACTTCGGGATCGAGGTTGTTCATCAGCATGCGCAGCGGCGCCTCGGTCAGCCAGCTTCTCGCGCTGAGCTCGCTGCCGCGCGGCGCGCGGATGACGCGCATGTTGTCGAGACGGTTCATGGCGGCGTCTCCATGGGTTCGAGCAGCGCGGCGGCAGCGCCGGCTTCACGCACGATCGCCCCGGAGCGGATGAGCTCCGAGGCGCGGCCGATATCCCCTGCGAAATACCGGTCGTCCTCGAGATGCGCGACCTGCTCGCGCACCGCCGCGCGCACCCGCTCGAGCCGCGGGCTGGAGGCCAGCGGCGCGTGGAAGTCGCAGCCCTGCGCCGCCGCAAGCAGCTCGATGCCGAGCACCGCGACGACGTTCTCCGCCATCGGCAACAGCCGACGCGCGCCGTGCGCCGCCATGGACACGTGGTCTTCCTGGTTCGCCGAAGTGGGGATGGAATCGACGCTGGCCGGCATCGCGCGCTGCTTGTTCTCCGACACCAGGGCGGCGGCGGTGACCTGCGGGATCATGAAGCCGGAATTCAGCCCGGGCCTGGGCGTCAGGAACGCCGGCAGGCCGGACAGCGCGGGGTCGATCAGCATGGCGATGCGCCGTTCGGCGAGCGAGCCGATCTCGCACAGCGCGAGGGCGATCATGTCGGCGGCGAAGGCCACCGGCTCGGCGTGGAAATTGCCGCCCGACAGCGATTCCAGCGTGTCGGCGAAAATCAGCGGATTGTCGGAAACCCCGTTCGCCTCGGTGACCAGGGTCGCCGCCGCCTGGCGCAGCAGGTCCAGCACGGCGCCCATCACCTGCGGCTGGCAGCGCAGGCAATAGGGGTCCTGCACCCGGTCGTCGCCGGTCAGGTGCGAGGCACGGATGGCGCTGCCGGCCATGAGCGTGCGCAGCACGGCGGCGACCTCGATCTGGCCGCGATGGCGGCGCAGCGCGTGGATGCGCGCGTCGAACGGCGTGTCGCTGCCGCGCGCCGCGTCGGTGGAGAGTGCGCCGGTGACCAGCGCGGAGCCCAGCAGGTTCTCCGCCTCGAACAGCGCGCCCAGTGCGTAGGCGGTGGAGAACTGCGTGCCGTTGAGCAGCGCCAGCCCCTCTTTCGGGCCGAGCACCAGGGGTTGCAGGCCGGCGCGCGACAGCGCCGTCGCCGCCGGCATCCGCACGCCGTCCATGGCGATCTCGCCGACACCGCAGAATGCCGCGGTCATGTGCGCCAGCGGCGCCAGGTCGCCGGAGGCGCCGCAGGAGCCCTGGCAGGGCACCACGGGGATCAGGCCGCGCGCCAGCGCCGTTTCCAGCATGGCGACGGTGGCGGGCTGCACGCCCGAGGCGCCCTGTGCCAGGCTGACCAGCTTCAGCGCCAGCATGATCCGCACCACCGGCGCCGGCATCGGCGCGCCGACGCCGGCGGCGTGGGACAGCACGATGTTGCGCTGCAGGGTCGCCAGGTCGCCGCGGTCGATGCGCACGCTGGCGAGCTTTCCGAAGCCGGTGTTGATGCCGTACACCGGCTCGCCGCGCGCCAGGATGGCCTCGACGGCGGCGGCACCGGCGGCGATCCCCGGCGCACAGGACGGATCGAGGCTCGGCACCGCGCCGCGGTAGGTTTCGCGCCAGGTCTGCAGGCTTACGTGCCCGGGGTGCAGCACCGTCATGCGGTGCAGCCTATCACGGCTTCAACGCCCCAGCCGATCCTTCAGGGCCTGGTTGACCAGGGCCGGGTTGCCGCGGCCGCCCATCGCCTTCATCACCTGGCCCACAAAGAAGCCGAACAGCTTCTCGCGGCCGCCGCGGTATTCCGCGAGCTTGTCGGGATTGGCGTTGAGGACCTGCTCGACGGCGGCGTCGATGGCGCCCGTGTCGGTGACCTGGCGCAGCCCCTTGCGCTCGACGATGGCGGCGGGGTCTTCGCCGGTTTCCACCATGGCCTCGAAGACTTCCTTGGCGATGCGGCCGTTGATCGTCTTGTCGGCCAGCAGGTCGAGCAAGCGGCCGAGCGACGCCGCGGAGACCGGGCTCTCGGCGATGGTCTTTCCCGTGCGGTTCAGCGCCGCGAACAGGTCGCCGGTGATGGTGTTGGCGGCGAGCCTGGCATCGCGGCCCTCGGCGACAGTCTCGAAGAAATCGGCGGTCGCCTGCTCGGCCACCAGCACGCCGGCATCGTAGGCGGGGAGGCCGTACTGCGCGACGAAGCGGGCGCGCTTGGCGTCCGGCAGTTCCGGCAGGTCGCTGCGCAGCTGCTCGATCCAGGCCTCGTCGAGCACCAGGGGCAGCAGGTCGGGGTCGGGGAAGTAGCGGTAGTCGTGGGCGTCTTCCTTGCTGCGCATGCTGCGGGTGGCGCCGCGCCCGGGGTCGAAGAGGCGGGTTTCCTGCTCGACGGTGCCGCCGTCTTCCCAGACGGCGATCTGCCGGCGCGCCTCGGCCTCGATCGCCTGCATGACGAAGCGGATGGAGTTGACGTTCTTCACCTCGCAGCGCGTGCGGTACGGCTCGCCGTGGCGGCGCACGCTGACGTTGACGTCGGCGCGCATCGAGCCTTCTTCCATGTTGCCGTCGCAGGTGCCGAGGTAGCGCAGGATGGCGCGCAGCTTGCGCAGGTAGGCGCCGGCCTCCTCGGGGCTGCGCAGGTCGGGTTCGCTGACGATTTCCATCAGCGCGACGCCGGCGCGGTTGAGGTCGATGTAGGAGAGGCTGGGGTGCTGGTCGTGCAGCGACTTGCCGGCGTCCTGCTCGAGATGGAGGCGGGTGACGCCGATCTGGCGTGTGGTGCCGTCCGCCAGCTCGATTTCGATGGTGCCGGCGCCGACGACGGGGTGCTGGTACTGGCTGATCTGGTAGCCGGCGGGAAGGTCGGCGTAGAAGTAGTTCTTGCGGTCGAAGCGGCTGACCGTGTTGATGTGGGCGTTCAGGCCGAGGCCGGTGCGCACGGCCTGCGCCACGCATTCGCGGTTGATCACCGGCAGCATGCCGGGGAAGGCGGCGTCG
>JAFAYM010000279.1 GCA_019240395.1 Acidisphaera sp. | reverse complement strand
AGGCATCGCGCCGGCCTGAGCACCCGGACCACGGCGCTGATCGTTGCCAGCGCCCTGTTCATGGAACAGCTCGACGGCACGGTTCTGGCGACCGCACTGCCGGCGATGGCGCGCTCCTTCAACACGGCGCCGCTGAACATGAACGTGGCGCTGACCTCCTATCTCCTCAGCCTCGCGGTGTTCATCCCGGCCAGCGGCAAGATCGCCGACCGCCTCGGGTCGCGCACGGTGTTCTGCGGCGCCATCGCGCTGTTCACCGTGGGTTCGATCCTCTGCGCGCAGTCGCGCAGCCTCGAGTTCCTGGTGGTGTCGCGCATCGTGCAGGGGATCGGCGGGGCGATGATGGTGCCGGTCGGGCGTCTCGTGCTGCTGCGTTCGGTGACCAAGGCGGAGATGGTCACCGCGATGACGTGGCTGATGATCCCGGCGCAGCTCGGCCCGATCCTGGGGCCGCCGGTCGGCGGCTTTCTCGTCACCTATCTGTCGTGGCACTGGATATTCTACATCAACGTGCCGATCGGCCTGGTCGGCTTTCTTCTTGCCGCGCGCTACATCGCCGATGTGCACGAGCCGGGGCGCGTGAGCTTCGACCTCCCCGGGCTGGTGTTGTCGGGCCTGTCGCTGGCCTGCCTGATGTTCGGCCTGGAGACGGTCAGCCGCGGGGAAACCTCGCTCGGGTTCGCCGCCGGCATTCTGGTGATCGGGCTGACCAGCGGGGCGCTGTATGTCCTGCATGCCCGCCGGCATCCGACGCCGGTGCTGGATTTCCGGCTGATGCAGGTGCCGACCTTCGGCCTGTCGGTGATCGGCGGCGGGCTGAGCCGTATCGCCGCCGGCGCGGTGCCGTTCCTGCTGCCGATGATGCTGCAGCTCGGCTTCGGCTTCTCGGCGGCGCAAAGCGGGCTGATCACCTTCAGCAGCAGCGCCGGCTCGATGGCGATGCGGCTCAGCGCCAAGCCGATCCTGCATCGGTGGGGCTTTCGCAATGTCATGATCTGGAACGGCCTGGTTGCATCGGCCTTTCTGGCCGCCATCGCGGCGCTGCGCCCGGCGTGGCCGATCGTGGCGATCTACGGTGTGCTGCTGATCGGCGGGTTTTTCCAGTCGCTGCAGTTCATCGCCTACAACACCATCGCCTACGCCGATATTCCGCGCCGGGAGATGAGTTCGGCGACGAGCTTCTACACGACGTTTCAGCAGCTCAATCTCACCCTCGGCATCTGCATCGCCGCCGGCGCGCTGGCCGGCTCGATTGCGCTGAGCGGCCACCCCGAGCCGCTGCTGTCAGATTACAGCCTGGCGTTCCTGGTGGTCGCAGCGGTGTCGCTGCTGGCCTCGCCGGTCTGCTCGCGCCTGCCCAAGAGCGCCGGGGACGAGATCTCGGGTCGCAAGGAAGATGAGGAGGCGTTGCCCCCTCAACCCCCACCAAAGGCAATGAATTTGGAAACCGTTCGTTAGAGCGCGATGACTTCTGGCAGACGAAGTCATCACGCTCTAACTGGTTGATTTGAGAGCGTGATTCAGACCTACGGTGCGGTCAGCCTTCGGTCATCACGCTCTAAGTAAATGGGGTCTGGGGCCGACGGGCCCCAGCGGGGTTCAGGGGCAGAGCCCCTGACCTTGCCTTGCTAATACCCTACCGCCCGATCGACGAGATCGAGCAGCGGCTGGCCGGCCTCCGCGCGGCGGATGTTCTCGGTGATGATCTGCGCAGCGGTCCCCGGATTGGTGTAGGCCGCGACATGCGGCGTCAGAACGATCTTCGGATGGCTCCAGAACGGATGCTCCGAGGGCAGCGGTTCGGTCCGGAAGACATCGAGCACGGCGCCGGAGAGGTGGTCCCTGTCGAGTGCCGCCAGCAGATCGTCATCGGCGACATGGGCGCCGCGCGCGCAGTTCACCAATGCGCTGCCCGGCTTCATCCGCTCGAACGCGCTCTGATCGAGAATGTCCACCGTCTCGGCAGTCAGCGGCAAAAGGCAGACCAGGATGTCCGAGCGGCGCAGCACCGTGTCGAGCCCGCCCTCCCCCGACAGGCACTCCATTCCGTCGATGGTCTTTTGCGTCCGGCTCCAGCCGATCAGCGGAAAGCCGAGCAGTCGCAATCGCTCGGCCGCCGCACGCCCCAGTCTCCCCAATCCGAGCAGACCGACGATGCGCGCGCCGGCATCGGGCTGGCGATGCTCTTGCCAGTGACGGCGGTGCTGCTGTTCGCGGTAGATGAGCCCGTTCCGATGGATGAACTGCACCTGGACCGCCACGTATTCCGCGATCACCTCGGCCATGTGCGGATCCACCAGCCGAGCGACCGGCAGATGCGCCGGCACGGTCGGGTCGTGCAGGATGTGATCGACGCCGGCAGCGAGCGAGCAGACCAGCTTGAGGTTGGGCAGCGACGCGAGAAGCCCGTCCGGCGGCTGCCAGACGATAGCGTATTCGATGTCGCTGGGATTGCCGATGTCGGGAAGGAAGCGCACCTCCATCTGCGGCAGCAGTTCTGCGAGAAGTGGGCGCCAGCGCTGTGCCGAACTCGGCCCGGAATGGAACAGGATTGCCATGTGCGCGGGCCCTCAGGCGTCCAGCGTCCAGTTCTCGGCGGTGGCGCCGGCCAGCGCCTGGATGCGCTCCTCGTCGGCGGCCAGCGTCGCGGCGGGACCGGCGTAGACGATCTTGCCATTCTCCAGGACATAGGCGTCGTCGGCGACCTCCAGGCCCATGCGCACGTTCTGCTCGACGAGCAGGATCGAGATGCCCTCGCGGCGCATCTGCGCGACGATCCGGAACACCTCGCGCACGATCAGCGGCGCCAAGCCCTGCGACGGTTCGTCCAGGATGAGTAGTCGTGGGTTGAGCAGCAGGGCGCGGGCGATCGACAGCATCTCCTGTTCGCCGCCGGAGAGCTGGCGCCCGCGGCTGTGCCGGCGCTCTGCCAGGCGCGGGAACGTCTCGTAGACGCGCGCGACGGTCCAGGGCCCGGTCCGCTGCAGCGGCACCAGCAGATTGTCGTGCACCGTCAGGTTCGGGAAGATGCGCCGGCCTTCCGGCACATAGCCGATGCCGCGTGCCGCGACGCGGAAGGGCGGCAGGCGCGTGGTCTCGACGCCGAACATGCGCACGCGTCCGGTGCGCGGGGGCGTCAGCCCGACCAGGCTGCGCAAGGTCGTCGTCTTGCCGGCACCGTTGCGGCCCAGCAGCGTCGTCACCCGACCCTCGGCAACGGTGAGCGCGACATCGTGCAGGATGTGGCTCTTGCCGTAGAAGGTGTTGAGCCCCTCGGCTTGCAGCGCGCTCATGGCGACGGCCATGAGCGATGACCGTCGCCATGAGTCTTTATTTGGCGCGCCGCCGCCCACCAACCCGGCGCGCGTCTCACGCCGCGTGTCCGAGATAGGCGGCCTGCACGGCGGGATCGGCGGCGATCTCCTCCGGCGTGCCGTCGGCGAGCGGATGGCCCTGGTCCAGCACGGTGATGCGGTCGGCGAGATTGAACACCACGCGCATGTCGTGCTCGATCAGCACGATCGTGTATCGGCTGTCGCGGTGCAGCCGGCGGATGAGCCCGGCGATCTGATAGGTTTCCTGCTCGCCCATGCCGGCCGTCGGCTCGTCGAGCAGCAGCAGCCGCGGCTTCAATGCCAGCGCCATGGCGATCTCCGCCGCGCGCTGGTCGCCATGCGCCAGCTCCCCGACCAGCCGGCCCGCTTTCGCCGACAGGCCGGTCAGCGCCAGCGTCTCCTCGACACGCTCACGCACGCGGGCGGCGTTGCTGCGGCCGAGCCACATGTGCAGGCCGAAGCCGGCGGCGACCTCGGCGGCGATGCGTATGTTCTCGCGCACCGTCAGTTCCGGAAAGATCTCGGTGATCTGGAAGGTGCGGCCCATGCCGAGCTTCACGCGCTGATGCGCGGACAGACGGGTGATGTCGTGATCCTCCACCAGGATCTGCCCGGCGGTGGGCGGGAAGAACCCGGTGATCAGATTGAAGAACGTGGTCTTGCCGGCGCCGTTCGGTCCGATGATGGCGCGCAGCTCGCCGGGGGCGACGCTCAGCGAGACGTCTTTCACCGCCACCAGGCTGCCGAATGTCTTGGTCAGACCGCGGGCCTGCAACATGCTCATGCTTCGCGCCGGCGCCGCAGGATGCCGAGCAGGCCGCGCGGGAAGAACAGCACCACGGCGACGAACATCAGGCCGATGAAGCTCATCCAGTTGACGGTCATGCTGGAGACGTAGTCCTGCAGCACGACGAACACGGCGGCGCCGACCAGCGGGCCCCAGAACGCCCGCATCCCGCCCATCACCACCATGATGACGATCTCCCCGGACAGGCTGTAGTGCAGCGCGGTCGGGTCGGCGAAGTTGTTGAGCAGTGCATACAGCGCACCGGCCGTGCCGGCGAAGAAGCAGGATATCGAGAATGAGAGCCAGATGTGGCGATCGACCGGGATGCCGAGGAAGCGCGCACGGCGCTGGTTCTCGCGTATCGCCAGCAAGGTGCGGCCGAACGGCGAGGCCAGGATGAACGCCATCAAGGCGACGCTGACCGCGAACACCGTCAGCACGAAATAGTAGAAGAGCGTGCCGTTGTTCTGGATATCGATCACCAGCGGGCCGATTTGCAGCGGCTGGCGGGAGAAGCCGCGCAGCCCGTCATAGCCGCCGGTGAAGTCGTTCCAGCTATAGGCGATGTAGTAGAAGATCTGGCCGAAGGCGATGGTGACCATGGCGAAATAGACGCCGCGCCGCCGCGCGATCAGCGCGCCCAGCACGGTGCCGGCGATGCCGCCGAGCAGGATGCCGGCCAGCAGTGCCAGCATCGTGCTGTCCGAGACATAACGCAGCGTCAGGCCGGTGCCGTAAGCGCCGAGGCCGAAATACGCGGCGTGCCCGAAGCTCATGACGCCGGTGAAGCCGAGCAGGAAGTTCAACGCCATCGCCACCAGCCCCATCACCAGGACGTGGGACGCCAGCGCCGTGTAGCCGCCGACCCACGGCAGCCACAGCGGAACGGTCAGCAGCGCCAGCGCGATCACGGCGGTGGTGAGCCAGTCGCGCTCGCCGCGACGCCGGGATGCCACGCCGGCGATCGCGACGCTCATGTCAGCAGGCCTTCCTCGCCGAACAGGCCACGCGGCCGGACCAGCAGCACCAGCGCCATGATGACGTAGATCACCGCCTCGCTGGCGCTCGGGAAGAACACCGTCGTCAGCGCCGAGGCGACGCCGATCAGCAGGCCGCCGAGCAGCGTGCCGGTCAGGCTGCCGACGCCGCCGACGATGATGGCGATGAACGCCGGGAGCAGCAGGTCGTCGCCCATGTTCGGGTTGAGGCCGATCTGGCCGCTGGCCAGCACGCCGGCGAGCCCGGCCAGGTAGATGCCGACCGCGAAGTTCAGCGAGCGCAGCAGCCGCACGTTGATGCCGAGCGCCGCCACCGTGTCCAGATCGAGCGTGCCGGCGCGGATGCGCACGCCGGTGCGCGTATAGCGCAGGAAGGCGAACAGCCCGACGATGGCGATCAGCACGACGGCCATCATGAACACGCGGTAGCCGGTGATGAAGAAGAGATCGCGGCTGAGCCCCTGCGAGAGGCTGGCCGGCACCGTCAGCGGCAGCCCGGAGGCGCCCCAGATGTAGCGGCAGACATCCTGGATGATGAAGGAGAAGCCGAAGGTCAGCAGCAGGCTGTAGACGGGATCGCGGTTGTAGACCCGGCGCACGAACAATCGCTCGATGATGATGCCGAGGGCCGCGACGATCAGCGGCGCGGCGATCAGCGCCCCCCAGAAGCCGAAATAGGGCAGCAGGGTGAAGGCGAAATACCCTCCGAGCGCCAGGAAGTTGCCGTGGGCGAAGTTGATGACGTTGCTCAGGTTTAGGATCATCGCCACGCCGAGCGCCATCAGCACGTAGAAGGCGCCGATGATCAGCCCGTTGGTGACGTTGAACAGCACGAGCTGCAGCATCAGCTCCCCCCTCGCGCACGCCGAACAGACCGCAAGGTTCTGCGGTCCATCGGCGTTGTCACGATCGTCGTGTCGAAATGCTAGCTCGGATAGGTCATGTGGCAGCCGGTATCCTCGACGGTGCCGGCGGCCTGCTCTCCCGGCACCACGGCGGCGACGGTGAACACGTTGGCGGGATCGCCCTTCGGCGGGTGGACCTCGCCGGTGAAGATCCCGGCCATCAGCTCGTGGTCGCCGGCGCGGTAGGCGATGTTGCCGGGCTGCAGCGCCACCTCCGGCGGCAGCACCTCATTCTCCAGCGCGCGGGTCAGCTTGATCGCTTCCAGGCTCTTCGCCTTCTCGGCGGCGATCCTGAAGGAATGGATGGCGACATAGCCGAACCAGTGACGGGCGGAGGCCGGCTTGCCGGTCGCCTTCTTCACCGCGGCGACGAACTCCGCGACATGCGGAACCCCCGGCTGGTCCCACCACCACTCCATGTCCCACCATCCCGTCTGCGCGTCGGGGGGCAGGGAGAGGACGCTCTCCAGCTCGAACAGCGCGCCGCCGAGCGCCATGTCCTTCTGCATGCCGAACTGGGTGAACTGCTTCATGCAGTCGATCTGCGCCAGGCCGCCCATGTTGTTCAGCAGAACGTTGGGCTTGTAGGCTCTCGCCTTGATCAGGCTGGCCGAGAAATCCGCTGTGTTGATCGGCAGCATGTCCGCCTCATAGGTGCCGCCGAGCGCCTTCAGCCGCTTGATGAAATTCTCCTGGAGGGTATGGCCGTAGGCATAGTCCGGCGTGATGAAGAAGAACTTCTTGCCGAACTTGCTGACCAGCGTCTGGGTGATCGCCGCGGCGTCCATCGCCGTGGTGTTGCAGATGCGGAAGACGTTCCACTTGCAGTCCTTGCCGGTGATCGGGTCGGTGTGGCCCCCCGGCACGATGTGGAAGATCTTCTTGTCGCTGGTGACGCCCTCGACGGCATAGGCGATGGCGGAGTTGACGTCGGCGAAGATGGCGTCCACCTGGTCGCGCTCGATCAGCTTGTGCGCCTTCTGCACGCCGGTGCCGACGTCGTTGGCGGAATCTTCGACCAGCAGTTGCAACTGCCGTCCCAGCACGCCGCCCTTGGCGTTGATCTGCTCGACGGCCAGTTTGGCGCCCTCGACCTCGGTGACGGCGAGAATGGAAAGCACGCCGGTCAGCGGATCGATCCAGCCCAGCTTGATCGGCGCTTCGCCGCGCGCACTGATGAGGTTGGGTGCGGCGAGCTGCAGCGCGCCCAGGGCGGCCCCGGTCTTGATCAGTGTCCGCCGGTTGATGAGCGCGCCCCGACCTGTCGCTGGCGGGATCGTGACTTCCATGTAATGTCTCTCCCTGAGCCGGCCACCTGCCGTGACCGTGCCGGGCGCATTACTGGCTGAAAACCCGGTGCCCCGCAATGAAGATCGCTGACGGCAGGCTCACTCTTCCGTCGGCATGTGCAGATACATCGACTGCACGCCTAGGCGGCCGGGACCGGTAAACCGGTTCATCGTGAAATTCATCGCCGCGAACATCCCCGTCGAGAGCCGCTGGACGTTGCTCTGCATGGTGACCGATGCATCCTTGTAGAGCCAGCCGCCGGGCTCGACGTCGATCACCTCACCGGCCGCCAGCACGAGCTCGAAGACATTGCCGTAGCCGTGCAGCCAGAGAATGCCGTCGCCGGTGCGGGCGTGGAAGCGGTCGATGAAAAATCCGCTGCCCCCGAACAGCAGGTTCGCGACGCCCTTGACGCGCGCGTAGCTGTAGTCGATCTCGCCGGTCGCCGCCAGGAACTGGTGTTCGCGCACCTCCAGGCTTTCGCCCGCCGCCATATGCAGCGGAATGATCTGCCCAGGGCCGTCGCGGCTGAACGCCACCGAGCCGCTGCCTTGCGCTTCGGTGATGAAGACCTGCATGCCGGCGATCGCGCGCTTGAGCAGCCCCTTGATCGACCGGATGCCGACGGTCACCGTCGGATGCTTCCACAGCAGGATGTGGTGCTCGAAATAGACCGGCTTGCCCGGTGCGATCTGCACGGTCAGCACGGGAACGAGCTCGCCTTCGATGTGATAGGTGGTCCCGCCATAGGTCTCGCCGCGCACCACTGTCGTCAGCAGCCGCGGCGTTGCCGATGTCACTCTGGCGCTCTCCTCTCCACCGATGGCGAGGCGGGTCTAGAGCAATTTCCGTGCTGATAGGCGCACCAAAATTGCTCTAGTTCTTTGTTTCGGCGAGGAACTTTATCCGATCGGGTGATTCCACCCGATCGGACGTTGCTCTAGTGGTAGGTAAAGCTGCTGATCGAGCAGACGTCGACGTTCTGGCGTACGCTCGAAGAACCGTCCGCGAACACTGCCTTGAAGTCGAACTTGCAGGCGCCAGTGCCGTCGTTGATGTCGATCGGCTGGGTGTCGCCGCTGGCGAGCTTGTCATGGCCGAGGATGTCCTCCTCCCACGAATTGGTGCCGGTGTTCGAGGCGTAGAAGTGGATCATGGTCTGGCCGGTATTGTTGACGATGTCGACATTGCGGTCCGCGGCGAACGCCGAACCCGTCGTGAAGGCCAGAAGAGCAGCGGTCAGCGAGGCGGTCCGGAGATGCATGTGGCGTGATCCCTGCAGGAGAATGGGACCCCGACCTTGATGGGAAATGGCTAATCGGAGGTTATCAGCGCGGCCCCGGCCGGCGAGATGATTGCTTGACTCTGGCAACATTTTGCCTGACCCTGTCAGCGAACAACCGGAGCACCGTCATGGCCGGCGCAGGCTCAGCGGACCGCGTTGCCGCCGTGCGGCGCTTCAGCCGCTTCTACACGCGCCAGATCGGCCTGCTGCACGAGGGTCTGCTCGGCGGTCCGCTCTCGCTCACCGAGGGCCGCGTCATCTATGAACTCGCCCAAAGCGGGGCAACGACCGCAGCCAGGCTGGGTGCCGAGCTCGGCCTCGACGCGGGCTATCTCAGCCGCATCCTGCGCGGCTTCGAGGCGCGCCGGCTGATCGCCCGCCGCCCGTCCGAAACCGATGGGCGGGAAAGCGTGCTTTCGCTGACCGACGCGGGTCGGCAAGCCTTCACGGCCATCGACAGCCGCTCGCGTGAGGAGGTCGGGGCGCTGCTGGCCAGGCTGACCGAGCCCGAGCAGCAGCGCCTGGTGGAAGCCCTCGGCGTGGCGGAGACGCTGCTCGGCGGGGAGCGCCCGGAGCCGGCGACGCCCTACCTGCTGCGCCCGCACCAGCCCGGCGACATGGGTTGGATCGTCCACCGGCAGGGTCTGCTTTACGCCCAGGAGTACGGCTGGGACGAGCGTTTCGAGGGGTTGGTGGCCGAAATCGTCGGCGGCTTCATCAAGGCGTTCGACCCCAGGCACGAGCGCTGCTGGATCGCCGAGCGCGACGGCGCCGTCATCGGCTCGGTGTTCCTGGTCCGCGCTTCCGACGAAATCGCCAAGCTGCGCCTGCTCTATGTCGAGCCGGCGGCGCGCGGGCTTGGCATCGGCCGGCGCTTGGTGGACGAGTGCATCCGCTTCGCCCGCCGGGTCGGCTATCGCCGCATGACGCTGTGGACCAACGACGTGCTGACCGCCGCGCGGACCATCTATCAGCGGGCCGGTTTCCGCCTTGTCGAGGAGGAGCGCCACCACAGCTTCGGCCATGACCTGGTCGGCCAGAACTGGGAACTTCCTCTATTCGATTGACCCCTCGCCGCCCGGAGAGCAGGTTTCCTTTCCCGGGCCAGCGTTGGACGCCGCCGTGATCTTCCGCCAGCTGTTCGACACGACATCAGGCACCTACACCTACCTGCTCGCCAGCCGTCGCGGCGGCGAGGCGCTGATCATCGATCCGGTGCTGGAGAAGGTGGATCGCTATCTGCAGCTGATCCGCGAGCTCGATCTCAAGCTGGTGAAGGCGATCGACACGCATCTGCATGCCGACCACATCACCGGCCTCGGCGCGCTGCGCGACCGCACACGCTGCATCACCGTGATGGGTGAGTTGAGCAGCGTCGACGTGGTCTCGATGCGGGTCGGCGACGGCGACCGCCTGCGCATCGAGGGGCTCGCGCTGGACGTGATCTATACGCCCGGGCACACCGACGATTCCTACAGCTTCGTCCTGCCGGACCGCGTGTTCACCGGCGACACGCTGCTGATCCGCGGCACTGGGCGCACGGATTTCCAGAACGGCGATCCGCGGGTGCAGTACGAGTCGATCTTCAACCGCCTGCTCCGCCTGCCCGACGAAACCATGGTGTTCCCGGCGCACGACTACAAAGGCGACACGGTCAGCACCATCGGCGAGGAGAAGGCGTTCAACCCGCGGCTGCAGGTGAAATCAGTGGACGACTACATCGTCCTGATGAACGGCCTGAACCTCTCCAATCCGAAGATGATGGACGTGGCGGTGCCGGCTAACATGCACCAGGGCCTGGCACAGGCGGAGATCGCCAAACGCGGCTGGGCGGTGACCGCGGAGCAGGCGAAGGCGCTCATCGCGCAACGCGATGTCGTGCTGATCGACTTGCGCGAACGCGGCGAGTGCGAGAAGCACGGCGCGATCCCCGGCGCGCTGCACGCGCCGTACCCCGATCTGCAGGAGAACATCCAGCCCGGCGGCGTCCTGCACGAACTCGCCACCGCAACGCAGAAGCGATTGCTCTTCTATTGCGCTTTCGGCGAGCGCTCCGCCATGGCGGTGCAGGCAGCGCAAGACGCCGGCCTGACGACAGCCAGCCACATCCACGGCGGCATGGCGGCATGGAAGAAGTCAGAAGGCGCGACCGCCACCTGAACCGGCGGCAAGCTCTCTGGCTTCTTGCCTACCGCTCAACCAGCGCGACGAGCTGATCTTCGCGCCGCTCTGCCGCCAGCACGCAGCCCAGCGACAGCAGCCCGACGCCGCAGAGCATGCCGGCGACCAGCCACGGCCTGCCGCCGTCCCATTGCAGCAGGCTGAGCGCAATCAGCGGCACGAAGCCGCCGAGAATGGCCGAGACCTGGTAGGCGATGGAGAGCGCGGTGTAGCGCACCCTGGTGCCGAACATCTCGCTGAAGAACGTCGCCTGCACGCTCAGCATGAGCGTCGGCCCGAGCGTATAGGCGACGACGAAGCCGACCCAGACGGCCCCCGCCGTCCGTGCATTCAGCACCCAGAAGAACGGGAAGGCGAGTGTCGCGGAAAAGGCAGCTCCGGCCACGTATGTCTCCCGGCGCCCGACGCGGTCGCTGATCCAGCCGAACGCCGGCGTCGCCATCAGGGCAACCACCGAGGTGGCGACCAGGGCGGAGAGCCCCGCTTCCCTGGGCAATCCGAGCTGCAGGGTGACGTAACTCAGCCCGAACGATTTCACCATGTTGCCCGACACGGTCTCGGCGAGCCGGGCCCCGGTCGCGAGCAGGACGCTGCGCTTGTGCCGGTGCAGCAGTTCGAGCGCCGGCGCGCCCCGGCCCATCGTGTCCCGGATCGCCTCGAATTCCGGCGTCTCGGCGATGCGCAGCCGGATGAACAGGCCCACGCCGAGCATGATGATGCTGACCAGGAACGGCACCCGCCACCCCCAGGCGAGGAACTGCGCCGGCGGCAGCAGCGCCACCAGGCTGAATATCACCGAGGCGAGCAGCAGCCCCCCGGGCGAGGCGGCCTGCGGCAGGCTGCCCCAGAAGCCGCGCCGGCCGACGGGCGCGTGCTCGATGGTCATCAGCGAGGCGCCGCCGTACTCGCCGCCGAGCCCGATACCCTGCGCGATCCTGAGCAGCACGAGCAGGACCGGCGCCAGGGGCCCCGCCTGCTTCCAGGTCGGCAGCACGCCGATCAGGAAGGTGCCGATGCCGATGATCAGCAGTGTCGCGATCAGGCTCGTCTTGCGGCCAAAACGGTCACCGATATGACCGAACAGCAGACCGCCGAGCGGGCGCGCGAGGAAGCCGGCGGCGAAGGCGCCAAACGCCGCCATCGTGCCGGCCAGCCGGCTTTCCCCGGGAAAGAACAGCTGCCCGAAGACGATCGCCGAGGCGGTGGCGAATATATAAAAGTCGTACCATTCGAGCAGCCCGCCGATGAAGCTCGCCAGGGCGATCCTCGGCATGGACGACGTCGCTGCGTCGGGCCGGCGCGCGAGAGTGATCATGGCGCGAGTATCGGGGCCTCGCAGCGCGCTTGGTCACACGATAGCGTGAGGAGCCGGCGAGGGCTTCGTCGGAGGCTGCGCCTCAGCCGCGGCCGACGAACGGCATCTTGTTGGCCATGACAGTCAGGAACAGCACATTGGCGTCGAGCGGCAGGCTGTCCATGTAGAGCACGGCGTCGGCGACGTGCTGCACGTCCATCCGCGGCTCGACCATCATGGTGCCGTTGGGCTGCGGCACGCCGTTGTTCATCCGCTCGGTCATCGGCGTGGCGGCATTGCCGATATCCACCTGCCCCGCGCAGATGTCGTATTTGCGCCCGTCCAGCGACAGCGACTTGGTGAGACCGGTGATGGCGTGCTTGGTCGCGGTGTAGGGAGCGGAGTTGGGCCGCGGCGCGTGCGCCGAGATCGAGCCGTTGTTGATGATGCGCCCGCCGCTCGGGCTCTGCCGGCGCATCATGCGGAACGCCTCCTGCGCACAGAGGAAGGATCCCGTCAGGTTGGTGGCGACCACCTCCTGCCACACCACGGGATCGATCTCGTCGAACTCCACCGGCGGAGAGCCGCGGCCGGCATTGTTGAACAGCAGGTCCAGCCGGCCGAATTTCTCGCCGACGCGCCCGAACAGGGCGGCGATCGAGGCACGGTCGGCGACGTCGGTCGCGACCGGCAGGGCGTTGCCGCCCGGCGCCAGTCCGGCGGTCTCCTCGAGCGCGCTCAGGCGCCGTCCCGCCAGCGCCACGGCATAGCCATGGGTCAGCAAGGTGACGGCAACGGCCCGGCCGACGCCGCTGCCTGCTCCGGTCACCACGGCAATCTTGTTCTGCGGCATGTCCCTTCTCCCTGATGTACCTGACGCTACTCGGGCGGTGCGGCGCGCAGCGTGTCGAGCGGTACCAGCACGCCGTCGCGCTCGATGTGCCAGAACGTCCAGCCGTTGCAGGCCGGTGCATTCTGCACCGCCGCCCCGACCTTATGGATGGAGCCGCGCGCCTCGCCGGCGGCGATCGTGCCGTCGGCGATCACGGTGGCGACCACCCGGCGCTGCCGGTCGGTGAGCGTGCTGCCGGGCGCGATCAGCCCGCGCTCGACAAGGCTGCCGAACGGCACGCGCGTCGCCTCCCGCTTACCCGGCGTGGTGGCGATCCCCTGGCCGGTGACCGGCTTGACCCGGCGCACCCGGCCGATCGCCGCCTCGGCATAGACGGGATGGCGCTCGATGCCGATGAAGTGGCGCGACAGGCGCCTGGCAACCGCCGCCGTGGTGCCGGTGCCGAGAAACGGATCGAGCACGATATCGTCCGGGGCGGTGCTGGCGAGCAGCACGCGATGCAGCAGCGCCTCCGGCTTCTGCGTGGGGTGCAGCTTCAGGCCGTGGGCGTTGCGCAGCCGCTCGGCGCCGGTGCAGAGCGGCAGGAACCAGTCGCTGCGCATCTGCAAATCGTCGTTCAGCGCCTTCATGGCCTGGTAGTTGAAGCGGTGCCGGCTGTCGCGGCCGCGCGCCGCCCAGATCAGCGTCTCGTGTGCGTTGGTGAAGCGCCGGCCGCGGAAATTCGGCATCGGATTGGCCTTGCGCCAGATCACGTCGTTGAGGATCCAGAAGCCGAGATCCTGCAGGATGGCGCCGATGCGGAAGATGTTGTGGTAGGCGCCGATCACCCACAGCGTGCCGTCCTTGCGCAGCAGCCGCCGGCACTCGCCGAGCCACTCGCGGGTGAAGGCGTCGTAGGCGGCATAGTCGGTGAAACGGTCCCACTCGTCGTCGACGCCATCGACCAGGCTGTCGTCCGGGCGGCGCAGCTCGCCGCGGAGCTGCAGGTTGTAGGGCGGATCGGCGAACACGCAATGCACCGAGGCCGGCGGCAGCATGCGCATCAGCTGCACGCAGTCGCCGCGCAGGACCTGGTCCAGCGGCAGTTCGCGGACGATTTCCACTGAAGTCGTCAGGTTCCGGTCATCGGTCGCCAGGCATCCCCGCCAGCATCATCGTGGCCGCCCGCCGCTCCCGGCGTCAATCGCCGGCCGGCCGGGTCAGACAGCGAGCGGCAGGACGTCAGCCGAGGGCTCCGCCGCGTCTCCCAGATCGAGGCTCAGCTGGCGCACGCTGGCGAAGGTCGGCCGATGGTGGATCGTCGGTCCGAGGCGCTGCAGCGCCTCACGATGGCAGGCAGTGGCGTAGCCGACGTTGGTCTCCCAGCCGTAGCCGGGAAAGCGCAGGGCGAGCCGGATCATCGCGCGGTCGCGCAGCACCTTCGCCACGATCGAGGCCGCCGAGATCGAGAAGCAGAGCGCGTCCCCGCCGACCACGCAGCGCACCGGGCAGGGCAGCGCCGGTGGCCGGTCCCCGTCCACCAGGGCGAGGTCCGGCCGCGCCGGCAGCCGGGCGACGGCGCGGCACATCGCCAGCAGGCTGGCCTGCAGGATGTTGATGCGGGCGATCTCGGTCACCGAGGCGGCGCCCACGCCGATCTCGGCCGCCCCCGAGTTTCTCAGCGCGATGAAGGCGTCGAGCCGCTGTTGCGGATCGAGCTTCTTCGAATCGTCGAGCAGCGGGCGCAGCTTGCGGGGCACGCCGTCACGGAACACCACGGCGGCGGCCAGCACCGGCCCGGCGAGCGGTCCCCGCCCCACCTCGTCCACCCCGGCGACCCGGCCCCCGGCCTGCTTCTCCATGCGGAAACTCGGCATCCCTGCCGCTTAGCAGAGGCGCCGCCCGTTTCGGAAGAGCCGCCTGATCCCTGAGATGGTCGGCTCGGAGATGGACCTCGGGTCACGGGAGATCGCTTCGCGATTCCGCGCCGATGCGCCGCTGATCAGAACAGCGACATCTGCGCCGCGGAGAGCCCGGAGCCGGCCTCTGCCGGCACCGCGAACCGGCCGGTGTCGAGCGGCGTCCTTTCCTCGAAGCCGAACTGCCGGACAGCCCGGGCGTAGCGGCGAGCGAGCAGGTCGGCGTAGGCGCCGGACCCGGCGAAGCGATGATGCCATCTCGGGTCG
>JAFAYM010000228.1 GCA_019240395.1 Acidisphaera sp. | reverse complement strand
CTGCCGCTCTGGGATCGCTACTGGATCTTCCTGCGGGGTTTGCTGCACGGCGATTTCGGCATCTCGCTGGTCTCCCGCCGGCCGGTGCTGCAGGACATCGAGGACTACGCGCCGGCCACCATCGAGCTGGCGACGATCGCCTTCCTGCTGTCGCTGGCGATCGGCCTGCCGCTCGGCATGCTCGCGGCGGTGAAGCGCGACCGCTGGATCGACCATGTCGCGCGCGCGGTGTCGCTGATCGGCGTCTCGGCGCCGACCTTCTGGCTCGCCTTCATCCTGCTGGCGGTGTTCTACGGCGCGCTCGACTGGGCGCCCGGGCCGGGGCAGCTCGACCCCGTCTCCTTCCCGCCGGATCGTGTCACCGGCCTGCTGCTGGTCGACACGGTACTCGCCGGCGACTGGGACGCCTTCCACGACGCGCTGGCGCATCTGGTTCTGCCCTCGATCGTGCTGGCCAGCGCGACCCTCGGCCTGATCACCCGCACGACGCGCGCGGCGATGCTGGAGGCGCTGTCGCAGGACTACGTGCGGGTGGCCAAGGCCAAGGGGCTGCGGGCGCGCGTCGTCGTGCTCGGTCACGCGCTGCCGAACGCCATGCTGCCGGTGGTGACGCTCGGCGGCCTCGCCTACGCCAACCTGCTGGCCGGCGCGGTGATGACCGAGACCGTGTTCTCCTGGCCCGGACTCGGCCGCTACACGTTCCAGAGCGCCGTGGCCCTGGATTTTCCCGCCATCATGGCGATCACCGTCATCGTGGCGGCGCTGTTCGTCGTGGTGAATCTGCTGGTCGATCTGTCCTACGCCGCGCTCGATCCGCGCGTGGTGCGATGAGCGGCATCGCGCTCCCCGCCATCGCCTCCCCGCGGCGACGCTGGGCGCGCCGCTACGGCCTGGCTGCGTTCGGTGCCGCGGTGATTGCGACCTGGCTCGTGCTGGCGGTGTTCGCCCCCTGGATCGCGCCCTACGATCCGAGCACGGTCGACGTGGCAGCGCGGCTGCAGCCGCCCTCCGCCTCGCACTGGCTGGGCACCGACGCGCTCGGGCGCGACGTGGCGACGCGGGTGATCTTCGGCGCCCGCATCTCGCTGCTCGTCGGCTTCACCGTCGTGCTGATCGGCGGCGCCTTCGGCACCCTGCTCGGCGCGCTGGCCGGCTACGTGCGGGGCTGGGCGGAGGAGGCGCTGATGCGCCTGACCGACCTGGTGTTCTGCTTTCCCCCGATCATCCTGGCGATGGCCATCGCCGCGGCGCTCGGCATCGGCACGGTGAACACCTGCATCGCCATGCTGGTGGTGTGGTGGCCGAAATTCGCCCGCCTCGCGCGCAGCCTGATCCTCACCCAGCGCTCGCTCGAATACGTCGAAGCCGCGCAGTCCATCGGCTTCGGGCCCGCGCATATCCTGCTGCGCCAGATCATCCCGAACGCGGTCGGGCCGCTGATCGTGCTGCTCACCCTCGATCTCGGCAATGCCATCCTGGTCTTCGCTGGTCTCTCCTTCCTCGGCCTCGGTGTGGTGCCGCCGACGGCGGAGTGGGGGGCGATGGTCGCCGAAGGACGCGAGCTCGTGCAGCAATGGTGGGTGGCGACCTTCCCCGGCATCGCCATCCTTTCCGTAGTCATGGGATTCAACTTCGTCGGCGACGGCCTGCGCGACTGGCTGGACCCGCATGCCCGAACCCGATGACCTGATCCTCCAGGTGCGCGACCTGCGCACCTGGTTCCTCACCGATGCCGGCCCGGTGCGCGCAGTCGACGGCGTCAGCTTTTTTCTCCGTCGCGGGGAGACGCTCGGGATCGTCGGCGAATCCGGGTCGGGGAAAAGCGTCTGCGCCAAGTCGATCATGCGATTGCTGGACGAGCCGGCGCGCATCGTCGGCGGCAGCATCGTGTTCCGTGGGCGCGACCTGGCGAGCCTCGACGAGAACGCGATGCGCGACGTGCGCGGCCGCGAGATCGCCATGGTCTTCCAGGACCCGATGACCTCGCTCAACCCGGTGCTGCGCATCGCCAAGCAGCTGGTGGAAGCGATGACGGCGCATGGCCGTTTCCGCCGCGCCGCCGCCCTTGCCCGCGCAATCACCCTGCTGCGCCGCATGGGCGTGCCCGGGGCAGAGCGCGCGGTGATGTCCTGGCCGCACCAGTTCTCCGGCGGCATGCGCCAGCGGGTGATGCTGGCGATGGGATTTTCCAACGAGCCCGCCTTGCTGATCGCCGACGAGCCGACCACGGCGCTCGACGTCACCATCCAGTCGCAGATCCTCGATCTGCTGCGCGAGCTGAATGCGGATTTTCATACCGCCGTCATCCTGATCAGCCACGACCTCGGCGTCATCGCCAATGTCTGCTCGCGCATCCTGGTGATGTACGCCGGCGAGGTTGTCGAGGAGGGTCCGCCGGAGGAGCTGCTCAGCGATCCGCGTCATCCCTACACCTGGGCGCTGCTGCACGCGGCACCGCGGTTGGACGCCGAGGCGCATGATCGCCGTCTCGTCACCATCGAGGGCCAGCCGCCGGACCCGCGCGCCTGGCCGGAGGGCTGCCGCTTCCGTGCGCGCTGCCCGTTCGCCATCGAGGTGTGCGCGGAGCATCCGGCGCTGCTGCCGATCGGCGAGGATCGCGCCACCCGCTGCTGGGTGACGCAGGCCGGCGGCACCTTGCACACACCGGAGCGCATCGCCGCGTCACCGGCGCCGCTTGCCGCCTCGGCACCGGCGCCGCTGCTGGTTGTCAAGGGGCTGAAGAAGCATTTCCTGCTGGCCAAGGACAGCCTGTTCGCCGCGCCGCGCGTGCTGCGCGCCGTCGACGGCGTCGATCTCGAAGTGGCGCGCGGCGAAACTCTCGGCGTCGTCGGCGAATCCGGCTGCGGCAAGTCCACCCTGGCGCGTCTGATCACTCGATTGCACGAGCCAACATCCGGGAGCATCGTCTTCGACGGAACCGACATCACCCACGCCACCCCGGCGCAGATCCGGCCGCTGCGCCGGCGCATGCAGATGATCTTCCAGGACCCCTACGCCTCGCTCAATCCGCGCATGTCGGTGGGCGAGATCCTGACCGGGCCGCTGAAGCTGCACGGCATTGCCGCGGACGAGGCGGCGGCGCGGCGGCGCGTTCTGGAATTGCTGTCGCTGGTCGGCCTGCCCGCGCGGGCGGCGCAGCGTTTTCCCCATGAGTTTTCGGGCGGCCAGCGGCAGCGCATCTCGATCGCGCGCGCGCTCTCCGTCGGTCCCGACCTCGTGGTGGCGGACGAGCCGATCTCTGCGCTCGACGTGAACATCCAGGCGCAGATCATCAACCTGATGGTCGATCTGCAGGAGCGGCTCGGCCTGACCTATCTGTTCATCGCCCACGACCTCGCGGTGATCCGCCATGTCTGCGACCGCATCGTCGTGCTGTATCTCGGCCGCGTCATGGAAATGGCGCCCGCCGCCACCCTGTTCGCGCGGCCGCTGCACCCCTACACGCAAAGCCTGATCGCCGCCGCCCCGGTGCCCGACGCACGCATCGAGCGCACGCGCCGGCGGGTGCAGCTGCGCGGCGAGCCGGCCAGCCCGATCGCGCCGCCGAGCGGCTGCCCGTTCCGCACCCGCTGTCCCATCGCCCAGCCCCGCTGCGCCGCCGAAGTGCCGCCGATCCTCGACGCCGGCGCCGGCCAGTTCGTCGCCTGCCACTTCCCGGGCGCGCAGGCCTGAAGCGGACCGTGCATCCCATAGGGTTCACGGGGTAACTCGGCTGCCGGGTTTATCGTTTTTCGTGCAAAGGAGGTGCACCGTTGGGGACGTTGCATATGTTCACGTTTTGTTCTAAGGAAGCGCATGGCCAGCACGACGCCAATTGAATGGACCGACGCGACTTGGAACCCCGTCACCGGCTGCGCCAAGATCAGCGCCGGCTGTGACAACTGCTATGCTGAACGGTTTTCGGAACGCTTCAGAGGGGTCCCAAGCCACCCATTCGAGAACGGGTTCGACCTCACGTTGCGGCCCGAGCGCCTCGCCCAGCCTTTTAGCTGGCGGCAGCCGAAAATGATCTTTGTGAACTCCATGTCGGACCTGTTCCACAAAGGGGTGCCGCTTCTGTTCGTCGACAAAGTCTTCGACACGATGGAAAAGGCGAACTGGCATACATTCCAGATCCTTACGAAGCGTAGCTCGAGGCTCCGCGACTACATCAACGAGCGTTACACGGAGTCTCCTGTCCCATTCCATATTTGGTTGGGAACTTCGGTCGAGGACGGGTCAAAGAAATCCCGCATCCGTCACATGCAAGACGCGAACGCCTCGATCCGCTTCCTTTCGATTGAGCCGCTGATCGGGCCAATGGGAAGGCTTGACTTAGCGGGAATCGACTGGGTGATCGTTGGCGGAGAGAGCGGCCCCAAAGCTCGTCCGATGCAGGTGACATGGGTACGGGAGGTCCGCGACCAGTGCCTCGCGGCGGGTACCTCGTTTTTCTTCAAACAATGGGGTGGGCATCGAGCTAAGGCCGGTGGTCGAACACTCGACGGGTTCGAATGGAATCAGCTTCCTTATGGAAGAACGGGTTCTCCGAGGCGACGGAATGCGTAAACCTTCGACAAATGACCCATACGTCGGACGTGAGCAGACAGCCGCCAAACATTTCATCCTGAGGCGATATTTACAAACATTGGCTTTCAAGCTCCTGCAAGGACCCCATTCCGCTCTGACCTATGTTGACGGCTTTTCAGGGCCTTGGGAGTCAAAGACGAAGGATTTTGCGGACACCTCCTTCATGATCGCAATAGCGGTCCTGAAGGACGCTAACCAGCGCCTCCGCCAAAACACCATTCATCGGGAGATACGGTGCTTTTTCGTCGAGGAGAACGCGAGGGCGTATCGCCAGCTCAGGGACGTAGTCATGGCGCACCACGATCCGGAGAACGGCTTTCACGTGGCTACATTTCAGGGGCGGTTTGAGGATGCCATGACGGATATAATGACGTTCATCGGAAACTCATTTGCTCTGACCTTCATCGACCCGACGGGCTGGACCGGTTATGGTTTCGACAAGATTGCACCAATTTTAAGGCATCATCCCGGCGAAGTCTTGGTCAATTACATGTTCGATCACATTAGTCGGTTCGCAGGCTGGGGCAATCCGAAGAATAGTGCTTCGTTCAACGCGATCCTGGGTGGACAGGATTGGAAGCAACGGCTCGACAACAGTCTGCCGATGAGTGACGCTATGGAGAAGCTCTTTTGCGAGCAATTTCGCGCGGCGGGAACGTTCAAGTACGTTCTTTCCACTCGCATTGCCAAGCTTGCGGATCGCCCGCATTTCTCTATCGCTTATGGGACCCGCAGCCCCGCCGGCCTACGGGCTTTTCGAGAAATCGAGTATTCCGCACTTCGCGACCATGACGTCAGGCGCTCACAGGCAAAGATGGCCATCTCTCACCAGAAGACGGGGCAGCCAGACATGTTCGCCGCCGCTGACCTGATGCTGCCGAACTCGATGGACACCATTGTTGCCGCGCAGCGCCTATTGGCGAAACCATGGCTTGCTGCATATCTCCGAGAACATTCAAGGGCTGCAAAGTTCTCCGAGATTTGGGAGGTAGTTCTTCCAGCTTTTGTCCTTCGTGTGACGGATGTTAAGGACATCTGCGTCGAGTTAGCGAAAGAAGGTCTTATCAAAGCACCGTGGCGCGAGGAGGTACCCAGGAAGCACAAGCCGAGCGACCATCACGTCATCGAGCTGCATCGAGGCGTGTAAGCTGCATGCCTCAGTAAGCTTGCGACCGCAGTCGGGATCCCGGCGGTAGTGACGGATGTC
Source organism: Acidisphaera sp. (assembly GCA_019240395.1). Lineage (GTDB taxonomy): Bacteria > Pseudomonadota > Alphaproteobacteria > Acetobacterales > Acetobacteraceae > JAFAYA01. The sequence goes on along the minus strand of JAFAYM010000228.1, from coordinate 19,216 downwards.
CGGCTACGCCGAGCTGCAGGTCACCACCAACTATTCGTTCCTCCGCGGCGCGAGCCATGTCGAGGAGTTGCTGCTGCAGGCGAGCCAGCTCGGCCTGGCGGCGCTCGGCATCACGGACCGCAACACGCTCGGCGGCATGGTGCGGGCGCATCAGTGCGCCGAGGAGCTCGGGGTGCGGCTGGTCGTCGGCTGCCGCCTCGATCTGCGCGACGGATGTTCCGTCCTCGTCTATCCGACCGACCGCGCTGCCTGGTCGCGGCTCTGCCGTCTGCTGACGATCGGCAAGGCGCGCGCCGGCAAGGGACGCTGCGATCTCGGATGGGATGATCTCGCCGCGCACGCCGAGGGTCTGCTGGCGATCCTGGTGCCGGACGCGGCGGACGCTTTGCCGGACCAGCTCGACCGGGTGCGGACGATTTTCGGCGATCGCGCCCATCTCGCACTGACGCTGCACCGCCGGCCGGGCGACGCGGTGCGGCTGCGCGCGCTCGCCGACCAGGCCCAGGCCGCACGGGTGCCCACTGTCGCCACTGATGACGTGCTCTATCACCGGCCCGAGCGGCGCATCCTGCAGGATGTCGTCACCTGCATTCGCGAGGGCTGCACAATCGACGAGGTCGGTTTCCGCCGCGAGCGCTCCGCCGACCGGCACCTGCAATCCGCCGAGGAAATGACGCGGCTCTTCGCGCGTCACCCCGAGGCCGTCGCGCGCACCCTCGACATCGCCGCGCGCTGCCGCTTCTCGCTCGCCGAGCTGCGCTACCAATATCCCGATGAGGTGAAAATTCCCGGCCAGACGCCGCAGCAAGCCCTGGAAGCGCTGGTCTGGGAAAGCGTGCCCCGCCGCTATCCCGACGGGCTGCCGCTGGAGGTGGAAACACAGCTCCACCACGAATTGCGGCTGATCGGCTCGCTCGACTACGCGCCGTATTTCCTGACCGTCCACAGCATCGTCGCCTATGCGCGCTCGCGCGACATCCTCTGCCAGGGCCGCGGCAGCGCCGCCAACAGCGCCGTCTGCTACGTGCTCGGCATCACCAGCATCGACCCGGTCCGCTCGGGCCTGCTGTTCGAGCGCTTCGTCTCCGCCGAACGCCGCGAGCCGCCCGACATCGACGTCGATTTCGAGCACGAACGGCGCGAGGAAGTGATCCAGTGGATCTACGACACCTACGGCCGCGACCGCGCCGCCCTCTGTGCCACCGTCGCGCGCTTCCGCACCCGCGGCGCCGTGCGCGATGTCGGCAAGGCGATGGGCCTGACCGAGGACGTCACCGGCGCGCTCGCCTCGCAGGTCTGGGGCTGGAGCGAGGAGGGCGTCGAGGAAGAGCATGCCGCCGAGCTGAACCTCAACCTCGCGGACCGCCGTCTGCGCCTGACCCTGGAACTCGCACGCGAGCTGATCGGCTTTCCCCGCCACCTCAGCCAGCACCCCGGCGGTTTCGTGCTGACGCAGGACCGGCTCGACGATCTGGTGCCGATCGAGCCGGCGGCGATGCGGGATCGCCAAGTCATCGAGTGGGACAAGGACGACATCGACGTGCTGCGCTTCATGAAGGTCGACGTGCTCGGCCTCGGCATGCTCGGCTGCATGCGGCGCGCCTTCGACCTGCTGGACGAGCATCGCGATCTTCGCCTCGACCTCGCAACAATTCCCGCCGAGGACCCCGCCACTTACGCGATGATCCGCCGCGCCGACACGCTCGGCACCTTCCAGATCGAGAGCCGGGCGCAGATGTCCATGCTGCCGCGCATGAAGCCCGCGACGTTCTACGACCTGGTGATCGAGGTGGCGATCGTGCGCCCGGGGCCGATCCAGGGCGACATGGTGCACCCCTATCTGCGGCGCCGCGAAGGCCGCGAGCCCGTCGTCTATCCCACCCCCGAGCTCGAGCGCGTGCTCGGCAAGACGCTGGGCGTGCCGCTGTTCCAGGAGCAGGCGATGCAGGTGGCGATCGTCTGCGCCGGCTTCACGCCGACCGAGGCCGATCAGCTGCGCCGCTCGATGGCGACGTTCAAGTTCACCGGCGGGGTCTCGCATTTCAGGGACAAGCTGATCGCCGGCATGGTCGGGCGCGGATACCTCAAGGAGTTTGCCGAGCGCACCTTCAGCCAGATCGAGGGCTTCGGCAGCTACGGTTTTCCCGAGAGCCACGCCGCCAGCTTCGCCCTCATCGCCTACGCCTCGTCATGGCTGAAATGCCACCACCCCGACATCTTCTGCGCCGCCCTGCTGAACGCCCAGCCCATGGGTTTCTACGCGCCGGCGCAGGTGGTGCGCGACGCGCGCGAGCACGGTGTGGAGGTGCGCCCGGTTTGCGTCAACGCCAGCCGCTGGGACTGCACGCTGGAGCCCGCGGAGGGCCGGTATTTCGCCGTGCGTCTCGGCCTGCGCATGGCCCGCGGTCTCGCCGCCGCCGACGGCGCGCAGATCGTCGCCTGCCGCGCCGACGCGCCGTACCGATCGGTCGACGCGCTGTGGCGGCGAACTCGGGTGAAGCGGGCGGCGCTGGAACGCCTGGCCGAGGCCGATGCGTTCCAGGATTTCGGGCTCGATCGGCGGCAGGCGCTCTGGGCGGTGCGCGGCCTCGCCGATGCGCCGCTGCCGCTCTTCGAGGCCGCAGACGATGTCGAGCCGACGGTCGCACTCCGGCCGATGACGGAAGGCGGCGAGGTCGTCGAAGACTATCGCAGCGTCGGTCTGAGCCTGCGCCGGCATCCCGTCGCCTTCCTGCGCGAGGAATTGGATGCGCAGGGGATCATCCCCGCGGCGGCTCTCGCCGGCACGCGCGACGGACGGCAGGTCCATGTCGCAGGAATCGTGCTGGTGCGACAGAAGCCGGGCAGCGCGAAAGGGGTGATGTTCCTGACCATCGAGGACGAGACCGGCCACGCCAACCTGATCGTCTGGCCGTCAGTGTTCGAGCGGCAGCGGCGCGTGGTCATGCAGGCCAGCATGATCGGCTGCATGGGACGCATGCAGCGGGAGGGCGAGGTGATCCACGTGATCGTCGAGCGGCTGACCGACCTTTCGGCGATGCTCAGGAGCATCAAGGTGCAGACGAGGGATTTCAGATGAGGAGGCCCTGGCCTTCTGCACGCTGATAATCGGTCACGTCATCCAGATCCCACAACACCGCCGGCTCGGCCACCCGCAGCCCGGCCGCACGCGCCCGGGTCTCCGCCATGACGCGCGGTGTGCCCCAGGGAATATCCCGGAACAACTCCCGGATCGGCCGCGCGAGGCCGACCAGCACGTAGCCGCCATCCTCCGCCGGCAGGAACACCGCGTCGTGATCCCGCAGCGCCGCCGCGCACGCAATCAGATGGTCCGCCGTCAGCGCCGGACAATCGGTGCCGATGAGCAGCAACGGCGTGAACCTCCCGAAGGCGTCCAGCATGCGCTCGCCGAGATCGCCCGCTGCCTGGTCGTAGAGGCGGACGCCGTGCTCCGCGAACACGGGATGGCTGCGATTCGGCGTGCACCAGAGCGAGACCTCGCCCAGGCCGGCGGCAAGCGCGGTGGCGACACTGCGCCGGATCAGCCGCGCCTGCAGCGCCGCGGCACCCGCCACGCCGAGATGCGCCGCCAGCCGCGTCTTGGCATATCCGGCCACCGGCGCCTTCGCGAACACGGCTATCCGCGGCTGCACGCAGCCCCGCCCAGCACGCAGAACGCAGCACAATGCGGGTGATTGAGCGGCACCGCCCGGCCGGCTTCCGCCAGCGTGGCGCCGAGCTCGAACTGCGGATCGTCGGCCAGCAGCGTGCAGGCGAGCACCGCCGCCCGGCCCGCACCGCGCCGCTTCACCACCATGCGCGACGTCGCGCACATCACGCTCTCCGGCGACTTGCCGAGGATGCCCCAGCAGGCGGTCGTGATCTCCGGCACGTCGCGCGTCGCGTCCATCTCGGGGAACAGCATCAGCCGCACCGGATCGCCGGCGTCGATGGGAATGCCGCGCGCGGTGAACAACGCCGAAAAACCCTGCCGCAGCGACGCCTCGGGCTCCTCGGTCAGAAGGCGTGCCGCGACATCCACGGGAAAGCCGTGGCGCGCCAGCCAGACCAGCCCGTCCACCGTCGGCTGCCAGCTGCGCGGACCGCGCTCCGCCTCATGCACCGCCGGTGCGTAGTGGTCGAGCGACACGCGCAGCCGCAGCCGCGAGCCATGGCGCCGCAGCAGCGCGAGCAGCGGGTCCGCCATCTTGCGCATCGGCCGCATGGCGTTGGTGAGCACCAGCGCCTCGAAGCCGCGCGACAGCACCTCCGCCAGCATGGCCGGCAGCTGCGGATTCATGAACGGCTCGCCGCCGGTGAAGCCGATCAGCCGGGTCGGCAGCCCATCGCGAACGATCTCGTCGAGGTAGCCGGCGACATCATCGGCGGTCAGATAGGCCAGCCGATCGTTGCGCGGCGAGCTGTCGATATAGCAGTTCCGGCAAGCGAGGTTGCAGAGCGTGCCGGTGTTGAACCACAGCGTCTCGAGCCCGCGCAGCCCGACCCAGGCGCGCCGCTCGCCCCGCGCGGTGACCCGCGGGTCGCGGAACTTTGCGGCATCGAGAGGCCGAGTTCCTAGGCTTGCCATCCTGCTTCCGGAACCTCCGGGGCTGCCGTTCAATCGTAATAGCGCAAGTTCATGGCGATGCGCACATCCGTCGGCCCGACCGTAAAGGCGGCGTCGCGGAAGCTCGGCGGGCCGAAATGGAAGCGCGCGTCATTGGAAAAGCCCATCCCCTCTTTCGGCATGCCGAGCAGGGTGCGATGGATGCGCCCGGCATCGGTCTCGTCGTGGAAGCACTGCGCGGCGTAGGTGCCGGGCGGCACGTCGGCGATGCGCACCGTCACCGCCCCCGGATGCGCCGGCGCGCTCCCCTGAAAAGCGCAATGCGGCTGCAGGAATTCAGGCTCACGGCAGATCGCCACCAGCACGTGGCCGCTTGCGTTGCGCACGCCGTCGACCACCACCTCGACCTCGCTGCCACGGATATTGCCCTGGGGCGCCGCGGCCGTAGCCAGCAGGCCGATCGCCAGCAGCAGCACCCGCTTCATGGCGCCGGATAGGCGCGGCCACGCCATATCGCCGGGCGGCCCCGCATTGCGCGCGCCAGCGCCGTCCATTGCAGCGCGAGCAGCGTCGCCACACCCGCCGGGTGCAGCAGCGCGCTGAGCACGGGTTGCCGGAACCGCAGCGCCAGCAGCAGCCGCGCCCCCAATGAGGCACCCAGCGCCAGGCCCGTCTCCACCGAGGGCCACACCATCACCCCGAACAGCGGCAGCACATGGCCGACACCAAGCAGCACCGTCCACACCGGCAGCGCGACGGGCGTCGCCATGCCCTCGGTGGCGTTCTTGCCCAACCCCTCCCACACCTCCCGCGCATCCCGATACATCCGGCAGCGCGCGAAGCGGCTGGCGTCGAACAGCCCGGTCATCATGCCGGCGCGCCGGAACGCGCGTGGCAGCATGATGCCGTCATGCAGCGACGCCCGCACCGCCGCGTGACCGCCGATCCGGTCGTAAGCGTCGCGCCGGACCATCATCAGCTGACCGCACCCGGCCCCCAGCGCCGGCGCAGACGATCGCCGCATGGCAGCCAGCGGCAGATAGCCGAGCAGCAGGAAGTGGATCAGCGGCAGCAGCAGCCGCTCCGCCCAGCTGCCGACGAGCTGCCGGGGAAAGCCGCTGGCGAGTGCGACATCGTGGCGATGCATGTAGCCGGCCATGCGCGACAGCGCATCCCGCGCCAGCCGCACGTCGGCATCGACGAACAGCAGCAGGTCGTGACGCGCCAGGCGGGAAAGCTGCATGCAGGCATGCTGCTTGCCCGACCAGCCCGCCGGCAGTGGCGGCGCGCCGGCCAGAGTCACGCGGGAATCGGCGATGCCGCGCACGATCTCCGCCGTCGCATCGGCGGAATGGTCGTCGAGCACGATCAGCTCGAGGTCGACGCCGTCACTCGCCAGCACGGCAGCGCAGGCCGGGCCGATATTGCGTTCCTCGTTGCGAGCCGGGATGAGCACCGAAACAGCGGGACGACCGGTCGCGCGCGCCGGCGTGCGGTAAGCCGGCAGGTTGAGCAGCACCATCACCAGCGGAAATGCCGCCAGGCCGAGTACAAGATCGGCGAACATCACCGCTTCTCGCCCTCATGGCTCGGATCGAACCGCCGCCCCGCCAGCAGCGCGCGGCCGCGTCGCCACCAATCATAAACCCCGCCAACGCCGGCGCCGCCGCGCAGCACCGGCACGAACAGGCCGGGATTGCGCGTCATGCTTTCCTCCCCCAAGCCCTGCATCGTGTCGGCCAGTGCTGCCTCCAGCACGCCGGTCCACGCCGCAACGCTGCGCACGGGTGCGGCGTCGATCGGTTGGCCGAAGCGCAGCAGCGCCTCCGGCCGGCTCTCGTTCCAGAAAGTGTATTCGATCGCCAGCGGCAGCACGACCGCCTCGGGCACCAGCCGCACCAGATGGGAAATCCCCGGCCGCAGCACCGGCCGCCGCCGGACGTCGGTGAACGCGCCTTCCCCGGTGATCCACAGCGACGCCGCGGGATCCGACAGAACCCGCCTGCCCACGGAAAGGAAGCGCGCCGCGCCGCGCCGGTTCTCCAGGTCGATGCCGAACACGCCCAGCCGGCGCAGCACGCCATAGCGGCGCAGCGCCGCCTCCTCCATCGGCCCGTAGCCGCGCAAGCCGCGCAGCACCGTCCGCCCGAGCAGCATGAACAGCGCCGGATCCCACCACGAGGGGTGATTGGAATAGACGATCAGCGGCCGCCCCGCCGGCCGATGCGGCATGCCACTGCGCGACAGCCGGACGGCGTGGAAACGGCGGCGGAAATACCACTGGAGATACACGCCGAAAGCGCGGAACAGCAGCTCCGAGCGTGCCGCGAGCGGATCGTCACGCACTCCGCACCTCATTGCGCGCGAGGTCATGATCGAGCACATCCGCCGCGATCCAGCCCGACATCAGCACCATCGGCATTCCCGGCCCGGGATGCGCCGCCCCGCCCGCAAGATATAGTCCGGCGAGATCGCGCGAGCGGTTGCCCGGCTTGAACGCGCCGAAGAACCGCCCATGACTGGCGAGTCCGTAAATCGCTCCGTCCAGCACACGATATCGCTCGTGGATGTCGAGCGGCGTCAGGTGCCGCTCGACGACGATCCGGCTCTCCAGATCAGGCATCCCCGCACAACGCGCCAGCTTCTCCAGGATCACCCGCCGATACGCCGGCAGCATCGCCCCCCAATCATGATGCGGCCGCAGATAGGGCGTGTGCACCAGGATGTACAGCGCCTCCCCACCCCGCGGCGCCACTCCGGGCTCGGTGCGCGCCGGTGCGGCGATGTAGCAGGTTGGATCGGGCGCCGGCTCACCGCGACGATAGATCCAGTCGAACTCCTCCTCCGGATCGCGCGAGAAGACGAAATCGTGATGCAGCAGATGCTCGTACCCGCGATCGAGGCCGAGATAGAGCACGACGCCCGAACAGGCGGGCTCGCGCCGACGGCGGCGCGCGAACCGCTCGGCCGGCATGCCGCCCACCAGCTCGCGATAGGTGCGCACGCTGTCCATGTTGGAAACCACCGCGCCGAGCGGCACAGCCTCGCCGCTCTCGGTCTCCACCCCGGTCACCCGTCCGCCCGCCTGCAGCACCCGGCGCACGCCCACACAAGTGCGGACCTCCACGCCAAGCTCGCGCGCCAGCGCCGCCAGCGCGTCCGGCACCGCGCGCGTGCCGCCCATCGGATACCACACGCCCTTGTCGGTCTGCATGTGCGCGATGCTGCACAGCACCGCCGGCGAGCCATACGGAGACGATCCGACATACTGCACGAAATGATCGAGCATCTGCGCCACCCGCGCATCTCGCACCTTGCGCCGTATCGTGCCGGCAACCGTCGCCCCCATGCGCAGGCTCAGCACATCAGACAACGTGGTGAGGTCGAAATTCCTGCGGAAATCCAGCGTGTCGCCGATGTCCTCCACGGAGCGCCAGAAGAAGAACTTCTCCGACACGCCATGCAGGCGCTCGCTCATCCGCAGGAAGTCGCGGTAGCCCCCGGACGTGCCGGGCGCGAACGCATCGAGCGCGCCCGCCATCGCCTCAGTATCCTCGGTCAGATCGAGCACCGAGCCGTCGTCGAAGAAGCAGCGCCATTGCGGGTCAAGACGGCGCAGATCGAGCGCATCCTCCATCCGCCTGCCGGCTTCCGCGAAGATGCGCGCCAGCACGCCGGGAACCGTCAGGATCGTCGGGCCCATGTCGAAGCGATAGCCGGCTTCCTCCAGCACGGCCGCCTTGCCGCCCAGCCATTCGTTTTTCTCAAACAGCACTACTTGATGGCCACGCGCGGCCAGGGTGCAGGCGGCGGCGAGGCCACCCAAGCCACCGCCGATCACGCCGATGGTCATCGAAGGAAGGCCAGGGGCTCCGCCCCTGAACCCCGCTGGGGCAATGCCCCAGACCCCATTACAGGGCCTCCGCGATCATTGGCTCGTAGTGCGGCTCGGTCATCGCCGACGCGGCGTCCCAGGCGGGATCCAGTTTCAGATCCTCGGCCAGCAGACGCGCAGTGATGCGCGCGGATTCAAAAATCACCGGCAAGCCGCTGCCGGGATGCGTGCCGCCGCCGACGAGATACACGCCATCCAGATCCTCGAAACGATTTCGTGGGCGCAGATGCAGCATCTGGCCGAGATTATGCGCGAGGTTGAACGTCGCCCCGCGATGGATCGCCATGTCGTGCTCCCAGCCATGCGGCGTCAGAACCTTCTCGTAGCGGATGCGCTTCTCGATGTCCGCGAGGCCGATACGCTGCAGCCTGTCCAGCGTCAGGCGCCGGTAGCGCGCCTGCTCCGCCGCCCAGTCGATGCCCGCCGGCCGATTATGGCCGACCGGCACCAGCACATAGAGCGTGGAATGGCCGGGCGGCGCCAGGGAAGAATCGGTCACGCACGCGTTCTGCACGTAGAACGACGGCTCCTCCGGCGGCGCCCGCGCCGCCTCGATCTCCGCCACGTTGCGCCGGTACTCGCGCGAGAGATAGATGGTGTGATGCGCCAGTCCGTCGAGCTGCCCCTCGATGCCGAGATAGAGCATGAATGTCGAGCAGGAGAACTTCTTGCGCGCGATCCGCCGGTCCGACCAGCGTCGGCGCAGCGCATCCGGCACCAGCCGCGTCATCGCCTGCGCAAAATCGGCGTTGATCACCAGCGCATCGAAGCGCCGCGTGCCGCTGGCCGAGCGCACGCCGACCGCACGCCTTCCCTCGAACAGGATCTCCTGCACCGGCTCGCCCAGCCGCAGGCCGGCGCCGAGTTCGCGCGCCACCCGCGCCATCGCCTCCATCACTGCGCCGCAACCGCCGCGCGGATGCCACACCCCGTACTCGTACTCCATGAAAGCCAGGATGGTGAACAGGCTAGGGCAGCGGAACGGCGACATGCCGAGATACTTGCTCTGGAACGAGAAGGCCAGGCGCACCCGCTCATCGCCGAAATGCCGCGCCAGGTCCCGATCGACCGAGCGGAAGGGCCGCAGCAGCTTCAGCGAGCGCAGCAGATCAGCCGAGGCATAGTCGCGCAATCCGTTGAACGCCGCCTGCAGCACCGGCCGGAACGCCGCGAGCTTCGCTCGATTCTCCGCCATGAAGCGCGGTAAGGCCTGCGCATCGGCCGGCGACAGCCGCGCCACTTCGGCAGCAAGACGCTGCATGTCGCCGGTCGCCCGCAACTCGCCGCCGCCCTCGAACAGCAGGTGGTATTGCGGATCCAGACGGATCAGCTCCACCTCGTCCTCCAGCCGGCGGCCGCACGCCCTGAAGATGTCGGCGAGCACGCGGGGATAGAGGAAAAAAGTAGGTCCGATGTCGAAACGGAACCCGCCGCCGACATGCGTGCCGGAGCGGCCGCCGACCCGGTCCAGCCGCTCGAACACGGTCACGTCGACGCCGGCCCGGGCGAGCAGCATCGCCGAGGCCAGCCCACCCGGCCCCGCGCCGATCACCGCGACGCGGCGGCGGCCCGGCTTCTCAGCCTTTCTCGGCATGGGTGGGCACTGGGCGTCATCCTCCTGCGCGACGCACACTTGGGCCCGTGGCGGCGTTTGTCAGGGGGTCGCGGATGGAGCCGGAGGATGCGGATGTGGCTGCGGCCCTGCAAGCGGCGCGGGCGGCGGCGAAGACCTGGCGCGAAACGCCGCTCCGCCGGCGCCTGCGCATCATCCGAAGCGCGCGCCGGCGGATCGGCCGAGACCCCGAAGCGATCGCCGCCACGCTCGGCGACTGCCGACCGCTCGCCGACACGCTGGTCGCCGAGGTGCTGCCGTTGGTCGAGGCCGCCCGCTTCCTCGAGCGGCAGGCCGCCGCGGTGCTGGCGACCCGCACGCTGCGCCGGCGCTTCCGGCCCCTCTGGCTCTGGGGAGTGGAGGCGGAAATCCGGCGCGAGCCGCTTGGCGTGGTGCTGGTGCTGGCTCCCTCGAACTATCCGCTCTTCCTGCCGGGGGCGCAGATCCTCCAGGCGCTCGCTGCCGGCAACGCCGTGTGCGTCAAGCCGGCCGCGGGCGGGGCCGCGCCGTTGCGCGCGTTGGCCGCGCTGCTGCACGAAGCCGGCCTGCCTGACGGGGCATTCATCGTCCTGGACGACAGCGTCGCCACCGGCGCCGCTGCCAGCCGTGCCGGCTTCGACCGGATCGTACTCACCGGCTCGGCCGCGACCGGCCGGCAGGTGCTCGCCGCCGCGGCCGCGACGCTCACCCCCTGCACGATGGAGCTTTCCGGCTGCGACGCGGTCTACGTGCTGCCCGGGGCGGACCTCGACCTGGTGGCCGGCGCGCTCGCCTACGGGCTGCGGCTGAACGGGGGCGCCACCTGCATCGCTCCCCGTCAGGCTTACCTGCCGGCGGCGCTGGCCGGCCCGCTCGAGCAGATGCTGCAAGCAAGGATCGCCGGCTTCCCGGCACACCCCGTGCCCGCGCCGGTCGGGGCGTTGCTCGACAGGCTGCTGGACGAAGCACAGGCAGCGGGCGCCCGCGTGCTGGCCCGCCGGACAGAGGCCGGGGTGCCGCCCATCGTCGTGGCCGATGCGCCGCCCTCGCTGCCACTGCTGCGCACCGACATCTTCGCCCCGGTGCTGGCGCTGGTGCCGGTGGCCGATATGGAGCAGGCGCTGGCGATCGCACAGGAAAATCCGTACGCGCTCGGCGCCTCGATCTTCGGGCCGCCGGCCGCGGCGATGGCATTGGCGGCGCGGGTGCCGGCGGGTTCGGTGGTGATCAACGACCTGATCGTGCCGACCGCCGACCCGCGGCTGCCGTTCGGCGGGCGCAAGCAGAGCGGCTTCGGCGTCACCCGTGGCGCCGAAGGCCTGCTGGAAATGACCGCCATGAAGACCGTCAGCCTGCGGCGCGGCCGCTTCCGCCCGCATCTGCACGCGCCCCGGCCCGGCGATGCGGCGCGCTACGCGACGATGATACGGTTCCTGCACGGGGGAGTGCTGGGCTGGGCGCGCAAGAGGGCCAGGCCCTCACCTTCCCTGCCTTCTACAGGGCCTTGAGTATCGACTCCGTCATCTTCTTGGCGTCGCCGAACAGCATCATCGTGTTGTCGCGGAAGAACAGCTCGTTCTCGACACCAGCATATCCCGAGGCCATCGACCGCTTGACGAACAGCACCGTCCCCGCCCGCTCGACATCCAGGATAGGCATGCCGTAGATCGGCGATTGCGGATCGGTCTTGGCCGCCGGATTGGTGACGTCGTTGGCGCCGATGACGTAGGCCACGTCGGCGGTCGCGAATTCGTTGTTGATCTCCTCGAGCTCGAACACCTCGTCATAGGGCACGTTGGCCTCGGCCAGCAGCACGTTCATATGGCCGGGCATGCGGCCAGCCACGGGATGGATGGCGTATTTGATCTCCACCCCCGCCTTCTTCAGCGTATCGGCCAGCTCGCGCAGCGCGTGCTGTGCCTGGGCGACCGCCATGCCGTAGCCCGGCACGATGATCACCTTGGATGCGTTCTTCATGATGAATGCCGCGTCATCGGCGTTGCCGCTCTTCACCGGACGATCGGGCTGCGCCGCGCCGGCCGGCCCCGCCGCCGCGGTGGTGCCGAAGCCGCCGAGCAGCACGTTGATGATGCTGCGGTTCATGCCCTTGCACATGATGTAGGACAGGATCGCGCCGGAAGCGCCGACCAGCGCGCCGGTGATCACCAGGGCGAGGTTCTGGATGGTGAAGCCGATGCCGCACGCCGCCCAGCCGGAGTAGCTGTTCAGCATCGAGATGACGACCGGCATGTCGGCGCCGCCGATCGGGATGATCAGCAGGAAGCCCAGCGCGATCGACAGCAGGGCGATGAGCCAGAACAGCACCTGCGAGCTGCTCGACACGAAGGCGATCACCAGCACCAGCAGCAGCACGCCGAGCGCCGCGTTCAGCCTGTGCTGCTGGGGAAACAGGATCGGCGCGCCCTTCATGATGCCTTGCAGCTTGGAGAAGGCGATCACCGAGCCCGAGAAGGTGATGGCGCCGATCGCCAGGCCGAGCGACATCTCGATCAGGCTCTGGCGATGGATGTGGCGGGGAAGGCCGATGCCGAACGCCTCCGGCGCATTCAGCGCCGCCGCCGCCACGAACACCGCCGCCAAGCCGACCAGCGAGTGGAACGCCGCGACCAGCTGCGGCAGCGCCGTCATGGCGATGCGCCGGGCGATGACAGTGCCGACGCTGCCGCCGACGGCGATCGCCACCAGGATGAGCACGATGCCATGCGGCGTCATGCCCGGGCGCAGCAGGGTCGCGACGATGGCGATCGCCATCCCCGCCATGCCCATCCGGTTTCCCTGGCGCGACGTCTCCGGGTTGGATAGCCCGCGCAGCGCCAGGATGAAGAGAATCGCCGCGACGAGATAGGCGAGAGAGGTCACGCTTGCGGACATGATCGCGTCACCCCTGCCGGACGGCTGGCGCCTTGCGGCGGAACATCCCCAGCATGCGCTGCGTCACCAGGAAGCCGCCGAAGATGTTGACGCTGGCCAGCGCCACGGCGAGCAGCCCGAACAGCTCCGGCCAGACGCGATGGGCGAGCCCGGTCGCCAGCATGGCGCCGACGATGATCACCGAGCTGATGGCGTTGGTCACCGCCATCAGCGGACTGTGCAGCGCCGGGGTGACGTTCCAGACGACGTAGTAGCCGACGAAGCAGGCCATCAGGAAGATCGCCAGCAGATAGACGAAGGGTTCGGCGGCGGCGAGCACCGGAGCGGCCTGCACGGTCAGCGTGTGCGCGTGCACCGCCAGGTCGTGGGCACGCTGGGCAAGCCGGTCGGCTTCGCCCGCCAGCTGGTCTGGGTTCATCGGCGCTCCCTCCGAAGTTTCAGGCTGCCTGCTGCGGCAGGAACTGGCTGTGCACGACGGCGCCCGAGCGGGTGAGCATCACGCCCCTGGCGATCTCGTCGGTCTCAGGCAGGGTCAGGGTCTGCGCGGCCTTGTCCCAGAAGCCGTTCAGGAAGGTGAGCAGGTTGCGCGCGTAAAGACTGCTGGCGGCGACGCCGATGCGCGACGGCCAGTTGCGATAGCCCAGGATGCGCACGCCGTTCGGGGTGACGATGCTCTCGCCCGGCACGGTCGCCGCACAGTTGCCGCCGGCCTCCGCGGCGAGGTCGACGATGACGCTGCCCGGCTTCATGTCGGCCACCATGGCGTCGCTGACGATCACCGGCGCGCGCCGGCCCATGACGAGGGCGGTGCAGATCACCAAATCGTTCTTGGCGACCGTGGCGGCCATCAGCTCGGCCTGTTTCTGGCGGAACGACTCGCTCATCTCGCGGGCATAGGCGCCGGTCTGCGTCGCCGTCTCCGCGTCCTCGACGCCGACGAAGGTGGCGCCGAGCGACTTGATTTCGTCCTTGGAGGCCGGCCGGACGTCGGTGGCCGAGACGATGGCGCCGAGCCGGCGGGCGGTGGCGATGGCCTGCAGGCCGGCGACGCCGGCGCCGATGACGAACACCCGCGCCGGCGGCACCGTGCCGGCGGCGGTCATCATCATGGGAAAGCCGCGCTCGAAGGCCGCCGCCCCCTCGATGACCGCGCGATAGCCCGCGAGGTTGGCCTGGCTCGACAGCACGTCCATCGATTGCGCCCGGGTGATGCGGGGCAGCAGCTCCATGGCGGCGACGTCGATGCCGGCTTCGGCGAGCGCCGGCACGAGCCCGGGCTCCGAATGGGCGCCGGCGATGCAGACCAGCAGGGCACCGCGCGGGATGGCGGCGCGCTGCTCCGGTTCGGGGAGCTGCACGGCGAAGACGATGCCCGCGCCGGCGAGGCAGGCCTCCGGGCTCTCGGCGATGCTGGCCCCGGCGGCCCGGAACTCCTCGTCGGAGATCGCGGCGCCCTGACCGGCGCCGGCCTCGACGGCGACTTCGAGACCGAGCCCGACGAGCTTGCGGACCGTCTCCGGCGTCGCCGCGACACGGGTCTCATCCGCGCGGCGTTCCTTCAGCACCGCGAGGCGCATCGCTGGATCCTTCCAATCACATCAGCGGGCAAGCCGCCCGCCTGCGTCATCTTCGCGAGCAGACCGGAACGACGCAAGCCCCGCCCGGGAACCCGGAGGGGAAGAAGTCCGGCGTGTGCTCTGGACCTGCTACTCCCCGGAAATCTCCACTCGGCCCGAATCGGCAGGTGGCAGCGGGCTACGGCGGAGCCTCGGGCGTAGAAAGGTCAAACTGGCGTCGTTCTCCGCTGCCTAGGTCAAGACCAAGCACCTTAACTGCGTGAGCAAGCTCGGCCTGCTCCTGCTCACGCGGCGGACGGGGCAACGGCAATCCGGCTTGTCGCGTCATCACGAATACGTCCGCAACGGTGGCTCTTGCCCCGAGCATGTCGGCGGCCTTTCCTGCGGAAATCTCTCCGGCTGCATAGCGGCGAATGGCGGGATGAACGGGCTCGGTCATGGCTTCGGCGGGTTGATGTAGGTAAGAACAGAAGCGGGATTCGCCGTCGGCGCGACTTTGGCGATGCGCGCCCATAGCTCCTCGGCTTCAGGGATGAGGCCGTCCCGCTGCGCCAGATCGAGCAGGTTGCGCGTGGTGGCGACGGCGACCGTCCCCGAAATACCCTCGCGCGCCAGCATACCCGGGATTCTGCCGTTCTCATAAACCACAAGGGCCGGTCCTTCGAGATTACGCAGCTCATCCGCCAGCCATTCAGTTATGGCAATTTCCCCGGCATAGCGCGGCGGCTTCAAACCTTGTTCGAGCGCCAGCTTGTAGAGCGGCCCGAGTTCCGTCGCCGCGATCTCGACAGGCCGGTTGCTTCCCGGCTTCCCCCCAGCCTCTATCCACGCCGCGATTTCCGAAGCGTAAGGCTTGCTCCGGTCGTCGGTGGCTTCGAGGGCGACCACATCGGACGACGACACGCCCGAGACCGTTGAGAACATGCAGGGCATCGACGGCTGCAAGGTGCACAAGCGGGCTGGTATCCGGCAAGATGACTGTCGGCTTGATGCGTGCCGGGTCGGGCGGTTGTGCCATGGGCCGCTTCTCACGCCGGCGTCGGCACCCCCGCCTCCGCGAGGGCGGCGGCTTGGCGCGCGGCCAGCGCTTCGGTGTCGAAGCCGGCGATCAGCTCGCGGAACAGGCGCGACCAGTTCAGCTCGGCGCGCAGGCGCAGGAACACGCTGCCCAAGCCGATCGCCGAGCGGTCCATCAGCACGAATTCGCGCGGCGGGCGCACGCCGCCGGTGCGCTTCAGACCGGCATGCACCTGCTCGGCCACGGTGCGGCCGAATTGCGGGTCATCGTTCTCCTGTATGCGGCGCACCCGGTCGTCGAGCAGCGGCTCATAGAGGAACTGCGCCCACTGATTCAGCACCGCCAGCTTCTCACGCGAGACGTTGGTGAACCCCCACGCCTCGTAGGCGTGGTGGGACTTCGCCTCGTCGCCGTCGCGCACCGCCTCGTAGAGATCGATCACGCCGCGGATGAAGCGCGCCGGAAACACCCGGATCGCGCCGAAATCCAGCAGGTTCACGCTGCCGTCCGGCCGCGCCTGGTAGTTGCCGAGATGCGGATCGCCGTGGATCACCCCGTAGCGGTAGAGCGGCACGTACCACGCGCGGAACAGCGCCTCGGCGATGCGGTTGCGCTCCTCCTGCGGAGGGTCCTCCTGCAGGCGCTGCAGCAGCGAGCGGCCGTCGAGCCAGGTCATGGTCAGCAGCCGCCGCGTGCTGAGCGCCTCGACCGGCACCGGCACCTGCACCGTCGGCTCGTTCGCGAGCATCAGCCGGTACAGACGCATCTGCGCCGCCTCCCGCAGATAGTCGAGCTCCTCGCGCAGCCGCTCGCGCAGCTCGGTGAAGACGTCTTCCTGGTCGATGGCGTTGTCGATCCGGCGATACACCGCCATCGCGAGCTTCAGCTGCCGCAAATCGGCTTCCACCGTGCTCGGCATGTCGGGGTATTGCAGCTTGCACGCGACCTCACTGCCGTCGAGCAGGCGGGCGCGGTGCACCTGGCCGAGACTGGCCGCGGCGGCGGCGCTGCGGCTGAACTCGCCGAAGCGGCCCTCCCACTCCGGCCCCAGCTCGCTCGCCATGCGCCGGCGCACGAAGCTCCAGCCCATCGGCGGCGCGTTGGCCTGCAGCTCGGCCAGCTCGGCGGCGTATTCCGCGGGCAGTGCGTCCGGCACCGTCGCCAGGAACTGCGCCACTTTCATCAGCGGCCCCTTCAGCCCGCCGAGCACGGCGCGCAGATCCTCGGCATGGCCGGCGCGGTCGCCGCGCACGCCGAACACCCGCTCGCCGGCCAGCCGCGCGGCGATGCCGCCGACGGCACTCGACGTGCGGGCGAAGCGACGGACCTCGCCGAGGAACGACGACCGGTTGTCGCTCACGAAGCGGCCCCGCGCTCGTGCCCCTCGAGTTCGTCGATGAAGCCGGCGATCACGTCGAGACCCTTCTGCCAGAACGCCGGATCCGAGGCGTCGAGCCCGAACGGCGCGAGCAGCTCGCGATGCCGCTTGGCGCCGCCGGCGCGCAGCATGTCCAGATATTTCTGCTCGAACCCGGGATGCCCGTCCTGGAACACCGCATAGAGCGCATTCACCAGGCAATCACCGAAGGCGTAGGCATAGACGTAGAACGGCGTGTGGATGAAGTGCGGGATGTAGGCCCAGAACACGCTGTACTCCGGCGTGAACTCGAACACCGGCCCCAGGCTCTCGGTCTGCACCTGCATCCACAGCGCGCCGATGCGTTCCGCCAGCAGCTCGCCGGAGCGCCGCTCGTCATGCAGCAAGGTCTCGAAACGGTAGAAGGCGGTCTGCCGGACCACCGTGTTCAGCATGTCCTCGACCTTCGCCGCCAGCATGATGCGCCGGCGCCGCCTATCGCTCTCCGCGTCGAGCAGCGCGCGGAAGGTCAGCATCTCGCCGAACACCGAAGCGGTCTCGGCGAGGGTCAGCGGCGTGCCCGACAGCAGGTAGCCCTGCGCCCCGGCCAGCACCTGGTGCACGCCATGGCCGAGCTCGTGCGCCAGGGTCATCACGTCGCGCGTGCGGCCGTGGTAGTTCAGCAGCAGATACGGGTGCACGCTCGGCACCGTCGGGTGCGCGAAGGCGCCGCCCGACTTGCCTTGCCGCAAGGTCGCATCGATCCAGGGCCGGGTGAAAAACCGGCCGCCGATATCGGCGAGCTCCCCCGAGAAGCCGGCATAGGCGGAGAGCACGCGTTCCCGCGCCTGCTCCCACGGGATCACCCGGTCGTCGTCCTCGGGCAGCGGCGCGTTGCGGTCCCAGTGCTGCAGCGCCGGCAGGCCGAGCCATTTCGCCTTCAGCGCGTAGTAGCGATGCGACAGCCGCGGAAAGCTCACGGTGACCGCCTGAACCAGCGCGTCCACCACCTCATCCTCGACCATGTTGGCGCGGTTGCGGTAGCTGCCGGGGCGCTCGTAGTGCCGCCAGGTGTCGATGATCTCCTTGTCCTTGGCGAGCGTGTTGGTGATGAGCGAGAACAGCCGCACGCGCTCGCCGAACGCCGCGCCGATCGCCCGCCCCGCGGCCTCGCGCACCGACCGATCGTGGTCGGACAGCCGGTTGAGCGCCGCGCTGACCGTCAGCTCCTCGCCGCCGACCCGCACGCGCATGGCGGCCACCGTCTCGTCGAACAGCCGGCTCCAGGCGGAGCGCCCGGTGACCTCCTTCTCGTGCAGCAGCTTCTCCAGCTCGTCGGACAGCTGGTGCGGGCGGAACACGCGCAGGTCGCGCAGCCACGGCCGCCAGCGCGCACAGGCGGGGTCGTCGAGCTTGGCCGCCAGCACCGCGTCCTCGAGCCGGTTCAGCTCGAGGGTGAAGAACAGCAGGTGGCTGCTGATCGCCGTCACCCGCTCGTTGATCATCTGGTAGAAGCGGCCGGTCGGCGGATCGTTGGAATCGCCGCTGAAGCGCAATTGCGCGTACGACGCCAGCCGGCCCAGCCGCTCCTCGATCTGCTCGTACTCGGCGATCGCCTTGGCCAGGACGGCGCCGGAGTAGCCGGCGAGCTGGCCGGCATGGGAGGCCGCGAAGGCCCTGGCATCCTGCTCGGCGCGCCCGAGATCGGCCTCGATCAGCGGACTGTCCGGCGCGGGATAGAGATCGGCGAGGTCCCAGCTCGGCAGGGCCTGGTCGGCCAAGGCGGGACCAGGGGCGGGCACGGCCGCCCCCGCCGGTGCTTCCGGCGCAGCGTCGATCGGGCGGAGCGGACCCTGCATGGCGTGTCCTGTGCTGAATGGCTTCCCGCCCATGTAAGGGCGTGGCAGAGATCGTCAAAGGGCCGCGGCCGCCGGAAGGCCGGGCGGGACGGGGAACGCCGGGCAGAGTGCCAGACAACGCCCAAGGAGAATATCTCGGGGAATATCCGCGCTGGCCGAACCTGCCGGCGATGATGTTCGCGCTGAGCCGCGCGTGGCCGGGGCGGCCGATCCTGCGCGGCTTTCGCGACGGCGCCTGGCATTCCCTCGAGTGGGGCAGCTTCGGGCGGCAGGCTGCCGCGCTCGCCCGCGGACTGCGCCAGGCCGGGGTGGCGGACGGCGATCGCGTGCTGATCGTCAGCGAGAACCGGCCAGAATACGTCATCGCCAACACCGCCCTGCTGGCGATCCGGGCCGTCCCGGTGCCGGCCTATGTCACCAACACCGCGGCGGACCACGCCCATCTGCTGCGCGACTCGGG
>JAFAYM010000222.1 GCA_019240395.1 Acidisphaera sp. | reverse complement strand
CGTCTCGGACACGCGCTCGCTAGCCGAGGACCGGTCTGGCGACGCCTTGGTCGAGCGGATCGGCCGCGGCGGGCACCTTGTCGCCGACCGCGCGATCGAGCGCGACGACGCCGGCGCGATCGAGGCGCGGCTGCGCCGCTGGATCGTCGATCCCTCCATCGACGTGGTGATCAGCACCGGCGGCACTGGAATCACCGGGCGGGACGTGACGCCCGAGGCATTCGACCGCGTGCTGGAGAAGCGGATCGAAGGCTTCGGCGAGCTGTTCCGCATGCTCAGTTATCAGAAGATCGGCACTTCGACGATGCAGTCCCGGGCCTTGGGCGGCGTCGCCGGCGGCACCTACCTGTTTGCGCTGCCCGGCAGCCCGGGTGCGGTGAAGGACGCCTGGGACGACATCCTGGTCTGGCAGCTGGATATCCGGCACCGCCCCTGCAATCTCGTGGAGCTGATGCCTCGCTTGCTTGAGGAGTGAGGTCCAGGGGCTCGGCCCCTGGTGGGGTCCGGGGCAAAGCCCCGGCTTTCTGCCTTCTTCTGGCGCGCCCGCCACCAAACCGGCGCGCGTTAGAGCGGCGGGCGTGAACTCGCGTTCACGCTCGCCGCTCTAACGCTTTGCTTTGGCGAGCAGCTTTGTGCGATCAGGTGATTCCACCTGATCGCACGCTGCTCTAGCCGACGACTTCCAGCCCGGAAAAAAAGAACGCAATCTCGGACGCCGCATTCTCGGCGCTGTCCGAGCCATGCACCGAGTTGGCTTCGATGTTCTCCGCGAACTGCGCCCGGATGGTGCCCTGGTCGGCTTTCTTCGGATCCGTCGCGCCCATGATTTCGCGATTTCTGCCGACCGCGCCTTCACCTTCCAGAACCTGTGCGACGACCGGCCCGGAGATCATGAACGACACCAGCCCGGCGAAGAACGGCCGCTCACGGTGCACGGCATAGAAGGCTTCGGCCTGCGCCTGGGTCAGTTGCAGCCGTTTCTGCGCGATGATGCGCAGCCCTTTTTCCTCGAACAGGGCGTTGATCCGGCCCGTGAGGTTGCGTCGCGTGGCGTCCGGCTTGATGATCGAGAGCGTGCGTTCGCTCGCCATGGTTCGGGCTCCGGTGGGTACTGACGCGCGGTCAGGCGGCGGCGGAGAGCCAGCCGGGCAGGGCGGCGGGTGCGGGCCGCCAGTTCGCGGGGTCGGCGAACAACGCGCGCAGCACCCGGTTGTTCAGCGTGTGGCCGGAGCGATGGGCGACCAGCCGGCCGCGCAGTGCCGCGCCGGCCAGCGCCAGGTCGCCGACCGCATCCAGCAGCTTGTGGCGGACGAACTCGTCGGGCATGCGCAATCCGCCGGGATTGAGCACCCGCGTGTCGTCGACCACCACGGCATTCTCGAGGCTGCCGCCGCGGGCCAGCCCGGCGGCTTTCAGGCCGGCGATCTCGGACGCGACGGTGAAGGTGCGGGCGCGCGCCAGCTCCTGGCGGAACGCCTCGGGCGCCAGCCGGATGGCAAATGACTGTTCCCCGATCGCCGGTGCGTCGAAGGCGATCGACAGCTCCATGTCGAAGCCCGGCGCGGTGCCGCGCTCGCGCGGACGCAGCTCGACGAAGGCGTCGTCCTCTTCGACGCGCACCGGGCGGAGGATTTCGATCGCCGCCCGAGGTGCCTCCTGCTCGACGATGCCGGCGCATTCCAGCAGGAACACGAAGGAGGCGGCGGAGCCGTCGAGGATCGGCACTTCCGGGCCGTCGATCTCGATCAGCAGATTGTCCACGGCGCAGCCCGCGAGGGCGGCCATCAGGTGTTCGACCGTGCCGACACTGGCGTCGGGCTGGTCGGCGGCGGCCAGCACGGTGCAGAGGCGGGTCGCCGCGACATGGTCGAAGCGGGCGGGGATATCGATCCGCAGGTCGGTGCGGCGGAACACGATGCCGCTGCCGGCAGGTGCCGGGCGGAAGGTCATCTGCACCCGCTGCCCGGAATGCAGCCCGACCCCGACGCAGCCGATGCTGCTCTTCAGGCTCCGCTGGGCGACAATTTCCGGCTCGCTCCGCGCCGGCACAGAGATTTCCGTCGCAGGCCCGGTCGCGGGAATGGTGTCGAGCGAGCCGTCCATGAAAGTCATTTCCCTCGCCGTGGTCCCGGAGGGCGGGACCCGGCGGAGGCTAGGCGGCTTTCAGCGATGTCGGCGAGTCAATGATTGTTGCCGGATGTTTCTCCAGAGAATGTTGATACTAAAGTAATTGCTGCGCAGCTTTTGACCACCCCGTCAGGAAGACTGGCGGCGCAGGAAGGCCGGGATGTCGAGCCCCATATCCTCGGCCGAGCTGGGCCGCACGGAGGCGCGGATCGGGTCGGGGCGTGGCTCGTGCAGCACCGGTTCGCTGACCGCCCCGGCCGGCGCGGTCCCCGGCATGGTGCGGCGGATGGCGCCGGTGACGATGCCGAACAGGCTGCCGCGCGGCTGCGGAGAGGAAGCCGCCGGCTTCTGCGATGCGGGCGCGTGCGCGGGGTCGGCGAAGAGGCCGCGCGCCTCCGGCTCGGCCTCAGCGGCGCCGGGCTCGGCGTCGGCGTACTCGGCCTGCTCGACCTGCCCGCGATCGGCATGCACCGGCTCGCGCTCGCCATAACCGGGCTGCGGGCGGGCGATCGGGTGCAGGACCATCGGCGGGACCGGCTGCCCCGCGAGGCTTTCCTTGCCGCCGGACGGAGCGCCCATCGCGTGCAGGGCGGGCGGCATCCCCGGCTGCAGGCGCGACGCGGGACGCGGGTGGCCGAGCATGCCCTGCACCTCGCCGCCGACGCGTCCATCGGACGAAGGGGGCACGGCGGAGACGACGGCCGGGCCGGCGCCTGACGCCACGGCGGAGAGCGGCGCGCCGCCGCCGCCGGCAACCGCGACGAGGCGCGGCCGCTCCCTGGCCTGCGCGCTCTCGATGCCGGTGGCGACGACGGAGACGCGCACCTTGCCGTTCAGCGCATCGTCGATCGCCGAGCCGAAGATGATGTTCGCCTCCTCGTCGACCTCCTCGCGGATGCGGTTGGCGGCCTGGTCGACCTCATAGAGGGTCATGTCCTCGCCGCCGGTGATGTTGATCAGCAGGCCGCGAGCGCCGGCCATGCTGGTGTCTTCCAGCAGCGGGTTGCTGATCGCCGCTTCGGCGGCGCGGATGGCGCGGTTCTCGCCTTCCGCCTCGCCGGTGCCCATCATCGCCTTGCCCATCTCCGCCATCACCGTGCGGATGTCGGCGAAGTCGAGGTTGACCAGGCCGGGCGCTACCATCAGGTCGGTCACGCCGCGCACGCCCATGTAGAGGACGTGGTCCGCCATCTTGAACGCCTCCTTCCAGCCGGTGCGCTCGTTGGCGAGCCGGAAGAGGTTCTGGTTCGGGATGACGATGAGCGTGTCGACGAATTGCTGCAGCTCGGTGATGCCGTGATCGGCGGCCCTCGCGCGCCGCACGCCCTCGAAGGTGAAGGGCTTCGTCACCACGCCGACCGTGAGGATGCCGCGCTCGCGCGCCATCCGCGCGATCACCGGCGCCGCGCCCGTCCCCGTGCCGCCTCCCATGCCGGCGGTGATGAACACCATGTGCGTGCCCTCCAGGTGGCGGGCGAGCTCCTCCGTCGCCTCCTCCGCCGCCGCGCGGCCGATCTCGGGCTTGGCGCCCGCGCCGAGGCCTTGGGTCAGGTGCGGGCCGAGCTGCACGCGCCGGTCCGCCCGGCTGTGCATCAACTGCTGCGCGTCCGTGTTGGCGACGACGAAGTCCACCCCCTGCAGGTTCGAGGC
>JAFAYM010000030.1 GCA_019240395.1 Acidisphaera sp. | reverse complement strand
TGAATTCGAATCGCGCGAATTTTCCTTTGAAATCAAGAGCGGAATATTTTGACGGCTCGATGGTCGGGTTTTGACCGTCAGAATAAAGAATTTACGACGCTAAATCAGCGCGTTACGATGGCTTAGAACAATCGAGTGGGAATGAGGGAGCAAGACGGATACCAGCGGGGGCTGTCGGTTAGTGTCAGTCACGCCGCCATCCATCAGGAAATCGGGACCAGTGATGAACCCGTCGTGCGCCTGCCTGCGTCGGCTGAGTGGCTTTCCGAGGCGACGGTCGCAGCCTTGTGCAGTCACCCGCAATTCGCCGCCTCGGTCTGTGGCCTCGTCGAGAAACTGACGGCGGGATATGCAGGCAATCGCCTGCTGAACCAGGTGCTCTCCGACCGCGGGCGGGCGTTGCTGGGCTTGCTCGTCTGCTACCTGGACGCCCAATCGTCGTCGCTTCCCGGCGCAGGCGCCACGCTCGGCTCCGTTCAGGCGATATGCCGCGTCACCAAGCTCTGCAGCCCTGGTCGTGCTGCCGCGATTGTGGTGGCAATGCGCTTCGCTGGTTACGTCGCCGCTGTGCCGGCCGGAGGACGCCGCAGCCGGCTCGTGCCGACTGAGAAGCTGAACGCTGAGCATCGGCGACGCTGGCGCCTCCATTACGAGGCGATGCTTCCTGTCCTGCCAAACGCCACGCGCGTACTGCGAAATTTCGATGACAAGCGGTTTCTCGACGCACTCCTGCTGGAGATGGGCCGGCAATACCTCGCGGGTTACCGCATATTGGACTACGCGCCAGCCTTGAGCCCGATTGCGGAAAGCAATGCCGGCCTGCTGATGGTGTCCGGCCTGGTGACGCCTTCGGTAGTGCCGGCAACGGAGGCCGCTTCGATTCCCGTCTCCATCTCAGCCTTGTCACGCCGATTTTCGGTTGCTCGCAGCCATGTGCGCAAGGTGCTGCGGATGGCGGAACAGGCCGGCCTTCTCACGCGGGCAGAAGATGGGGCAAGCGTGCTCGCTTTGCCGGCCTTGCGAGACTCCGTGCTCCGGTTCTTCGCCGTCCTGTTCCTGCTGCTGGATCACTGCGGCGCCGTCGCATGGACGGCCTGCGCGACGGCCGGCGGCTCCCCGCCTTGCGGCGAGGAGCCGGTGCTGCGTCACTCCGCGCGGATGACCGGCGGCGGGGCATAGGTGTCGTTGGCAACCGACGTATTCGGTTCCGGCCCATAGAAGCGCAGCAGGAGGTTGAACGCCGTCGGGGGGACCGGCAGATAATTGGCGGTGGGAACGCCAGGCGGCTGGCTGACGGCCAGATGGATGGTGAGCGATCCATCCCTTTCGTAATGCAGGTTGGGCGTGTAGCTGGCGACGTGGTACTTATCCCAATCGTTCGGCACAAGTTCGATCGCGTTCGGGGTGTAGGCGGTGATCGACCAGAAGCGCTGCACGGGCGGAATGCTGCCGGCCGGGAAGGTAATGGTGTAGCCCCTCAAATGCTGGCCTTTGAGCGGCTTTCCCGTGCCGTCGACGAACACGTGATAGTAAGCGGCAGCGCCGATGTCATTGCCGTATTGCAGGTACTCGGTGATGCTGGCGCGATTGAGCACGTTCGAGCCCCAGGCGCCGATATCGGTGAAATGGATCCAGTTGGTCGCATCCACGTGCTGCAGATAGTTGGACAGGATCATCTGATGCGCCGACCGGGCGCCGGCAGCCAGGCTCGCGTAGGACGTGCCGGCGAGAAGCAGCGCATCGAACTGCTCCGCGAGCGCCGTTTCGTCGCTTGTCATCTTTGGCGTGCGATCTGAATCCACCGCGACTGCCAGCTGCCGAAGGAAGACCATCGGGTCACGCGCGATGAGTCCATCGGCGACGCCCTTGAACGGAAAGGCGTAGGTGAGTTCGGGCACGATCTGTGTCGCTCCTCCGTCCGGATTGCCTGCGTAGCCGGCGGCGGATTGCAGTTTTAGTGACCGGCGAAAGGTTTCTGCATCAGCGATCTGGTTCACGCCGGTGCTCGAGTATTTGTCTGCGCGGAATATGATTGTCGGATAGCTGACGCTCACCTGGATCGGCGTCGCGCCCGCGGGCACGTTGGTCAGGGAGCTGGCTGGCCCGATCAGGGCATAGACGCCCGGGGTCTTCGAAAGCCCGGTACTCAGGACATTGCCGTATGCGTCGAGCACCAGGATGGAATAGGTCACGTCAGTCGAGGGGAGTGTCAGGACCGCTGCGTCGGCCGACAAGTCCAGATAGGAGCTGGCATAAAGCGTGTCGTCATTGACCGCGACAACGGTCTTGTAGAGCGGTGAGACGCGGTCAGGCCCGACCAGCTGATTTGCGGTGGACCGGCTTGACTGGTAGTAGCTGAACCAGAGCGGAGAGAACGTCGTCACGTACGAGACCGTCGTGGTGTACGCGGCGTCCGAGATCTGCGGTGCCTCTGGCGCGGAAGTGCCGCTGGCAGAAGCCGCATAGCCACTCGCGACCGGTGCGACCCCCAGGAGGGTGACGGCCGCGAGCAGGCAGGCCAGACGCCGCAGCCGCGTTTGACGGCAGGGTCGAGCGTTCGTTTGAGGAGAGGAAAGATCGGCATTCATGGCGCTGCTCCCGTTAGGAGGGCGCTTCTTGCCGATTCCCTGTTGGCTCAGGCAGTGGCTTTTTTTGGGTATTGCGCCTCGTCGCCCCGATGCGCTGGATCAGCTCTTCGAATAAGACCTGCTCTGCCTGGTGGATAAAACTCTGCCGGGCAAGCCAGTTCCGGTGTGCCCAAGTCCAGTGATGACGCGTGGGCGTGGCGCGATTGTGACGCAGCAGAAAGGACAGCAGCGGCTGGCGGGAGCGCCGCACCTCCTGGGAACTCATACCCCCTGCAGCTCGCCGGCGCGGAACGAGGCCGCCAGCATCTTCGCATCGCGTCGGTCCGGCTTGACGTGTCTGTCAGGCTTGGTCGGCACCAGCGAGGGTGCGACCACGGTGCACGCGTGGCCGAGCGACAGGATTGACGGTAGAGGCCATAGCCGCATGGTCCGGCTTCGTCCAGACGTCAAGGCTCACCCTCGCCAACAGCCGCGCCACCATGGTGTGGGTCCATGAGGCCTGTCGCCTAATTTGATTTGGGTCGCCCTTACCGAATACTTCCAGTGCAGCGCAAGCACGCCGACCGACGAAGTTCCGGTATTTCAGTGGCCGTTTACCCGTCGTTCCGCGGCCGTGGCGTGATGGCAAGTGCCTCTGCAAGGCGCGAGTTGCGGTCAGTGAGCGGTACTCTGCCGCCTTTGGCCTCCGCTGACATGACATCCCCGCAGGCCATCAAATGGCGCAAGGCGCGCCGTTTCGCGGTTTCGACGTCTTTGGCGATGATCGCATCGAGAATGCGTTGATGCGCTTTCGCGATCTGAAGTGCGCTCGTTTCGTGGGATTCGTAGTCCATTCGGATCACGACCTGCCGGATGATCCGTGCCAACAGGGCCAGCATGCGATTGCGGGTGGCTTCCGCGAGCAGAATATGGAAGCGGTTGCTTTCTATCCGGACCCGCTCCACGTCCTTCGGGTCCTCCTCGATGCGGGTGATCGTCCTTCTCAGATCCTCGAGATCGTGTGCCGAAACCCGGTCGACCGCGAGTTCGACGATCCGGGTCTCGAACATGCTCAGCACTTCGCTGACCTCCTTGACGCCGATGCTCTCGAAGCACAGCAGGACGTCGAGCGTCGACGCGAAGCGATCCGCGCTCGGCCGCTCGATGACCGCGCCGCCGTTGCGTCCCGCATGGAGCGCGATGAGCCCGTCCGCCTCGAGGATACGCAGTCCCTCGCGAACCACCGCGCGGCTGTAGCCCGTCAGCCGGATCAACTCGCGCTCAGGCGGCAGCCTGTCGCCAATTTGCAGTTCGCCCGCCAATACCGCCCTGCGCACCCGCGCGGCAATCTGCTGCGCCGCTTTGCCTTGTTTCATGGAGGCGAATGTCAAGTCCGATATCATAACCCCTCGATTCCGCGCATTCCGTGTCGGGCAAGAATATAGAGACTTGCCTCGATCTCGACAACCAGTATACCAATTACCTCTCGCTATCGGGTGCTGGAGCGATCTGTGCGTTTGCGGGACAAGACAGCGTTGGTGACGGGTGCGGCGAGCGGGATCGGCCGTGCCTGTGCGACACGATTTGCCCGGGAAGGCGCCAGGGTCGCCTTGGTCGATATCGATCGCGATCGCGGACAAGAGGTTGCAGCGGAGCTGGCCAAGGAGGGTGAGGTCGCCTTCTTTGCCTGTGACGTCGGCTTCAAGGACCAGGTCGACGCGACCGTCGACTCCGTTCTCGACCGCTTCGGTCACGTCGATGTCCTTCTCAGCAATGCCGGGATCATGCGCCGGTTCGATTTTCTCGATCTGTCGGAGACGGATTTCGACGACGTGATCAGAACCAACCTGAAGTCGATCTTCCTGTTCGGCCAGGCAGTCGGCCGGCATATGGCGTCCCGCAGGAGTGGCGTTATCATCAACATGTCGTCGACGAGTGTCGTGATGACGATGCCGACACTCGCGGCCTATGCCGCTTCCAAGGGCGGCATTTCCTCGCTGACGCGGGCGATGGCGATCAGCCTTGCCAAGCATGGCATCCGCGTCAACGCGATCGGGCCGGGCACCATCCTGACCGAGCTGAACCGGACCAATCTCCTCGCCAATGCCGAGACGCGCCGCAGCATCCTGTCGCGCACGCCGCTGATGCGCCTGGGCGAGGGGGATGATGTTGCCGGCGTCGCCATGTTCCTGGCGACGGATGATTCGGCCTATGTCTCCGGCCAGACAGTCTATGTCGATGGCGGCCGGGCGGGCCTCAACTATATCTTGCCGGTTCCCGCCGCCTTGTGAAGGGACCCCCGGCGCGGCAGTGCTGCGTGCGGTTGCGCCGTCCTCAGGCAGAGAAGGCCAGGCTTACGGGGCGGCGAGGTAGATTCGGCTCAGAGTTTCGGCGACCAGCGCTGGCCGCGTTGCATTTTCGATTTCGACGGTGTGCCGGTACTTCGCCTGCCAGACGCCTGGCGCGACCTGATCCAAGGCGAGAAGCAGAACGCGAACCCGGATACGGCTTCCCGCGCTCACCGGCGTGATGAAACGAACGCGATCAGACCCGTAGTTGATCCCCATTTTCGCATTCAGGTCGACCTGCACGCCGCGCAGGCGTTGCCGCAGCAGGGTGATCAGTGACAAGGTCAGATAGCCATGGGCGATCGTGCCGCCCAGGCCGGCCGCTTTGCAGCGTTCCGGGTCCACATGGATCCATTGATGATCGCCGGTCGTCTCGGCGAAGGCGTCGATCCGGTCCTGCGTGATCGTCAGCCAGTCGCCCACGCCCAGCTCGCGGCCGATATGGGTCTTCAGCTCCTCGATGGTCGTGACGCGCGCGCAGGGCTCCTCAATGCGCATCAGCGCGGCCGGAACTTGGCGAGCGTGACCGTGTCGGTGACGTCGTCGAACACGATCTCGACCGGCATGCCGATCCGTACTGCCTCCGGCGACGGCTCGACTTCGACGAGGTTGGTCATCAGGCGCGCGCCCTCTTCGAGCTCCACCATGGCGACCACATAAGGTGCCGCGCTCCTGAAGGCGGCCGGCGTACCGCGATGGGCAATGGTGAAGGCGTGCACCGTGCCTCGGCCTGAGCATACCGTCCAGGCCAGGTTGCGCGAGCCGCAATGGGGGCAGACCGCGCGGGGATAGAACACTGCGTCGTTGCAGTCGCGGCAGCGCTGCACCCGCAACTCATGCGCTTTCAGGCCGTCCCAGAAGGGCCGCGTCACCGGATCGGGAACGGGAAGGGGCTTGTCATAGGCCATGATCAGTCCCTCCCGAGAATGGCGGTTCCGGTGGCCGACAGCCGGCCGCCGGTGCCATGAACCAGGCCGATGACGGCATCCGCCACCTGGCGCGGGCCGTGGTCCGCATAATCGTGCCGCAGCTGCCGAACCGCCTCGATGATGGTGAAAATTCCGAACATGCCGGGATGGGTGTAGGAGAGGCCGCCGCCGCTGGTATTGAGCGGGAAATCGCCGCCGGGCGCGGTTCGTTGTCCCGACACGAAAAGCCCGCCCTCTCCTTTCCCGCAGAAGCCGAGATCCTCCAGCGTCAGGAGGACGGTGTAGGTGAAGCTGTCGTATATCTGGCTGACGTCGATATCGGCGTGCGAGACCCCCGCCATGGCGAAGGCCGGCGGTCCGGAGATCCGTCCCGGGCCGTGCACGTAGCTCGGCATCTCGCTGATCATCTGGTGATCGAGCCCTTCACCGAAACCCAGCACCCTGATCGGCCGCCTCCGGCAATCGCGCGCCCGTTCCAGCGACGTCACGATGACCGCACCGGCGGCATCGGTGACGAGGCAGCAATCGAGCTTTCCGAACGGCCAGCAGATCAGCGGGGCGTCGATGACGTCGGCGATCTCCAGCTTGTCCCGGACGAAGGCCTTCGGGTTCAGAGCGGCCCATTTCCGGGTGGCAACGGCAATCTCGGCCAGCTGTTCCCGGGTCGTGCCGAACTCGTGCATGTGGCGGGAGCAGGCCATGGCATAGGCGCCGACAGCGCCGGGAAGCCCGAACGGCGCTTCGAACTGGCCGGCCGGAAGTTGGGGGCCGCCGCCCTCGGGAAACATGCCCACCCGTGAGCGGCCGCTTTCGCCGTGCACGATCAGCGCGATTTCGCACAGCCCGTTGGCGATCGCCGTGGCGGCGTGGCCGAGGTGAATGACATAAGACGAACCGCCGACCTGGGTGCCGTCGAAATACCGGGGTGCGATGCCGAGATACTCCGCTACCTCGGTCGGCCGCCATCCCGCGGCGAACACCGCATCGACGTCGCGCACCGACAGACCGGCGTCATCCACGGCATTGAGGGATGCCTCGGCGACGAGCTGGAGCGTCGATTTGTCCGGCAGGATGCCGATCGCATCCGACTCGGCGACGCCAACGATGGCTGCCCTTCCGCTCAATCCCATCATCTGTGTTTCGCCGCACCCCTCCGAGAGTATTCCGCCCGCACCGGCGCAACTGTCCGATCATCGGCGCGGGTGCCGGCGCAATGCCGCCCACCGCTTGTGTACTGCGACTAGCACAACTAGTATACTGGTATCAAGTCGCCCGCAGGTTTGCCTTGTCAGCCGATCGAATCTCCAACCGCGTCGAGCAGGGCGTGGTCCGTGCCGAGCCCTTCACGTTCAAGTTCAACGCGGAGCCGATCCAGGCGTACCCCGGGGAGACGATCGCCGCCGCCCTTCTGGCGGCCGGTATCCGCGCGCTGCGCCGCACCGCCAAGTCGGGCGCACCGCGCGGGATCTTCTGCGGAATGGGGGTCTGCTTCGACTGCCTGGTCGTGGTGGATGGGCGGCCGCATCTGCGGGCCTGCCTGACCGAGGCCAGGCCGGGCATGCACGTGACCATGCAGGACGAAGCCGATTGGCTTGCGGGCAGGGCATGAACGTCATCGAGACGGATGTCGCGATCGTTGGCGCCGGCCCTGCCGGCCTCTCGGCCGCTCTGGAGGCGGCACAGGCGGGGGCTCGCGTCATCGTCGTCGACGAATACAGCAAGCCGGGCGGACAGTATTTCCGCCAACCGCAAGCCCGCTTCGGGAAGGTGAACGAAACGGTGCTCGGCAAGAGCTTTGCGGCCGGCCGGAAACTGATCGCCGAGGTCACCAAAGAGGCCAATGTCAGCTTGCAGACCGGCACGCTCGTCTGGGGCCTGTTCGACGAAGGCGTCCTGGAGATCGAGCACGAGAACCGATGCGAACGCCTGGTCAGCAAACGCCTGATCGTTGCGACCGGCGCCTACGAACGCCCCATTCCCTTCCCGGGCTGGACTCTTCCGGGCGTCATGACCGCCGGCGCTGCCCAGACTCTGCTGAAGGCGCAGTTCGTGCTGCCCGGCCGGCAAATCCTGATGTCCGGGACCGGGCCGTTCCAGCTGCCGGTATCGACGCAGCTTTTGAAAGCTGGCGCACAGATCATCGAAATTCTCGAGGCGGCACCGGCGGGCGATTTCTTCCGACGCTTCCCCAGGCCTTGGCGGCATCTGGATAAGCTGCACGAGGCGCAGGGCTATTTCGCGACCCTTCTCTCCCGTCGCGTTCCCATTCGCTTCGGCCAAGCGGTTGTAGAGGCAAGGGGCGACGGCAGGGTCGAGGAGGCAGTCGTCGCCCGGCTGGACGCGGACGGGCACCCGTTGCCCGAGCAGCGGCGGACCGTCGCCGCCGATGCTGTCCTGGTGAATTACGGCTTCATCCCGAGCTTGCAGATTCCGCGCCTTCTCGGGTGCGACACGCGATGGGACGAGGCCGGCGCCTGCTGGGTGGTATCGTGCGATCAGGACCAGCGTTCGAGCGTGCCGGCCGTCTTCGTCGCCGGAGAGATCACCGGCATTGCCGGGCATCGCGTGGCCGTGGCGGAAGGCCGGATCGCTGGGCTGAATGCCGCGGCGGATCTCGGCCTGCTCGATGCCTCGGCGCTGGCCGAACGGCTGCGGCAGCCGCGGCGCGAGCGGGCGCGCCACCAGTCCTTCGCGGACCATCTCAAAGCGACATTCGCGCCGCGGGAGGGGCTGTATGACCTGGTGACCCCCGATACGGTGGTCTGCCGCTGCGAGGAGGTGACGGCGGCGAGCGTCCAGGCTCTCGCGGCCGAGTGGAACGGCAGCCTTCGTGCGATAAAACAGTGCAGCCGGGCCGGGATGGGCCAGTGCCAGGGCCGGATCTGCGAGGCGATCGTCGTCCGGCTCGCCGCCCGCGCTGCCCGGTGCGCGCCCCGATCGATCGGCCGGGACACGGCGCGGAATCAGGTGAAGCCGGTACCGCTCGCGGCGTTGGCGGAGCCAGTCGCGGAGCCGTAGCGGCCGGCCGATTACATCTCAACGACGGTGCCGACGCCTCGCGCCAGTGCCGCTTCGTAGATCAGCCGGGCCGCGACGACATCCTCGACCGCGATTCCGGTCGACTTGAAGATCGTGATGTCGGCAGGATCGGACCGTCCCGCCAACCGTCCGGCGGCGACATCGCCGAGTTCCCCGAGTATGTGCGCCGCGTCGATGCGGCCCTCCGCGATCGGAATCAGCACATCGCCGGCTTCGGCCAGAATGGCCTGCCGCGTTTCGACGAAGAGCCGGGCGCGTGTGACGATGTCGCTGTCGAGCTCGCGGGTCCTCGACGTATGCGCGCCGACGGCATTGATGTGCACGCCCGGCCGGAAGGCAGCCGCCGCGGCGACCGGGCCGGCCGAATTCGTCGCCAGCGCCACGATCTCCGCGTTGGCGACCGCCGCGTCCGCAGTCTCCTCGATGAGGATAGGAACCGC
>JAFAYM010000152.1 GCA_019240395.1 Acidisphaera sp. | reverse complement strand
CGCTCCCAGCAGCACCGCCTTGAACAGGCATAGCACCGGATAGGAGGCCCGCCCGGTCGCAGCGGCGTAAATCGGCTGAAACAGCCGTTCCAACGCCGTCCAATCGATCCGTTCCTCGATCGCCTCCAGCCGCCGGTTACCGCCCCCACCACCAATGCTTCGGCAAAGCTCGCCGGCTTGCTTGCACGCCGCATGACCACCCCCAAAACCCTGCGGCTAGAGAATCATGAGACGCAGATTATGCAAAGGTCCCGCGAAAGCGGGGGTCCACGCGGCACATGGGGATTCCCGCTTTCGCGCCATGAGTCGGCGCGCCCGGGAACTGGTATGAATCACGCTCTCAAACCAACCGGTTAGAGCGTGATGACCTCTATAAAAAGTCATCACGCTCCAGGAGTAAGCAAGGCGCTGCGATGGACGCGACTCTGACCCTGGTGAACCTCGCGGGGTGCGTCGCCCTGCTGCTCTGGGGCGTGCACATGGTGCAGAGCGGCATCCAGCGTGCATTCGGTCCCAATCTCCGCCGCCTGCTGGGCGCGGCGCTCGGCAGCCGCGCTCGGGCGTTTTTCGCCGGGCTCGGCGTCACCGCCGTTCTGCAGAGCAGCACCGCGACCGGCCTGATGGTCGCCTCCTTCGCCGCCGGTGGTCTCGTCGACCTCGTGCCCGCGCTGGCCGCCATGCTCGGCGCGAATGTCGGCACCACGCTTATCGTCCAGGTGCTCTCCTTCGACGTCTCCGACATGGCCATGCTGCTGGTTCTGGTCGGCGTGGTGACGTTCCGCCGCGCCGGCGCCACCCGCACCCGCGATCTCGGCCGGGTGGCGATCGGCCTCGGCCTGATGCTCCTGGCGCTGCACCAGCTG
Source organism: Acidisphaera sp. (assembly GCA_019240395.1). Classification (GTDB taxonomy): domain Bacteria; phylum Pseudomonadota; class Alphaproteobacteria; order Acetobacterales; family Acetobacteraceae; genus JAFAYA01. Next base: position 2,242 of record JAFAYM010000152.1, on the reverse strand, counting down.
CTGGCGCTGATCACCCCCTATGCCGACGTGCCGAGCCTGCGCCTGCTGCTCGGCGCGATCGCCACCCAGCCGCTGCTCGATCTCCTGCTGGCCGCCGCGCTTACCTGGGCCGCCCACTCCAGCGTGGCGGTGATGCTGCTGGTCATGTCGTTCTGCGCCAAGGGCGTGGTGCCCCCGCAGGCCGCCTTCGCGCTGGTGCTCGGCGCCAATCTGGGCACCGCGATCAATCCAGTGCTGGAGGGCGCCTCGGGCGAGGACCCGGCCTCGCGCCGGGTGCCGCTCGGCAACCTGATCGCCCGGATGGTCGGCGCCGTCTGCGTGTTGTCGATCCTGCCCTGGCTGGCCCCGATGCTCGTGCAGGTCGATCCGGGCTTGGCGCGGGTGGTGGCCGACTTCCACACCGCGTTCAATGTGGCGGTTGCCGCCGTGCTGTTTCCTGTCCTGCCGCTCTATGCGCGGGCGCTGCGCCGGTTTCTCCCCGGGCGGGTGACGGCGGCGGATCCCGGCCTGCCGGTCTATCTGTCCGATGCCGCCCACGAATCGCCGCCGATCGCCCTGGCCGCCGCGGCGCGGGAGGCGCTGCGCATGGCCGACGTGCTGGAGAGCATGCTCGGCGCGGCGCAGGACGCGCTGATCAAGGGCGACCGCCGGCGCATCGGCGAGGCCCGGCGGATGGACGACGTCCTCGATCGCCTGAACCTCGCCATCAAGGCCTACCTCTCGTCGATGGATACCGATTCCCTGAGCGAGGCCGACCACCAGCGCCTGACCGAGATTTTCACCTTCACCACCAATCTCGAGCATGCCGGCGACGTGCTGGACAAGAACCTGATGGCGCAGGCGAACAAGCGGCTGAAGCGCGGCTTCGCCTTCTCCCCCGAGGGAGCTGCCGACATCGAGAGCCTTCTGCAGCGGCTGCGGGTCAACCTGCGCGCCGCCGCCGCCGTGTTCATGACCGGAGACGCCCGGGCCGCCCGCAGCCTGGTTGCCGAGAAGGCGGCCTTTCGCGACCGGGAGGCGTCGGCGAGCCAGGCGCACTTCGCCCGGCTGCGCGCGGGCCGGGTGGACAGCAGCGAGACCAGCGCCCTGCATCTGGACGTGCTGCGCGACCTCAAGCGGCTGAACACCCATCTCGTCGCCGCCGCCTATGCCGTGCTGGAGGCGCAGGGCGACCTGCTGCCCAGCCGGCTGCGCCCGACCGACAGCGGCTTCGGCCATCAGGATCACTGATCGCCCCGTGGCGCCAGCGCCACAGCCGGGGCTTCCCGTGCGTCCGGTGGTGGTGTAAACAAAACAAGAACTGAATGCTGTCCCGATGGTTTTTCCGAGGGGCCGGGCTCACTATATGCTGTGTATCGAGCAAAATGCTTAACCCAGATGTTGTGGGAAAGTGCTTGACGCGAGCAGGGCCGAAGACAACCATCAGGCCGCCGTCGAGCCCCAGAGTCTCCCCTGGAAGCGCGGCGCTCCATCCGCCCGAGCCGCTCGGTAAAGGAAGCCCCGCATGGCCTTGCTGCGCCCGCTGATTTCCGAGGAAGCCGCCATGCTCGACACGGTCGACATGGTTCAGATGCAGGGCCGCTACCAGGTGCGGACGGACCGCTCGCGCGACGCGCTGCTGACCGATTTCGGACGCGCCACCCTCACTGACCGCTATCTGATGCCCGAGGAGAGCTATCAGGATCTGTTCGCCCGGGTGGCCAGCTTCTATGGCGACAACCCCGGCCATGCGCAGCGCATCTACGACTACATGTCGCGCCTGTGGTTCATGCCGGCGACCCCGGTGCTGTCCAACGGCGGCACCAAGCGCGGCCTGCCGATCTCCTGCTTCCTCAACGAGGCGTCCGACAGCCTGGACGGCATCGTCGGGCTGTGGAACGAGAATGTCTGGCTGGCCTCCAAGGGCGGCGGCATCGGCAGCTACTGGGGCAATCTGCGCTCGATCGGCGAGAAGGTCGGCCAGAACGGCAAGACCTCCGGCATCATCCCGTTCATCCGGGTGATGGACAGCCTGACCCTCGCCATTTCCCAGGGCTCGCTGCGGCGCGGCTCGGCCGTCGTGTATCTGCCGGTCTCGCACCCCGAGATCGAGGAATTCATCGAAATGCGCCGCCCCACCGGCGGCGATTCCAACCGCAAATCATTGAACCTGCATCATGGCGTGGTCATCCCCGACAGCTTCATGCGCGCAGTCGAGAATAACGAGGAATGGGCGCTGACCAGCCCGAAGGATAATAGCATC
>JAFAYM010000027.1 GCA_019240395.1 Acidisphaera sp. | reverse complement strand
GCCAAGCGCGACGGCGCCGCGGCCAGCGCCATCATCGCCGCGTGCATCCTGGTCCCGCAACTCGTCGTCGCCGCGTTCTCGCCCTGGGTCGGCCGCGCCGCCGAGCGCCGCGGCCGCCGGCCGCTGCTGCTGCTCGGCGTCGCCGCCCTGCCGCTCCGCGCCCTGCTGCTGGCCACCCTGCCGCCGGCCGGCCTGCTGATCCCGCTGCAGGTGCTGGACGGCATCGGCGCCGCGACCTTCGGCGTGCTGGTGCCGCTGATCGCCGCCGACATCGCCGGCGGCACCGGACGCTTCAGCCTGTGCATGGGGGCGATCGGCTTGGCCGTCGGCATCGGCGCCTCCGCCAGCACCATGCTGGCCGGCTGGGCCGCCGACCGCTGGGGCGAGCCGCCGGCCTTCCTGGCCCTCGCCGCCGCCGGCGCCGGCGCATTCCTGCTGGTCCGCCTGGCGATGCCCGAGACGCGGATACCGGCGGGGAGGAGGCCTATTGCGGGCGGTTGAGCGCCCCGTCGATCGCCGCAATCGCCGCTGCACGATTGCCCCCGGCCAGGGCGTCGCGCGCCGCCGTCACGTCGGCGATCCGCGGCCCGCGGATCGGTTCGTCGGCCCGCGAGGGCGCCACCGAACGATCCAGCAGCCGGCTCTCCGCCCGCTCCAGCGCCTCTTGCGCCTCGCCGGTCCGGCCGGCACTCAAGGCCTGCCGCGCCGCGATCAGATAGCCGCGCGGCGTGTCGTTCGCCACGTTCGGGGCGGGCAGGCGCGGCGCGATCGGCGAGCGCGTCGTGCTCGGCGTGATGTTGCTCGCATTGTTCGACGTCGGCAGGGACTGGCCGGTGCCGATGTCGTTGCCCGGCCTGGCGCCGGTCGCGGGATTGGCCCCGGCCGGGACCTGCGCCATCGCCGGGATGGTCAGTCCGAGCGATACGAGCGACACGAGGGCGATCTGGCGCATGTGCGATGTCCTTTTCAGCCGACGAGGAAAGGAAGGCCGGGGCTCTGCCCCGGACCCCGCCGGGGCTGGGCCCCGGGGGCCATTACTTTAGCAGACCCATGGCCTGGCGGGTGAACAGACGCTTCAGCGGCGGGGCGCGATTGACCGCGGCGATGCCGACATCGCGGGCCAGGCGCAGCAGCGTGTTGTCGGTGCTGAAGAGGCGGTCCAGGGCGTCGGTCGCCGCCAGCATCAGCAGATTGTCGGGGCGGCGCAGCCGCTGGTAGCGCGCCAGCAACGCCGGCGAGCCGGGGTCGGGAGCAGACGTCACCAGGCCGGCCAGAGCCGCCGCATCCCGGAAGCCCAGATTGAGGCCCTGGCCGGCGATGGGATGGATGGAATGCGCGGCGTCGCCGACCAGCGCCAGGCGGGTGGCAAAATATTTGTGCGCGTGCAGCGCCCCGAGCGGATAGCTCCAGCGGCGGCCGATCGGCCGCACCGCCCCAAGATGCGAGCCGAGCCGGCGGGCGATCTCCGCCCCGAACGCCGCGTCGTCCAGCGCCAGCATGCGCGCGGCGATCGCCCGCCGCTCGGTCCAGACGATCGCCGAGACGTCCGGCGCCCCCTCCGTCGGGCTCATCGGCAGCTGCGCGAACGGACCCGACGGCAGGAAATGCTCGAGGGCGGTGTTGCCGTGCGGCCGCTCATGCGCCACCGCACAGACGATGCCGGTCTGGTCATAGGCGAAGCGGGTCACCGCAATCCCGGCCTGCCGCCGCAACGGACTGTCGCGTCCCTCCGCCGCCACCACCAGCCGGCAGGCGATGCGCGAGCCGCCGAGCACTTCCACCACCGCACCGGATGGGGCGAACTCCACCCGCGCCTGCGCCGGCGCATGCACGGTGACACCGGACAGCGCGTGCAGCCGCGCGTTCAGCGCCCGGCGCAGGCTGCGCGCCTCGACCATCCAGCCGAACGCCCCCTCCTCGGGTTGGTGATCGAAATGCAGGAACAGCGGCGACGCCGCGCGTCCGACCCGCCCGTCGGACACCCGGATATGGCGGATGGCGCAGGGCGGCTCCGGCAGGTTCGACCACAGCCCCGCCTGCTCCAGCAGGACGCGCGAGCCGGCGGCGACGGCATAGGCGCGCCCGTCGAAATCCGGATGCTCCATGGGCGGCAGCGGCGCGCGATCGACGATGGCGACGGTCAGCCCCGCCTCGGCCAGGCGACAGGCCAGGGTGCCGCCGACCGGACCGGCTCCCACGATGCAGACATCCGCCGCGCCGTTCATCCCATACCCCTGCATCCAAACGGCGCAGCGCCGCCCTCCTGCCCGCATTCTAGGCAGAGCGCGCGCCCGCCGCCCCCGCCCTGCGGGAGGGGGTCGCTCCGGCACGGTTCTTGATAGGCCGCATCCGGCAACGCTTCGAGGCCGGCATGTGGCCGCGCCTGCGCAACAGGGAAGAGGACGGCCCGATGAAGATGATCATGGCTGTGATCAAGCCCTTCAAGCTCGACGACGTGCGCGAAGCGCTGACCGCGCTCGGCGTGCAGGGGCTCACGGTCACCGAGGTGAAGGGGTTCGGCCGCCAGAAGGGCCAGACCGAGATCTACCGCGGGGCGGAGTACCAGGTGAGCTTTCTCTCCAAGGTGAAGATCGAGGTCGCCGTGCCGAGCGATCTCGCCGAGGCGGTGGTGGAGGCGATCAGCCGGTCCGCCGTCACCGGCAAGATCGGCGACGGCAAGATCTTCGTGCTCGACATCGACCGCGCCGTGCGCATCCGCACCGGCGAGACCGACGCGGCCGCCCTGTGACCACCTCATCAACGACAGAGGAAGCAATGATGATCGATCGATCCGCCGCGCGCATCTGCCGGCCGGCGCTGCCGGCGGCGGTGGCGGCCTTCATGCTGATCGCCGCACCGGCCTTCGCCGATGACGCGCCGACCAAGATCGACAGCGGCGACACCGCCTGGATGCTGACCAGCACGGCGCTCGTGCTGATGATGACGATCCCCGGCCTGGCGCTGTTCTACGGCGGCATGGTGCGCAAGAAGAACGTGCTCGCCACGCTGATGCAGTCCTTCACCATCTGCTGCCTGGTCACCATCGTCTGGGCGGTGGCCGGCTACAGCCTCGCCTTCACCAACGGCAACCCCTATATCGGCGACCTCTCGCGGTTCATGCTCAACGGCTTGGGCGAGACCTGGGACAAGCCGTTCACGCTCGGCGCCGGCAGCGACAACGCCTCGCCGTTCACCATCCCCGAAACCGTCTACATGATGTTCCAGATGACGTTCGCGATCATCACGCCGGCGCTGATCGCGGGTGCCTTCGCCGACCGCATGAAGTTCAGCGCGATGGTGATCTTCATGGTGCTCTGGTCGCTGCTGGTCTACAGCCCGATTGCGCATTGGGTGTGGAGCGCCACCGGCTGGGTCGGCGCGCTCGGGGTGATCGATTTCGCCGGCGGCACCGTCGTGCACATCAACGCCGGCATCGCCGGGCTGATGTGCGCGCTGATGCTGGGCAAGCGCGTCGGCTACGGCCACGACAACATGGCGCCCTACAATGTGGGCTACGCCGTGATCGGCGCCTCGCTGCTCTGGGTCGGCTGGTTCGGCTTCAACGCGGGATCCGCGGTCTCGTCGGGCGGGCGTGCCGGCATGGCGATGGCGGTGACGCAGATCGCCACCGCCGCGGCGGCGCTGGGCTGGATGTTCGCGGAGTGGGCGGCCAAGGGGAAGCCCTCGGTGCTCGGGGCGATTTCCGGCGCGGTCGCCGGGCTGGTCGCCATCACCCCCGCTTCCGGCTTCGTGCTGCCGGGACCCTCGATCATCATCGGCGTCGCCGCCGGGGTGATCTGTTTCTGGGCCGCCACCAGCCTCAAGCACATGATGGGCTACGACGACAGCCTGGACGCCTTCGGGGTGCATTGCATCGGCGGCATCATCGGCGCCCTGCTGACCGGCGTCTTCTCCTACGGTCCGCTCTCCGCGACCTCGAGCAGCCCGCAGGGCAGCCCCGGCGGCCTGCACCAGCTCGAGTTGCAGGGCATCGGGGTGATTTCGACGCTGGTCTATAGCGGCCTGATGAGCCTGGTCATCCTGAAGATCGTCGATCTCGTCATCGGCCTGCGGGTGACCCAGGAGGAGGAGGTGGAAGGCCTGGACGTGGTCCTGCACGGCGAGCGGCTGGGCTGAGTCAGGCAGTTCCGGCCTTTCCCGCAGTCGTGGTATGAGCTTGGTCTCTTCTCCGGTGCAGGGATGTCCGCCACTCGCCTCGCTTCTCCCGCGATCCGCGCCATCGCCGCTCGCCGACTCGGCGAGGTGGGGGGACTGGCGCTGGGAATGGCGGGGCTCGTCCTGCTGCTCGCGCTGGCGAGCTACGACCCGCGTGATCCGTCTTTCGACACCGCGGCGGCCGGCGGGGTAACCAATCTGGCGGGTCCGGTCGGCGCCACGCTCGCCGACCTGCTGCTGCAGGGGTTCGGCGCGGCCGGCGTGCTTCCCGGCGTCGCGATGCTGGCCTGGGCGTGGCGGGTCGCCTCGCATCGGGGCCTGGGGGCTCTGTCGGTGCGGCTGACCGCGCTGCTCGCGGCGCTGCCGGCCCTGGCCGCCGGACTGGCATCGATGCCGGTGCCCTGGCTGGGCGGGCATGTGGCCTGGCCGACGCCGGCGGGCCCTGGCGGCATTGCCGGACGACTGATCGGCGGGGTGGCGCTGGCGATCGGCCGCGGCAGCTTCGGGCCGGTCGGGGCGGTGGTCGTCGGGGTGATCGTCATCGCCCTGGGGCTGACGCTTTCCCTGATGGCGATCGGCCTCTCCGGCGGTGAATGGCGCGCTGCCGGGCGGGGCGCGGCGGGCGCCGCACGGATCTCGGTGGCGCGGACCCGCCGTGCCGCCGGTCTGCTGGGCCGCCTTCGCGGCCTCTCGGCCGGGTTAACGCGCCGGTTCGCCCGGGATGCGGTTGCCGACCCCGACCTGCTCCGCCGGGTTCCCGCCATGGATGCGCCGCTGGTGGTGGCGGAGCGTGCCGTGCCGCCGGTCTCCCGACCGGCCGAGGCCGCCCGGCCCAGGGTCAGCGGGGCGCGGCCGCGGGTCGTACCGGCGCGGCAGGAGTCGCTGCCGCTCGGCGATGCCGGCTGGATGTTCCCGCCGCTCAGCCTGCTGAAATCCGCGCCGGCCCGCGCCGCCACCGGGCCGAGCGAGGAAGCGCTGCAGGCGAATGCCAGGCTGCTGGAGACGGTGCTCGGCGACTATGGCGTGCAGGGCGCCATCCGCGACATCCGGCCCGGCCCGGTGGTGACGCTCTATGAGCTGGAGCCCGCCCCCGGCATCCGCAGCGCCCGGGTGATCGGCCTGGCCGACGACGTGGCGCGCAGCCTGTCGGTGACCGCGGTGCGCATCGCCACCGTCCCCGGCCGCAACGTCATCGGCATCGAGGTGCCGAATGCCAGGCGGGAAACCGTGTTCCTCGCCGAGCTGCTCGGCGCCGAGGAGTGGACCCGCCATCCCGGCCGGCTGACCCTGGCGCTCGGCAAGGACATCGCCGGCATCCCGCAGGTCGCCGATCTCGCGCGCATGCCGCATCTGCTGATCGCCGGCACCACCGGCTCGGGCAAGTCGGTGGGCGTCAATGCGATGATCCTGAGCCTGCTCTACCGCCTGTCGCCGGAGCAGTGCCGGCTCATCCTGATCGACCCGAAGATGCTCGAGCTCTCGGTCTACGAGGGCATTCCGCACCTGATGGCGCCGGTGGTGACGGAGCCGACGAAGGCGGTGACGGCGCTGAAATGGACGGTGCGGGAGATGGAGCGCCGCTACCGCGCCATGAGCCAGCTCAGCGTGCGCAACATCGCGGGATACAACGACCGCGTCGCCGAGGCGCAGGGCCGCGGCGAGGTGGTGACGCGCCGGGTGCAGACCGGCTTCGACAGCGAGACCGGCCGGCCGACCTTCGAGGAGCAGCCGCTGGCACTCGAAAAACTGCCCTTCATCGTCGTCGTCATCGACGAAATGGCCGACCTGATGATGGTCGCGGGCAAGGAGATCGAGGCGGCGGTGCAGCGCCTGGCGCAGATGGCGCGCGCCGCCGGCATCCACGTCATCATGGCCACACAGCGGCCGTCGGTGGACGTGATCACCGGCACCATCAAGGCGAACTTCCCGACCCGCATCAGCTTCCAGGTGATCAGCAAGTTCGACAGCCGCACCATCCTCGGCGAGCAGGGCAGCGAGCAGCTGCTCGGCCAGGGCGACATGCTCTACATGGCCGGCGGCGGGCGCATCACCCGGGTGCACGGCCCCTTCGTTTCCGACCGCGAAGTGGAGGAGGTGGTGGCCTTCCTGCGCAACCAGGGCGAGCCGGCCTATCTCGACGAGGTGACGGAGCCGCAGGAGGAAGACCCTGGCGCCGCCCTGCTCTCCGGCATCGCCGCCGCCGGCGAGGGCGAGAAGGGATTGTTCGACCAGGCGGTGGCGGTGGTGGCGCGCGAGGGCAAGGCCAGCACCAGCTTCATCCAGCGCCATCTGCAGATCGGCTACAACCGCGCCGCCAAGCTCATCGAGCAGATGGAGAAGGAGGGCATCGTCAGCCCCGCCAACCACGTCGGCAAGCGCGAGGTCCTGGTCCGGCGCACCGGCGAGTGACTGCTGCCGCTCCGCCCGCTGGGTCGGCGGTCCGGCTTTCCGCCTGGCTGACCCTGCTGCTCGGCTTCCTGAGCGCCGTCGGGCCGGTCTCCACCGACATGTACCTGCCGGCCTTTCCGCTCATCACCGCCGCGTTCGGCGGCCCGGCGCAGATCACCCTGGCGGCCTGGTTCGCCGGCCTCGCGATCGGCCAGATGACGCAGGGCGTGCTCTCCGACCGCTACGGCAGGCGGCTGCCGCTGCTGCTCGGCACGGCGCTCTATTCCGTGGCCTCGGCGGGCTGCGCGCTGGCGCCGGGGATGTGGTCATTCTCGACGTGGCGGGTGCTCGCCGCCCTGGGCGGCTCGGCCAGCATGGTGGTGCCGCGCGCGGTGGTGCGCGACGTCGCCGAGGGCCACGCGGCGGCCCGGCTGATGGCGCGGCTGGTGCTGATCATGGGTGTCGTGCCGATCCTCGCCCCGGCGCTCGGCGGTGCTGTGCTGGCGGTGGCGAGCTGGCGGGTGATCTTCTGGGCGGCCTGCGTCTATGGCGTGCTCGGCACGGTCATGGTCTGGCGCTGGCTGCCCGACACCCTGCCGGCGAACCGGCGGTTGAAGCTCGGCCTCGGCGGCATGACGAGCCGCTACGCCATGATCGGCACCGAGCGGAGCTTCGTGACCAATGCGCTGACCGGCGGCTTCGGCATCAGCGCGATCTTCGCCTATCTCGGCGGCTCGCCGGCGGTGTTCATCGGCGAATATCATTTCACCCCGAGCCAGTACGGCATCCTGTTCGGCTGCAACGCCGTCGGCTACGTCGCCGCCTCGCAGCTCTGCCCCCGCGTGCTGCCGCGCTTCGGCATCGACGGAGTGTTGCGCACGTCGGTGCGGGTGCAGGTCGCCGCCACCGCGGCGCTGACGCTCTGCGCCTGGACCGGCTTGGGCGGCCTTCCCGGTCTGCTGGCGACCTTGTTCATCAGCCAGAGCAGCCTCGGCTTCGTCATGCCGACCGCCGTCGTCGGCGCGCTCACCCGCCACGCCGCGCATGCCGGCAGCGCCTCGGCGCTGATGGGGACGTGGCAGTTCTGCCTGGCGGCGCTGAGCGGCCTGGCGGTCGGCGTGCTCGGCGACGGCACGGCGCGGCCGATGGCGACGCTGATGCTGGCGTGTGCCTGCCTTGCCGCCATTGCCGATCTGTGCCGGCCGCGGCTGTGATAGACCTACGGCAGGAACAGGAAACGGATGCAATGACACTGCCGAATTCGCCCCTCGTCGTCGGCATTCCCGCCTGCAGCAAGATGATCTGCGGCCAGCTCCAGCATGCCGCTCCGGCGCGCTACGGAGCGGCGCTGATGGGCGGCGCCGGCGCCATCCCGGTGCTGATCCCGCCGGTGGGCGAGGCCGAGCTGGCGCTGCTGGACCGGCTGGACGGGCTGCTGCTGAACGGCAGCCCGAGCAACGTCGAGCCGTCCCGCTACGGCGCCGACGAGGACCTCACCCCCGACCGGCACGACCCGCATCGCGATGCCACCACGCTGCTGCTGGTACGCGCGGCGCTCGCCCGCGGCATGCCGGTGCTGGCGATCTGCCGCGGCATCCAGGAGCTCAACGTCGCCCTCGGCGGCACCCTGCACCAGCAGATCCAGACGGTTCCCGGACGCTTCGACCACCGCGCCGGCGACGGCACGCTCGATGAGCAGTACAGCCCGCGCCATGACGTGACGCTCTCCGGCAGCCTGGCGCGTATGCTCGGCGCCACCGGCATCCGGGTGAACAGCCTGCACGAGCAGGCGATCGACCGGCTCGGCGAAGGGCTGGCCGCCGAGGCGCTGGCACCCGACGGCACCATCGAGGGCGTGCGGGTGCTGGATGCGCCCGGCTTCGCCTACGCCGTGCAGTGGCATCCGGAGTGGCGCTATGCCGAGGACGCCGCGAGCGTCGCGCTGTTCCGCGCCTTCGGCGACGCCTGCCGCAGCTACGCCAGGGGCCAGGCGTCAAACGTCAGGGGCCAGAAAGTAGCCTGACTTCCTGACGCGGAGAGGTGCGTTATGCTCCGCCCGGCGCCGGTGGAAATGCCAGGCGCCGAGGAGGGAGCGGATGCGGATCGGCGGGCTGGGCTGCGCGGTCGTTGCAGTGCTGGTAGGCGCCGTCGCCTGGGCATCGCCGGCACGTTCGGCGCCGCCGGGGGATCCCTGCGAGCCTGCCGCAATCGGCGACGGGCGGACCGACAACACCGCGGCGCTCCAAGCGGCGATCGACGCCTGCTCGGCCGATGGCGGCGGGCTCGTCACGCTGAGCGGCGGGGTGTTCGTCACCGGGCCGATCCTGCTCAGGGACCACGTTCTGCTGAATGTAGAGGCGGGTGCGACCCTGCAGGGCACAGCCGACCCGACGCGGTATGAGGGTGCGTTCATCGGCTTTCCCTACCGCCCGCGCGAGGCGCTGATCTCGGCCTACGGCGCGCGCGATGTCGGCGTCATCGGCCAGGGCACGATCGACGGCCAGGGCGCGCCCTGGTGGGCCGCCTCCGGCCTGCCGCGGCCGTGGCTGATCGAATTCTACCGCACCCGCTCCGCCGTCGTCGAAGGCGTCACCATCCGGGATGCGCCGATGTGGGGCATCGTCGCCCGCTACAGCACCAGCGTCTTCATCAACGAAGTCAGCATCCGCAACCCCGCCGACTCGCCCGGCACGGACGGCATCGACGTGGTCTCCTCGCACAATGTCCGGATCAGCCGCGCCAGCATCGACACCGGCGGCGATTGCATCGCGCTCAAGTCCGGCCTGCCCGGCTTGGCGGTGCCGCCGGTGCCGACCGGCAATGTGCGGATCGCCGATTCGACGCTCGGCGCCGGCCTCGGCCTCTCCATCGGCAGCGAGGCGGGCGGCGGCATTTCGCACGTGCAGGTCCGCAACGTCGCGTTCCACGGCACGCAGAGCGGCATCCGCATCAGCACCGGGCGCGACCGCGGCAACGAGATCAGCGATCTTTCCTACCGCAACATCACGATGACCGGCGTCGGCACCCCGATCTCGTTCAGCGCCGATGATCCAGGCGCTGATGCGGCGCAGCCGATCACCGCCACGACGCCGTTCATCCACGGCATCCTGATCGACACGTTCGACGCCACCGGCGCCGCCTCGGCGGGGCTGATCGCCGGCCTGCCGGAATCGCCGATCTACAATCTGGCACTGCGCAACGTGTCGATCGTGGCGCAAACCGGCCTCGCGCTGCGCGACGTCAGCCTGCGCACGGAGCGGCTGACGATCACCGTGCAGCACGGCGATCCGCTCATCGAGCAGGACGGCGTGCACCTCGTCGGCAATTAGCTACCCAAGCGCGATGCGCTAATCCACCCGGATCACCACCTTGCCGACATGCGCCTGGCTCTCGAGGTGGCGGTAGGCGGCGGCGGCATCCGCGAAGGGGAAGATCCGGTCGATCACGGGGTGGAGGTCATGATAGGCGATGGCGCGGTTCATCGCCTCGAACATCTCGCGCGAGCCGACGAAGACGCCGCGAACCGTCAGGCCGCGGCGCATGATCGGCATCGGGTCGATCTCGGCGGCGCCGGTGATCACGCCGATCATGTGCACGCTCCCGCCGATCCGCGCGGCATGGATCGAGCGCGCCAGGGTGCCGGCGCCGCCCAGCTCGATGACGTGGTCCACACCGCGCCCGCCGGTCAGGCGCTGCACCGCGTCCTGCCATTCCGGCTCGGCGCGATAGTCGATGCCCTCGGCGGCGCCGAGCGCCAGCGCCTGGTCGAGCTTGTCTTGGGATGACGACGTCACGATGACGCGCGCCCCGGCGGCATGCGCGAACTGCACCGCGAACATCGAGACGCCGCCGGTGCCGAGCGTCAGCACGGTCTGTCCCGGCAGCACCGGGCCTTGCGCGAACAGCGCGTTCCACGCGGTGACGGCGGCGCAGGGCAGCGTCGCCGCCTCCTCGTAGGAGAGCGCCTCGGGGATGTGCACCAGGCCGTCCGCGTCGAACAGCACGTATTCCGCCAGCACGCCGTCGATGGCGCCGCCGAGGGCAGAGGCGTGGTGGTCCGGCCCGATCTCCCCGCCGATCCAGCTCTGCATGAAGATGCCGGCGACGCGATCGCCGGGCCGCACGCGGGTGACCGACTCGCCGACCTCCACCACCTCGCCGGCGCCGTCCGACAGCGGCACCAGGCCGGGCGGCACGCCGCCGCGGGCATAGCCGCCGCGCACGATCATCAGGTCGCGGTAGTTCAGCGAGGCCGCCCGCATGCGCACCAGCGCCTGGCCGCGGCCCGGGCGAGGTGTGTCGGCCTCGGCGAGGGTGAGGCTGTCGATGCCCTGGGCGCTCGGCACGGTGTAGCGTTTCACGGATCTGCCCTTCCCCTGTACAAAGCTGCGGACCGCTGCCGAAGGACCGCCGCGTGAGATACTACGAGAGAGTGCTGCGCCCCGACGAGAAGCTGGCGTTCTTCTCCTCCATACACTGGATCGTGTACTGGTCGGCGATCCTGTTCCTGCTGGCCGACGTGGTGATCCTGGCCGTGCTGCTCGGCACGCCGAGCCAGTCCTCCTATCGCCTGATCGAAGGGACGGCCCTGATCGCCTTCGCCGTGCTCGCCTTGCTCAGCTTCCTGCGCGCGTTCCTGCGGCGCATGGGCACGGAGATCGCCATCACCGACCGGCGGGTGATCTTCAAGCGCGGCCTGATTTCGCGTCACACCGTGGAGATGAACATCAGCAAGATCGAGACGGTGGATGTCGAGCAGAGCTTGTGGGGGCGTGTGCTCGGCTACGGCGACGTGATCATCCGCGGCACCGGCGGCACGTTCGAGCCGCTGCGCCGGGTGGACCACCCGCTCGAGCTGCGCAGTGCAATCCTCGCGGGTTAGCTAAAGGGCGAGCTATCGAACTGCCGCAGCAGGTCGGCGGGATCGCGGTAGAGGGCGATGCAGCCGGCGCCGCGCAGATCGGCCTCGGGAAAGCCGCCGCACAGCACGCCCACGGTGCGCAGGCCGATCTTGCCGGCCGCCTCGGCGTCGTAGGGGGAATCCCCCAGCGCCAGCGCGTCGCCGGCCGACACGCCGGGCAGACGGGCGAGCGCGGCCTCGAAAATGTCGGGGTGGGGTTTCGAGCGCTCGGCGTCGTCCGAGGAGGTCTCGGTGGTGATGAGGTCGTCGATGTGGGCGATCGCCTTGTAGGCGGCGAGCTCGTCACCTTTCGCCGAGGAGGCGAGGGCGATGCGCAGGCCGGCGTCGGCCATCCGCTGCAGCAGTGCGCGCACCTCCGGGAAGGGCCGGACCTGCGGCAGGTAGCGTTCCTTGAACAGCTCTCCCCGGTATTTCTCGAGATCCTTGCCGATGGCGGCGATCTGCTCCTCGGAGAGGAAGACGGGCATGAGTTGGTCCCCGCCCTTGCCGATCTGCGCCCGGATCTCGCGGAAAGGGATTTCGTGGGCGAAGGCGGCGAACGCCTCCTGCCAGGCGCGGGCGTGCAGGTCGACGGAGTCGACGAGGGTCCCGTCGATGTCGCAGATGGCGGCTTTCGGCATGGTGGAGTCCTTGCTTTCGACGTAAGTGGGGTCTGGGTCCCCTGACCCCAGCGGGCCCATACTTCAAGAGTTGGGGGGCAGAGCCCCTCGCCTTCCGGTTTCCTGACCGATGCGCATCCTGGCCCTCGACGCAGCCTTGGCCGCCTGCTCCGCCGGCGTGGTGGTGGACGACGTCCTGCGCGCCTCCCGCCGCGCCGATGCCGGCCGCGGCCATGCCAGCCTGCTGCCGCCGATGGCGAGCGCGGTGCTGGAGGAGGCGGGCGCGGTGGACCTGATCGCGGTGACCGTCGGCCCGGGCGGGTTCACCGGCCTGCGGGCGGCGCTGTCCCTGGCGCATGGCATCGGTCTCGGCCTGGGGGTGCCGGTGATCGGCGTCACCGTCGGCGAGGCGCTGGCGGATGCCTTGCCGCGACTCGGCGGCCGGGCGCTGTGGGTAGCCATCGACAGCCGCCGGGATCGGGTGTTCCTCGATCGTGAAGGCAGTGTCGAGGCATGGGCGCTGCCTGCCCTGCCGCGACCTGACGGCCCGGTCGCGGTCGCCGGCGACGCGGCTTCTGCGGTTGCCGCGGCGCTGGCGGCGTGCGGGGCGGACGTGATGCTGACCGATGCGCGCGGTCCGCTGCCGCGTCACGTGGCGGTCGTCGCTCGCCGCCGCTACCAGGGGGAGCTTCCTCCGCTTGCGGCGCAGCCGCTCTATGTCGATCCGCCGGAGACGCGGCTGCCGGCGCAGCCGCCGCGGCCGCCGCCGGGTTGATGATCACCGCCACTCCGGCACACGCGGACGTGCTGGCGGCGATCCATGCCGCGGCGTTCCCGGCCGGCGAGGCGTGGAGCGCCGCGGCCTTCGCGGCGCAGCTGGCGCGGCCCGGGGTGTTCGGCCTGATCGGCACGGCGGCAGATGGGATGCTGCTGGCGCAGGCGGCGGCCGAGGATGCGGAGGTGCTGACCCTGGCCGTGGCGGGCTGGGCGCGGCGACGTGGCCTCGGGCGGGCGTTGCTGCGAGCCGCCATGGTGCAGGCGGCGGCGCGCGGCGCCACGGCGATGTTCCTCGAGGTTGCCGACGACAACCGGGCGGCCCGCGCGCTCTACGCGGCCTGCGGCTTTGCCGAGGTCGGGCGCCGGCGGCGATACTATCCCGGGGGTGGAGATGCCCTGGTGCTCCGCGCAACCCTTACGCGCGACGCAGCAGCAGGCGGGTGACGCCGTCCGCGTCCGTCTCCTCGGAGATAATGGCGTGGCCCTGTGCGGCGGCGGTGCGGGGAACGTTGCTTCGTGGCTCTTCGCCACGCAGCAGAACCAGCAGCAATTGGCCGGGCGCAAGCCCGTCCAGCGCAAGACGGGTGCGCACGAAGGTCATCGGGCAAAGCTCGCCGGTGATGTCGAGCACGCGATCGGCAGAATTGTCGTTCACGCTGCTTGGCCGAATATTATCTGCACAACTATCCATTGCGAAACGGGTCCATACTCTCGTATACCGCGCAAAGTCTGTTTTTTCGAGAGGAAGTCAATGGCCGATCATACTGGCGGTTCAGACGTGCTGGGACTGACGGCGCAAATCGTCTCGGCACATGTGTCGAACAATTCGGTGACCATGGATGCGCTGCCGCTGCTGATCCAGGACGTGTACAGAACTCTGGCGGGCGTGGGCAAGGAACCGATGCAGCCGGAAAAGCCGCAGCCGGCAGTGCCGGTGAAGAAGTCGGTTTTTCCCGACCACATCGTCTGCCTCGAGGACGGCAAGAAGCTGAAGATGCTTAAGCGTCATCTGAAGACCGCCTACAACATGACGCCTGACCAGTATCGGGATCGCTGGGGTCTGCCGCCGGACTATCCGATGGTGGCGCCCAATTATGCGCGGCACCGCTCGTCGCTGGCCAAGAAGATCGGCCTGGGCACCAAGCCGCGCGGACGCAAGTAACCCTGCGGTTCGGCGCCCGGCCGCCCGGGGCGGAGTTGACCCAGGCTTACTCGACAGGGCAACCCTGATCGGCTAGGTCGCGGGCGGCTAGGTCGCGGGCGGTTCGGGCGCGGGGCCGCGGCACCGGCGCCTCGTGCCGGATCAGCTGGGGAACCATGGAAAGCCGCATCGAGCGCCTCTGCGTGCAACGGGGACTGAAGATGACCGGCCAGAGGCGGGTCATCGCGCGCGTCCTGTCGGAGGCGAGCGACCACCCCGATGTGGAGGAGCTGTATCGCCGCGCGACCGAACTGGACGCGCGGATCTCGATTGCGACGGTGTATCGCACGGTCCGGCTGCTCGAGGAGAAGGGCATCCTCGAGCGCCGGGATTTCGGCGGCGGCCGCGCCCGCTACGAGCCGTCCGAGCACGGCCATCACTTCCACCTGATCGACGTCGATACCGGCCGGGTCATCGAGTTCGAGGACGCCGAGCATGAACGGCTGATGCAGGCCATCGCCGAGCGGCTCGGCTTCGATCTGGTGTCCCTGCGCCTCGAGCTGTTCGGCCGTCGGCGTGACGCGGCCGCGGTGCCCGCCGAGACCGAAGCGGCAAAGCCCAGTCCGGCGCGCCGTGCGGCCCGTGAACGGGAGCACTCCGGCAGGATGCCGCGATGACCGCGGAAAAGCCGATCGGCGCCGCCCCGCAGGACGGCGCCGGCTTCGGCGAACTGCGCGCCGGCCATCTCGGGGTCCGCATCGCCGGCTCTCCCGCCGAGGTCGACGCCGTGCAGGCGCTGCGCTTTCGCGTGTTCTACGAGGAGATGGGGGCGACGCCCGAGCCGACCGTGGCGGCGGCGCGGCGCGACCATGACCGGTTCGATGCGGTCGCCGACCACCTGCTGGTCATCGACCACGCGATCGGGCCGGGGCCGGAGGGTGTCGTCGGCACCTACCGGCTGATCCAACAGCCGGCCGCCGAGCGGGCCGGCGGGTTCTACAGTGCCGGCGAATACAAGGTCGCGCCGCTGCTGCGCTTTCCCGGACGGCTGCTGGAGCTCGGGCGCTCCTGCGTCGATGCCGCCTATCGCAACCGGGCGGTGATGCAGCTGCTCTGGCGCGGCATCGCGGCCTACGTGTTCCACCACCGCATCGACCTGATGTTCGGCTGCGCCAGCCTGCCCGGCACCGATCCGGACGCGGTGGCGGCCGAGCTCACCTATCTCTACTACCATCATTTGGCGCCGCCGGCGCTGCGGCCGCGCGCGCTCGAGGACCGCTATGTCGAGATGCGCCGGCTGGATCCCCGCACTCTGGACCAGCGCCGGGCGCGGGCGCTGCTGCCGCCGCTGATCAAGGGCTATCTGCGGCTCGGCGGCTTCGTCGGTGAGGGGGCGGTGATCGACCGGCAGTTCAACACGGTGGACGTGGCGGTGGTGGTGAAGACCGACCTGGTGACGGACAAATACTACCGTCACTACGAGCGGCAGCTGCGCGACGCCCTGGAGTAGGCGCTGATATGCGCCGCTTCGAGGTGGTGATGACGGCGCCGGGCCTCGCGGCACCGGCGGTCGCGCTGCTGGAGGCGGCGGGCTGCGCCATCCACTACATGCCGCCCTACCCGACGGCGGAGGCGGTCGCCGACCTGGTCGCTTCGGTGCAGGCGGACGCGATCCTCTGCCGCCAGGGCCGGGTGACCGGGGCGGTGATGGACGCCTCGCCGCGGCTGCGCATCGTCGCCCGGCACGGCGTCGGCATGGACGAGGTGGACGTGGCGGCGGCGCAGGCGCGCGGCCTGCTGCTGACCCGGGCGCCGGGGTCGAACAGCAGGGCGGTTGCCGAGCACACGATGGCGATGGTGCTGGCGCTGGCCAAGGACCTGGTGCCGCTCTCCGCCCACGTCGCCGCGGGGGGCTGGCGGGAAGCCGGCGCGGCGGTGCGCGATATCGCGGGGCTTCACCTCGGGCTGCTCGGCTTCGGCGCGATCGGCCAGGCGGTGGCCCGGCTGGCGGCGGCGTTCGGCATGGCCGTGTTCGCCTGCGATCCGGCGACGCCGGAAGCGGCCTTCGCGGCGGTCACCCGGGTGCTGTCGGCCGCCGAGCTGCCGGCGGTCTCCGACGTGCTGTCGCTGCACTGCCCGCTGACCGCAGAAACCCGGCACGTGATCGACGCGGCGGCGCTGGCGGCCTTGCCGGCGGGCGCCCTGGTGGTCAACACGGCACGCGGCGGGCTGATCGACGAAGCCGCTCTGCTGGCGGCGATCGAGGCCGGGCAGGTCGCCGGGGCGGCGCTCGACGGGCTGGAGGATGAGCCGCCGCTACCCGACTACCGGCTGCGCCGGCACCCAAGGGTGATCGTCACGCCGCATGTCGCCGGGGTGACCGAGGGCTCGCTCGTCGCCATGGGAGTGATGGCGGCGGAGTGCATCCTCGCGGCGCTGACCGGCGGGACGGTGCCGCCCGAACGCATCGTGCGGAGCTGACGCCGGCGGCATGGTCAGCCGGTTGCTCCAGAGGCTAGAGGCCTGCCGGGGCTGGCGGGCCGGTCTCGCCGCGGCGGCGCTCGGGGCGCTGGCGGCGGCCGCCCTGCCGCCGCTGTTTGCCCTGCCCGTGCTGCTGATCGCGGTGCCCGGGCTGCTGGCGCTGCTGGCCGGGGCGCCGACCCCCCGCACCGCGTTCGGGCTGGGCTTCTGGTTCGCCTTCGGCAACAACCTGGTCGGCCTCTACTGGATCACCGAGGCGATCCTGGTGGAGGCGGCACGCTACTGGTGGTTCGTGCCGATCGCCGTGCCCGGCCTGTCGGCGATCCTGGCGGTGTTCGTGGGTGCGGCCTGCGCCATCGCCTGGTTCGCTCCGCCGGGGTGGCGCCGGCTGCTGGCACTGGCCGGGGCCTGGGTGCTCGGGGATTTGGCGCGGCAATATATCGGTACCGGCTTTCCCTGGAATCTCTGGGGCAGCGTCTGGGAGCTGCCGGGCGCCCCCGGTGACCTGCTGATCCAGCCGGCCGCCTGGGTGAGCGTGCACGGATTGACGCTGGCCACCCTGCTGCTCGCGGGAATGCCGCGGTTCGGCTGGCGCGGCTGGGCGACGGGAGGTGCCGGGCTGCTGGTCTGGGCCGGCTTCGGCCTGTGGCGCGTCACGCTGCCGGAGCCGGCGGCCCCGGGCATCACGGCGGTGCTGGTCCAGGGCAACGTCGCCGAAGGCCAGAAATGGGACACGGCGCTGATGGAGGAACTCTGGCGCCGCCACCTGGCGCTGACGGCGGAGGGCGTGGCCAAGGCGGGGCCGGGCGCCAAAGTGGTGATCTGGCCGGAGACCGCCAGCGCCTATCCGCTGCAGGACCTGGCGGGGAGCCGCATCCCCCCGGCGGCGACGGCGGGCGAGCGCGCCGACATCGCCGCCGCGGCGGGCGGGGCGCCGACGCTGATCGGCAGCATCCGCTTCGACGCCGAAGGCATGCCGCGCAACAGCCTGGTCGCCTTCGTCGGCGACGCCCCGGTGGCGGCGGTCTATGACAAGTGGCACTTGGTGCCGGGCGGCGAGTATCAGCCCTCCTGGCTGCCGCTGCCGGTGCAGATCGCCCCCGGCAGCTTCGCCTTCGGCCCCGGCCCGCGCACCTTGCGCATCCCCGGCCTGCCGCCGGTCGGACCGCTGATCTGCTACGAGGCGATCTTCCCGGGGGAGGTGGTGGACGAGTCCGACCGGCCGGACTGGATGGTCAACATCACCAACGACGCCTGGTTCGGCAATTCAACCGGCCCGCGCCAGCACCTGGCCGCCGCCCGGATGCGCGCGGTGGAGGAAGGCCTGCCGCTGCTGCGCGCCGCCAACACCGGCATCTCGGCGTCATTCGATGCGCGGGGCCGGGAGCGGGCGCGGCTGGGCTTGGATCGGGTCGGGGTGCTGGTCACATACCTGCCGGGCAAGCTGCCGCCGACGCCGTTTGCCCGGCTGGGGCTGTTGATCCCGGGAGGGCTGGCTGCGTTGCTGCTCTGGTGGGGGTTGATGGGAGAGGTTCTTCCCGCAGGATTGTTCCGTAAAAACCGGACACACTTACCGAAACGTATCTTTTTTGCTTTCGTTAACCGTTTTTGAGGAAACGAGTTGACGATCGAAGGTTGTGATGTTAACACATTGCACCAGCAAGGGCGATGGCCCGATTGTAGGCAACGACGCCCGGGAAATCACGACCATGATGCATCAAAGCGCCAGCGCCAGAGGGACTCCGGCCATGACCGCAGAGGAATTCCCGGAACGCAGCGAGAAAGATCCGCGGCCGAGCCCGATCGACGTGCATGTCGGCACCCGTATCCGACTGCGGCGCACCCTGCTCGGCATGTCCCAGGAACGGCTGGGCGAGGCGCTGGGACTGACCTTCCAGCAGGTGCAGAAATACGAGCGCGGGGTGAATCGGGTCGGCGCGTCGCGCCTGTTCGACCTGTCGCGCGTGCTCGACGTACCGATCAGCTTCTTCTTCGACGACATGCCCGAATCACTGGCGGCGACCTATGGCGGGCAGGCGTCGCGGCGGCCGATCGGCGGCTTTTCCGAGAGCCAGGACAGCTTCGGCGAGGACGCGCTGAACCGGCGCGAGACGCTCGAACTGGTGCGCGCCTATTACCGCATCACCGATCCGGCGGTGCGCAAGCGGGTGTTCGAGCTCATCAAGTCGCTGGTGCCGGCGCACTAGCTTTGTTTTGGCGAGCCGCTTTGTGCTGCTCTCATCCGAGGTCGCACAGAGCGCCACCCATCGCCGTCACCCCCGCGAAAGCGGGGGTCCACGCTGCACATGGATTCCCGCTTTCGCGGGAATGACGGCCATGAGTGGCCGCTTCCGAGAGGTGGTATGAGGCTGCCCGTCGGGCAACCGGGAGTGATCGATGCAGAGCGTCAGGATTCGCTGCGCAACTGCGGGTTGTCGAAGACCGGGTTGCGCCAGCCATGCAGCGCTGCCGTCAGCGCCTGCGCGAGATCGCGCTTCTCCGCCTCCCCGAGACGTGACGCCACCTCCTCGCAGGCGTTGCGCGCCTTGAGCCAGAGCGCCGGCGCCCGGCCCGGCCGGTCCTGCAGCACCACCCGCAGCCAGAACGGGTCGAACCGCCGCTCCTGATGCCGGCCGCTGGCGTCGGTGCGCACCACGGCGAGCGTGCTGGCGCCCAGCAGGATGCGCTCCGCCTCCCTCGCCGCCCGGGCGTTCAGGCGAAGCAGCAGCACGGCGAGCGTGATCTCGGCGCCGTTGAAGCCGGCCACCGGCCAGGCGCCGAGGCTCCAGAACAGGGTGGTGATCAGCAGGCTGAGGCCGCAGATCGAACAGAGCAGGAGCCGCAGGCCGCGGCGGGAGAGGCTGCGATGCGGCCGGATCACCGCCTCGAAGAGCAGCGGGCCGCCGGCCGGCTCGTCTCGCGCATCGACGCTGCAGGCGCCCATCGCCGCCCCCCGTTGCCTCCCCAGAATAGCCCGGCTCCGGCCGCTTGCCAGCCCCGGGCGCGCGCGCGACAACCCGCCGATGCCGGCGAAACTGCCCCGGGAGCCTGGCCCCGCGACCGGACGCGCCGAGCGCCGCGCTAAGGCGATGCCGCTCGCCGACGTCCGCCGCTTTCTCGAGGCGCTGGCGCGCGTCAACCCCGACCCGCGCAGCGAGCTTTCCTACGCAGATCCCTATACGCTGCTGGTTGCCGTCGTGCTCTCGGCGCAGACCACGGATGCGGCGGTCAATCGGGCGACGGCGACGCTGTTCGCGCAGGCTGCGACCCCGGCCGCCATGGTGGAGCTCGGGGCGGACGGTGTCGCCCCGCATATCCGCGGCCTCGGGCTGTGGCAGGGCAAGGCGCGCAACGTCGTCGAGCTGTCGCGCCAGCTGCTGGAGCGCCATGGGGGCGTCGTGCCGGCCGATCGCGCGGCGCTGGAAGCGCTGCCGGGCGTCGGACGCAAGACCGCCAATGTCGTGCTGAACGTCGCCTTCGGCGAGGCGACGATGGCGGTCGACACGCACGTCTTCCGCCTCGGCAACCGCACCGGCATCGCGCCGGGCAAGACGCCGCGCGACGTCGAGGACGCGCTGGTGCGGCGGGTGCCGGCGGACATGCTGCGCCTGGCGCACCACTGGCTGATCCTGCACGGGCGCTACACCTGCAAGGCGCGGCTGCCGGAATGCTGGCGCTGCGTCGCCGCGCCCTGGTGCCGCTATCCCGCCAAGACGCCGGCGCCGCTGCGCAAGAGCGTGCCATGAGCGAGACCGACATGCAGCGCGCGCGGCCGACAGCAATGGGAGTGCGCTTCGAAATTCTTGAGGCCAGACGCGGATCGAACGCCGCACGCGGGAGTTGCGCCGGGTTTCGCGGCGCTTGACCCTGGCAGGCCTTTCCGCCACACACCCGGCGCCCGGCACCGGCCGGTGCGGCGGCCGCGACAAGAGGGACATCCATGCGCGACAAGGGCGAGTATCTCTTCACCTCCGAATCGGTTTCGGAGGGGCATCCCGACAAGGTTGCCGACCGCATCAGCGATACCGTCCTGGACGCCTATCTCGCCGCCGATCCGTATTCGCGCGTCGCCTGCGAGACCATGGTCACCACCAATCGCATCGTGCTCGCGGGCGAGACCCGCGGGCCCGCCAGCGTCACCCATGAGCGCCTCGGCAACCTGGTGCGCGAGGCGGTGCGCGAGATCGGCTACGACCAGGAGGGCTTCTCCTGGCGTCACGCGAAATTCGAGTGCCATCTGCACGCGCAATCCAGCGACATCGCCGCCGGCGTCGACAGCGCCGGCAACAAGGACGAGGGCGCCGGCGACCAGGGCATCATGTTCGGTTACGCCACCACGGAAACCGAGAGCCTGATGCCGGCGCCGATCCACTACGCCCACCTGATCCTGCGCCGGATCAGCGAAATGCGCCGCGCCGGCGATCCCGGCGCCGCCGGGCTGCTGCCGGACGCCAAGAGCCAGATCACGCTGCGCTACATCGATGCCAAGCCGGTCGCCGCCACCAGTGTCGTCGTCTCCACCCAGCACGAGGAAGGCCTCGAACAGGGCGCCATCAAGGACATGCTGCGCCCGATCGTGGCCGGCGTGCTGCCCGAGGGCTGGATGTGCGGGGATGACGAGTTCTACGTCAACCCGACCGGCAATTTCGTCATCGGCGGGCCGGACGGCGATTGCGGACTGACGGGACGCAAGATCATCGTCGACACCTATGGCGGCGCGGCGCCGCATGGCGGCGGTGCGTTCAGCGGCAAGGATCCCACCAAGGTGGACCGCAGCGCCGCCTATGCCTGCCGCTATCTCGCCAAGAACGTCGTCGCCGCCGGCCTGGCCGATCGCTGCACGTTGCAGATCAGCTACGCCATCGGCGTGTCGCATCCGCTCTCGGTGTATGTCGAGCTGCACGGCACGGGAAACGACGTCGACGAGGTGAAGCTGGAGAAGACGTTGCGCGATGTGATGGATCTGTCGCCGCGCGGCATCCGCGAGCATCTGCGGATGAACCGGCCGATCTACTCCGTCACCTCGGCGTATGGGCATTTCGGCCGCACGCCGGATGCCGCGCTCGACACCTTCACCTGGGAGAAGACGGATTTGGTGCCGGCGCTGCGCTCTGCATTCGGACGGTGAAGGAAGCAGGCCAGGGGCTCTGCCCCCCCAACCCCCTGACTTAAGTAAGAGGGGTCTGGGGACGACGGTCCCCAGCGGGGTTGAGGGGCAGAGCCCCTCACCTTGCCTTCGCCTCTACGGCCGCAAGCGCGGGCACCCCTTGCGCCCCCGCCAGCGCCTGCTGCTGGACATTGCCCTGCCGCGCCTGCGCCTGACCGCCGACGCACTCGCCGCCTTTTCCGCGCTATGGCTCGAGGTCGGCTTCGGCGGCGGCGAGCATGCGCGCGCCCTGGCCGCGGATCATCCCGACATCGGCCTGATCGCCTGCGAGGTGTTCGAGAACGGCATCTGCTCGCTACTCGCCGCTCTGGTCGGAGAGGGCGATCCCGCGACCGCGGCGCTGCCGGCGAACCTGCGCATCTGGGACGCCGATGCGCGCCGGCTGCTGCTTCTGCTGCCGGACGCCTGCCTGGACGCGCTGTTCCTGATGTTCCCCGATCCCTGGCCGAAGGCGCGCCACGCCAAGCGCCGCTTCGTGCACCCCGAGACCGTCGCACTGCTCGCCCGCGTCATGCGTCCGGGCGGCGAGTGGCGCATCGCCAGCGACGACCCGACCTACCAGGCCTGGGTGGATACCGTGATGGGCGAGGCCGAGGCTTTCCGCCTCGCCGAGCGCAGCGCGGTGCGGCCGGCGCACTGGCCGCCGACCCGCTATGAGGCGAAGGCGCTGCGCGAGGGGCGACAGCCCCTCTACTGGCGGTTCCTGCGCAACCCCCTCCCCGAGCAGGGCGTTGCCTGCCGGACATGGCGATCCGGTTCTGGCCCCTGCTGAAGCGTACCGCGTCGGACTACATCGCCGACGACTGCCTCAGCCGCGGCGCCGCCATCGCCTACTACACGATCTTCTCCATCGCCCCGGTGCTGGTGATCGCCATCGCGGTGGCCGGGCTGGCGTTCGGCGCCGATGCGGCGCGCGGCGCCATCGCCGACCAGCTCAGCGGCCTGATGGGCAAGGAGAGCGCGGACGCGCTGAACTCGATGGTCAGGAGTGCGGCCAATCGCAGCGCCGGCACGCTGGCGACGATCGTCGGCCTGGTCACCCTGCTGATCACCGCGACGGGCGTGTTCACCGAGATGCAATCCGCCCTGAATGCGATCTGGAAGGCCGAGCCGACCGGCACCACCGTCGGGCGGCTGGTGCGGGTGCGGCTGGCCAGCCTCGGCCTGGTGATGAGCCTCGGCTTCCTGCTGCTGGTCTCCCTGGTGGTCAGCGCCGGGCTGACGGCGCTCGGCACCTGGCTCAAGGCGTTCCTTCCGGGCACGCAATTTCTGCTGCAGGGCCTGAACTTCGTCATCTCCTTCCTGCTCATCACGCTGCTGTTCGCCGCCATCTACAAGGTGCTGCCGGACAAGCCGCTGACCTGGCGCGACGTGGGGATGGGTGCGGTGGCCACCGCCTTCCTGTTCACCGTCGGCAAGTTCCTCATCAGCCTCTACATCGGCAGCAGCCAGGTCGCCTCCAGCTACGGCGCCGCCGGGGCACTGATGGTGACGCTTCTGTGGATCTACTACTCCGCCCAGATCTTCCTGCTCGGCGCCGAGTTCACCAAGGCATTCGCCGAGCGGCATGGCAGCAAGGCCGACCCCGGCGCCCGGACCGTCGACTCGACCAAGGACCCGGAAGCGGCCAAGGACGCCACCAGGCCGCAGGGCGCGGTGGTCGGCGGCTGAGTCCTCTCGCCCAGGCTTTCTCGCCGGGGTTGTTGCAAAGCCGCCTGCCCCGGCCTATCTATGGCGCTCACCAATTCTCCGCATACGCGAACGGGGGGTGGCCTTCACGGGCCGCCTTTTTTGCATTGGATCAGGATCAGCCGCGGCATGCCGGCCTGGAAGCGAGGGTGGCGGACATCGTCACCCCGACGCTCGCGCACATGGGCTATGAGCTGGTGCGGGTGGCGATCCTCGGGCGCGACCGCCCGACGGTGCAGATCATGGCCGAGCGCAGCGACGGGGCGCCCTTCGGCATCGCCGATTGCGAGGAGATCAGCCGGGTGCTCGGCACCGTGCTGGACGTGCACGACCCGATGCCGGGAGCCTGGATGCTGGAAGTCAGCTCGCCCGGCATCGACCGCCCGCTGACCCGGGTGCGCGACTGGAACCGCTTCGCCGGCCATCGCGCGCGTGTGGAGCTGGCCTTCCCCGTCGACGGGCGCAAGCGGGTGAGCGGCATCGTGCTCGGCGCCGATGCCGAGCACGCCAGGCTGCGCCTCGACGAGGGCGGCGAGATGCTGTTGCGGCTTGCCGACATCCGCCGCGCCAAGCTGGTGCTGACCGATGCGCTGATCGCCGCCACGGCGGCGACCACGCCTTCGCCCGAACCGCCTTCCCCGGAACCGCACTCTACTCGACCGAACTGAAGGGCCGACCGTCATGGACACCGCTATCGCCCGTCCCGAACTCCTGCTGGTGGCAGATGCCGTCGCGCGGGAAAAATCGATCGACCGGGACGAAGTGCTGGAGGCGATGGAGCAGGCCATCCAGAAGGCCGGCCGCGCCAAATACGGCCACGAGAAGGACATCCGCGCCACGATCGACCGCAAGACCGGCGACGTGCGCCTGTCGCGCTGGACCGAGGCGGTCGAGGCGGTGGAGAACGAAGAGACGCAGATCCCGATCAACATCGCGCGCAAGTTCAAGCCGGACATCCAGCTCGGCCAGCATCTCGTCGATCCGCTGCCGCCGATCGATTTCGGCCGCATCGCCGCGCAGACCGCCAAGCAGGTCATCGTGCAGCGCGTGCGCGAATACGAGCGCAAGCGCCAGTTCGACGAGTACAAGGACCGCGTCGGCGAGATCATCAACGGCCTGGTCAAGCGCACGGAGTACGGCAATCTGATGGTCGAGATCGGCCGCGCCGAGGCGCTGCTGCGCCGCGACGAGCTGATCCCGCGCGAGAGTTTCCGCAACGGCGACCGCGTGCGCGCCTATATCTACGACGTGCGCGAGGAACCGCGCGGGCCGCAAATCTTCCTCTCCCGCACGCATCCGGGTTTCCTGGCAAAACTGTTCGCGCAGGAAGTGCCGGAAATCTACGATGGCATCATCGAAATCCGCGCGGTGGCGCGCGATCCCGGCAGCCGCGCCAAGATCGCGGTGATCAGCAAGGATTCCAGCATCGATCCGGTCGGTGCCTGCGTCGGCATGCGTGGCGTGCGCGTGCAGGCGGTGGTGCAGGAGCTGCAGGGCGAGCGCATCGACATCATCCCATGGAATCCAGATCCCGCGACCTTCATCGTCAACGCGCTGGCGCCCGCCGAAGTCACCAAAGTGGTGCTGGACGAAGACACGCACCGGGTGGAGGTGGTGGTCCCC
>JAFAYM010000015.1 GCA_019240395.1 Acidisphaera sp. | reverse complement strand
ATCCACGGGCCGTTCGCCTGGTCGATGGCGAGCGTCGGCAGCCGGTCGATGCCGGCGTCCTCGAGCGCCGCCAGCCGCGCCTCGGCCAGCTCCTCGCCGGCCTCGGCGTAGATCTCGCCGGTCGCCTCGTTCACCAGGTCGACGGCGACGAAGCGCCCGAGCAGGTCGTTGCGGCCGATCAGCACTTCCCTGGTGGTCTCGGCGATCTTGCGCGCGACACGCGGCGTCAGCTTGGCGTCGGCCTCGGCGACCACCTCGCCGGTTTCCGCATCGACCAGCGGCTCGATCAGCTTCACGCCGCGGAAGGCCTCCGGGTCGAACGGCCGCGCCCAGCCTTTCGACGTACGGGTGAACACCACCTGGCCGTAGAAATGGCTGAGGATCTCCTCGGCATCCATGCCGCGGATTTCGCCGTGCTCCAGCACCTCCCCCCGGGACTCGCGCTCCAGACGCAGCGCCTCTGTGGCGGCGCTCTCGAGCGCGTAGAGCAGCGTGGTGACCGGCAGCTTCCGCTTGCGGTCGATGCGGACGTAGACGAGATCCTTGCTGTCGAACTCGAAATCCAGCCACGAGCCGCGATACGGGATCACCCGTGCCGCGAACAGATACTTGCCGCTGGAATGCGTCTTGCCCTTGTCGTGGTCGAAGAACACGCCGGGCGAACGATGCATCTGGCTGACGATGACACGCTCGGTCCCGTTGATGATGAAGGTGCCATTGTCAGTCATCAGGGGCATGTCGCCCATGTAGACGGGCTGCTCCTTGATGTCGCGGATGGAGCGGGCGCCGGTGTCCTCGTCGACATCCCAGACGATGAGGCGAAGGATGACCTTCAGCGGCGCGGCGTAGGTCATGCCGCGCTGGATGCACTCCTCGACGTCGTATTTCGGTTCTTCGAGCTCGTAATTGACGAACTCGAGCCGGCCGCGCCCGGCGAAGTCGTCGATCGGGAAGACCGACTTGAAGACTTCCTGCAGGCCGGTCGGCGTGCGGCTGTCAGGTGCCACGTTCATCTGCAGGAACGCCTCGTAGCTGGCGCGCTGCACGTCGATCAGGTTGGGCATCGGCGCGACTTCGGGGATGCGCCCGAAATTCTTGCGGATCCGCTTGCGTCCGGTAAATGATCTGTTAATTGCGTTCATTGCCCGTCCTGCTGCCTGATCATTCCTGCCGCCTCGTCGTCCAACAATCCGCAGTCGTCGGATCCGCCCGGTAGCCCGCGGCAGACACGCGACCGTTCGTGTTCCGTATTCCCCCCGGAAGCGCCCCATTCGGCACCGCCAATGCCGGCGCGGGCGGACCCCATGCCGGTTTCCGCCCGTCCCAACCCATCACCCCGGCCCAGCCTTTCGCCAACCCGGCCGTTCCGCCGGATTCGGGCCGGCAAGCCAAGTTGATCTGCCAGCCTACTTGATCTCCACCGAAGCACCCTGGTCTTCCAGCTGCTTCTTGAGCTTCTCGGCCTCGTCCTTGTTGACCCCTTCCTTGACGGTCTTGGGGGCGCCCTCGACCAGATCCTTGGCTTCTTTCAGGCCGAGGCCGGTTATCGAGCGGACTTCCTTGATGACGTTGATCTTCTTCTCGCCGGTTTTCGCCAGCACCACGGTGAACTCGGTCTGCTCCTCCGCGGGCGCCGCGGCGGCCGCGCCGCCGCCTGTGGGGGCCGCCACGGCGACCGGCGCCGCCGCGGAAACCCCCCATTTCGCCTCGAGCAGCTTGGACAGCTCCGCAGCCTCCAGCACCGTCAGGCCGGACAGCTCGTCCACCAGTCTCGACAGATCAGCCATTTTCGTGTGTCCCTAATCTAGACGTTGGTCGGTTTCATGCAAGCCCGCCTTGCACGGGCCTGGGTTCAAGTTTGCGCAGGGCGCCGCTTCAGGCCGCCTCCGCCGTCTCGCCCGCCGCCTCCTTGGCATAGGCCCCGAAGACCCGAGCGAGCTGGCCGGCCGGCGCCTGGAGAACCCCGGCGATACGCGTGGCGGGGGTGGCGATCATCCCCACCAGCCGCGCCCGCAGCTCGTCCAGCGACGGCAGCTCGGCAAGTGCCTTGACCCCCGACGCGTCCAGCATCTGGGTGCCGAGCGCCCCGCCGATCACCACCAGCTTCTCGTTGGTCCTGGCGAACTCGACGGCCGTCTTCGCCACCGCCACCGGGTCCGTCGACCACGCGAGCGCGGTCGGGCCCTTCAGCAGGGGCTGGATGCCGCCGAACCGGGTCCCCTCCAGGGCGAGCGTGGCCAGCCGGTTCTTCGCGACCTTGAAGGTCGCCCCTGCCGCCCGCATGCGTCGCCGCAGGTCGGTCACCTCGGCCACGGTCAGTCCCTGGTTGTGGGTGACCACGACCATCGATGTCGCTGCGAAGATTTCTGCGAGCGAAGCGACGAACTCCCGCTTCTCCGTTCGGTCCAACGCGATCTCCTTCGCTGGCCCGGCGCGAGCGCCAAGCCGGGTTGCCCTCTGGACCGCCCCGAAGAGCGATCCGGTTCGCCTGTCCTGCAGCCGGAACCGCCAGCATCCCCGCCGGCGGACACGCCGCGGCGGGTTTCCTGGCTCTCCCGTCTCACGCTCGCGGACCTGCGGTCCTTTAAGCCGCCGGACAGGCCGGCGGCACGCGCGATCTTGGACAGGTTCGGAGAGCGCCGCGGCGCCCCCTGTCCGCCGAGCCACCCACCCATCATCTGGGTCTGGCGGCCCGACGTATCCCGTTCTCAGGCGGCGAGCGTGGCGGGGTCCACCCGCACTCCCGGCCCCATGGTCGAACTCACCGCCACGCGCTGGACGTAGGTCCCCTTGGCGCCGGTCGGCTTGGCCTTCTGCACGGCGTCGATCAGGGCTCGTGCATTCTCGAGCAGCTTCTCGGACGGAAAGCTTGCCTTGCCGATCCCGGCATGGATGACGCCCGCCTTCTCGGCGCGGAACTCCACCTGCCCGGCGCGGGCCGCGGCGACCGCCCCCCTGACGTCCATGGTCACCGTGCCGAGACGCGGGTTCGGCATCAGGCCGCGCGGACCCAGGATCTTCCCGAGCCGGCCGACCAGCGCCATCATGTCGGGCGTGGCGATGCAGCGGTCGAAGGCGATCTCCCCGCCCTGCACTCGCTCGGCCAAGTCCTCGGCGCCTACCACGTCGGCGCCGGCGGCGCTCGCCTCCTCGGCCTTGGCGCCACGGGCGAAGACGCCGATGCGCAGCGTCTTGCCGGTGCCGTTGGGCAGGCTGATCAGGCCGCGGACCATCTGGTCGGCGTGGCGGGGGTCGATGCCGAGATTCATCGCCAGCTCCACCGTCTCGTCGAACTTGGCGCTGGCGTTGCTGCGGACGAGATCGATCGCCTCGGCCAGAGGATAGGCCCGGTTCGTATCGACGGACTTATAGGCCGCCCGCAGCCGCTTGCCCGGCTTCATCGGTCAGCCCTCCACCACCGCGAGGCCCATCGACCTGGCGGAACCGGCGAGCATGCGCACCGCCGCCTCGATGTCGCCGGCATTCATGTCCTTCATCTTCTGCTCGGCGATCTCGCGCAGCTGGCTGGTGGTCACCCGGCCGACCGCGGCACCCTTGCCGACCGTGCTCGACCCCTTGTCGACCTTGGCCGCCTTGAGCAGGAAGTAGGTATTGGGCGGGGTCTTGGTGATGAAGGTGAAGGTGCGGTCGGCATAGGCGGTGATCACCACGGGCACCGGCATGCCGGGCTCCATGCCCTGGGTGGCGGCGTTGAATTCCTTGCAGAAGGCCATGATGTTCAGGCCGCGCTGACCAAGGGCGGGGCCGACCGGCGGCGAGGGGTTGGCCTTGCCGGCGGGGATCTGCAGCTTGACGTATCCGACGATCTTCTTGGCCATGGGCCTGGCTCCTCGCGGTACAGACGATGGCCCCCGCCCGAAGGGCAGGACGCGCATCTCCCGCGTTCCGAATGAGCGCCGGCGTGTATAGGATGTGGAAGGGCGAGTCTAGGGCCAAGAAAGGCCAGGGCTCCGCCCTGGACCCGCTGGGGTCCGTCGACCCCAGACCCCATTTACTTAAGGAAGGGGTTCGAAGGGCATTGCCCTTCGTGGGGGTCGAGGGGGCGAAGCCCCTCGCCTGCTTGTCTGGGAGACGACCCTGCCGCATTCCCTGCGCACCCTTCTGGCCCGCGCCAGCCCGCACCGCTCGGGCGACGCGCTCGCCGGCATCGCTGCCGCGACCGCCACCGAGCGCGTCGCCGCGCAGATGGCGCTCGCCGACGTGCCGCTCGCCCGTTTCCTGGCCGAGCCGGTGGTGCCCTACGAGACCGATGAGGTCACCCGCCTGATCCTCGACGGCCACGATGAAGCGGCGTTCGCCCCGATCGCCTCCCTCACCATCGGCGAGCTGCGCAACTGGCTGCTGGCCGCCGAACCCGCAGCGCTGGCCGCGGTGAGAGCGGGGATCACCCCGGAGATGGTCGCAGGGGTGAGCAAGATCATGCGCCTGCAGGACCTGGTGGCAGTGGCTGCGAAGTGCCGCGTGGTCACCCGCTTCCGCGACACGATCGGCCTGCCGGGCCGGCTGTCGGTGCGGCTGCAGCCCAACCACCCCACGGACGACGCGCAGGGCATCGCCGCCTCGGTGCTGGATGGCCTGCTGCTCGGCGCCGGCGACGCGGTGATCGGCATCAACCCGGCGACCGACAGCCTGGAGAGCACGCACCGGTTGCTGACGATGCTCGACGCGGTGCGCGAGCGCTATGCCATTCCCACCCAGACCTGCGTGCTCGCCCACGTCACCACGACGCTGCGCTGCATCGAGCGCGGCGCGCCGGTCGACCTGGTGTTCCAGTCGATCGGCGGCACCGAAGCGGCGAACCGCAGCTTCGGCGTCGACCTGGCGCTGTTGGCCGAGGCGCATGCGGCGGCGCGCTCGCTCGGGCGCGGCGAGAATTTGATGTATTTCGAGACCGGCCAGGGCAGCGCGCTCTCGGCGGAGGCGCATCACGGCGTCGACCAGCAGACCATCGAGGCGCGCGCCTACGCCGTCGCCCGGGCGTTCTCCCCGCTGCTGGTCAACAGCGTCGTCGGCTTCATCGGGCCGGAATACCTGCATGACGGCAAGCAGATCACCCGCGCCGGGTTGGAGGACCATTTCTGCGGCAAGCTGCTCGGCCTGCCGATGGGGGTGGACGTCTGCTACACCAATCACGCCGAGGCGGATCAGGACGACATGGACGCGCTGCTCACCCTGCTCGGCGTCGCCGGCGTGACCTTCGTCATGGGCGTGCCCGGCGCCGATGACGTGATGCTGTCCTATCAGAGCACCTCCTTCCACGACGCGCTCTATCTGCGCGGCGCGCTCGGCCTGCGTCCGGCGCCGGAATTCGAGGCTTGGCTCGAACGCATGGGCATCGGTGCGGCCTCGGAGCGCTTGCCGGCCGCGCTTTCTCCGGCGCTGATCGGCCTCGGCTGATGGCGGGGGTGCCCATGAGCTGGCGCGACCTGCGGCGCTTCACGCCGGCGCGGGTGGCGCTGGGCCGCGCCGGCAATGGCCTGCCGACAGCGGCGCATCTGCAGTTCCAGGCCGCCCACGCCGCGGCGCGCGACGCCGTGCACGCGCGGCTGGACGTGCCGGCCCTGCAGGCCGCGCTGCGCGCCCTCGGCCACGACCCGCTGTTCGTGCGCAGCGCCTGCCCGGACCGGCGGACGTACCTGCTGCGCCCCGATCTCGGCCGCCGCCTCGCCGAGCCGGACCGCGCCGCGCTGCGCTCAGTCGCACCGCCGGACCTGGCGCTGGTGATCTGCGACGGGCTCTCCGCCACCGCCATCGACCGCCACGCCGCGCCTCTGGTCGCCGCCCTCGATCTGCCCGACGCGCCGATCGTCATCGCCGAGCAGGGGCGGGTGGCGCTCGGCGACGACATCGGGGAGGCGCTGGGCGCCGAGGCAGTCGCCGTGCTGATCGGCGAGCGCCCCGGCCTGTCGGCGCCGGACAGCCTTGGCGTCTACCTGACCTGGCAGCCGCGCCGGGGCCGCACCGACGCCGAGCGCAACTGCATCTCCAATATACGCCCCGAAGGTCTGCCGATCGCCCAGGCCGCCGCCAAGCTGCGGTGGCTGCTCGGCGCGATGCGCCTGCTGCGCTGCACCGGCGTCGCGCTGAAGGACGAACAGCCGTTGCCGGCGCCTCGCACACCCCTTCGGCTTGGCGAACAACCCTGACCAATGGAGTGGAAAAATGTCCGACTCCCCCGCCGTCCGGGCGGCGCTCGGCTTCATCGCCGCCGCCATCTCGGTGCTCACCTTCCACGCCGCCATGTGGGAGGCGCTGCATCTGTTCGCGCTGCCCGGGCTCGGCATGCCGCCGCCCTATCCGATGGCGCCGCGGCCACCGTTCGGCGTGCCGGCGATCGCCAGCCTCTGCTTCTGGGGCGGCCTCTATGGAGCGGTCTTCGGCCTGGCCATGCCGCGCCTGTCCGCCCCGCTCTGGCTGTGCGGTCTCGGCCTCGGCGTGATCGCCATGCTGGTCGGCATGTTCGTGGTGGCGCCGATCAAGGGCCAGCCGATCGGCGGCGGCTGGGCCTGGCAGAGCTGGCTGCGCTCGTTCCTGATCAACGGCTTCTGGGGCATCGGCGTCGGGCTCATCACGCCCTGGCTGATGCCGCGCTTCCGGCGAAGCCGCCTTGCATGACCGCGCCTTGACGGCGCTCGACAGCGCCGGGACATCGCCGCATGTCCCCGCTTCCTGGATCATCAGCGAGGCCTATGCCGGATTGCAGGCGCAGGCGCTCGGCCTCGCCGAAGCAGCCGGCCTGCAGCCGGAGCTGCGCGTCCTGCGCCCGCGGGCGCCCTGGCGCTACCTGCCGGCCCGCCTCTGGCCGGCGCCGCTGCGCGCCGTCGACGCCGTGACGCCCGCGT
>JAFAYM010000195.1 GCA_019240395.1 Acidisphaera sp. | reverse complement strand
CCGGTCATCGAGAACAGCGCGATGGAAGGATTTGCCCGCCTGCAGGCATCGCGTGCCAAGCCTGGCGTTGACGTCTGGTTTACCGGCCAAGCCGTCGCGTTGCGGGCGGCGACCGACAAGAACATGTTCGTGCCGCTGCCGGTGGAGAAGATGCCGAACTTGGCCAAGCTGATGCCGGGTGCGGTCACGCCGACCTTCGTGGCGTATTGGTATTTTCCGACCGGGATCGTCTATCGCCCCGACCTGGTGCCCGGCGGGAAGGTGACCTCTTGGCAGGAACTGTTCCAGCCCGCGTTCAAGAACAAGATCGCCCTCACCGCCCCCAGTGTCTACCCTGGGCGCACCATCATCATCATGGCGGAGTTGAACGGCGGCTCGATCGACAACGTCAAGCCGGGCATCGACTTTCTCGGCCGGATGCGCGACCAGGTGGCGATGTTCAACAGCTCTGATACCGTCGCCCGGCGTGCCCTGGCCGGGGGAGAGATCTGGGCCATGCTGGGCTCGCCTTCCGCCGTCAAGGAGCTTACCGACCAGAACATCCCGGCGGCCATGACGTGTCCCAAACCGACCCCCCTCATCTTCGAGGGAATGATGCTGCTCAACAACGGCAATACCGATGCAGCCGCCGAGTTCGTCAACCGCTCGCTTGCGGCGGATTGGCAGCAGACGATGACCAACGTCTACAATCTGGCACCCGTCAACCCGGAAGCGAAACCACCCGAGGCGCTCCAGAAACTTCTTCCGACCCCGGAGAACTCTTTGGTCATCGACGAGGCCAAGGTGAACGAGCATCTCGGCGAGTGGACCGAAGAGTTCAACGCGGCAATCGCGAAATAGACTGGCATGGGCGCTTCCTGCCCGCTCGAGATCGAGGGGCTGAGCAAGCGCTACGGCCAGCACCAGGCCGTGGACGGCGTTGCCCTCTCGGTGGCGGAAGGGGAAACCCTGGCCCTGCTCGGCCCGTCCGGTTGCGGCAAGACGACGGTGCTGCAATCGATCGCGGGCTTCGTCACGCCTGATGCCGGCGATATCAGGCTGGGCGGGGAGTCGCTCCTGCCAATTCCCCCGGAGCGGCGCGGCACTGCCATGCTGTTCCAGCACTACGCGCTGTTCCCGCATATGAGCGTGGGCGGCAATGTCGGCTTCGGGCTGCGCATGGCCCGCGTCCCGAAAGCCGAGGCCCGGCGCCGTGTCGAGGAGGCGCTTCGCCTGGTCCGCATCGAGGCGCTGGCCAGCCGCCGCCCCGCACAGCTCTCCGGCGGTCAGCGGCAGCGCGTCGCCTTGGCGCGTGCCCTGGTCATCGAGCCGCGCCTGCTGCTGCTGGACGAGCCGCTCGGCGCGCTGGACCAGAATCTGCGCGAGGAAATGCAGACCGAGCTTCGCAAGCTGCAGCGCCGGCTGGGGCTGACCACGGTAATGGTGACGCATGACCAGCACGAGGCGATCGTGCTCTCCGACAAGATCGCCGTCATGCGCAACGGAAGGATCGAACAGGCCGGCACCCCCCTGGAGATCCACGACCATCCCGGCAGCCACTACGTCGCGACCTTTACCGGCGTCGAGAACCTGCTGCCGGCAACCCGTTCCTCGACAGACATCGTGGAGATCGCCGGCACTCCGATCGCCGGCTTGCATGCCCCCCAAGGCACAACGGACGCATTGACCGTCGCAATACGAGCCAGCGCGGTCGGCATGCGGGCGGCCGGCGCCAAGCCGAGCGGGCTGCTTGGCACGATCGTGTTCACCCAAGTCCTGGGCGCGGCAATCCGCTACGAGGTCGCCTTGCCCGGCGCTCTGCTTGTGAGAGTGGACGAGGCACGGCGGGGAACTGCGATATGGGAACCGGGAACGGCGGTGGTGCTGGACCTGCCAGCGGACCGATGTACCGTGCTGACCGGCAACGCCTGAACCATGCGGCGCCCGACCGGCCTGCTGCTGGCGTTCCCGGCGATCCTCGTTGTCATCCTCCTGGCCGCGGTCTTCGCTTCGGTGGTCAGCGTCAGCTTGTTGCAGGCTGATCCGGGGGGCGCCGTGTTCCACGGACCGGCAAGCCTGCGAAACTACACACGGCTCCTCGGCTCGGCCGATGCGTGGCGGAGCGTCAGCAACACGCTGCGTCTCTCCGGGATTGTGACCCTGATATGCCTGGTGTGCGGCTTTCCGCTCGCCCGGCTGCTGGCGCGGGCCAGTTCGGCCCGGACGCGCCGGATGATCCTCTTCTGTCTGATGGCGACGTTCTTCTCGGGTGGCGTGACCCGCGCTTACGCCTGGCTCATCATCCTGGGCAATCGCGGGCTGATCAACCAATCCTTGCAGGCGCTGGGCCTGCCGTCCGTCGCGCTGATCAACAACGAAACCGGCGTGGTGACCGCCATGCTGAATTTCGTGCTGCCGTTCTTCGTGCTGACCCTGTTCAGCGCGCTCCGCACCATTCCGGACACACTCGAAAGCGCGGCGCGCAATCTCGGCGCTTCGCGGGCCAGGACGTTCCTGCACGTCACGCTGCCGCTTTCCCTGCCCGGCGTGGCGGCCTCGTGCTTCCTCTGCTTCGCCTTGTCGCTCGGCGCCTTCCTTTTCCCGGAGATGCTCGGCGGCGGGCGCGTACAGGTGCTGGCGACCGCCATCTATGACCGGATCCAGACCACCTACGACGTGCCGTCGGCGGCGGCGCTGGCCATGTTGTTCCTGCTGCTGATTCTCTGCCTTCTGGCCGTGCTGGGCGCCGCCAGGCAGGTCGTGACCCGGCGCGCCACATGAGAAGGCGCATCGACCATGCCCGTGCCGTTTCCCCGCTTGCGGCGGCCGCGGGACTGGCGACCCTCGCATTCGTCGTCATCCCGCTGCCCTTCATCGTGCTGTCCGCGATCAGTCACGGCAGCTACCGCCTGCTCGGTAAGGGCAGCCCGACGCTGGAATGGTTCCGGAATTTCGTGACCAACGACCGGTTCATGGCGGCGTTGGGGAACTCGGTTTCGATTGCCCTCATCACGACGGCGGTGACGCTGCTGATCGGCCTGCCGACCGCCGTCGCCGTCACGCGAGGCACCTTCCCCGGCCGGCGATTGCTCCTCAGCCTCGTCTCGCTGCCCCTGCTGATCCCCGGCGTGATCGTCGGCACCGCCGCACTCGGCTTCGTGGCGCAGACGGGCATCGGGCCCGGCTACTGGCCGATCACCGTCGCCATGGTCTGCGCCGCCCTCCCGCTTGCGCTCCGCCCCATCATCGCGAACCTGTCCGGGCTGGACCAGGACCAGGAGAAGGCGGCGCGAAACCTGGGCGCCTCGCCGCTGCGCGGGTTCTGCCTGGTTACCCTGCCGCAGCTCGCGCCGGGCTTGCTGGCGGGCGGCATCTTCGCCTTCATCGAGGCGATGGACAATTTCTCCATTGCCGCCTTCCTGACCGACATCAACACGACGACCCTGCCGATCGAGGCCTACAGCTACATTCGCGACATCGATGATCCTACCGTCGCCGCCATGGCGACGCTGCTGATCGTGATGAGCGTGCTGATCGTGATGGTGCTCGACCGGCTGCTCGGGCTCGACAAATTCCTCGATCTCTCCTGACGTCGATCAGCCCTCATCGGCTGCGCTCATGCTGCTTCGCTCTCATGTCGCAGGAAGTTGCGAGCCAGTGCCTCGCCCGTGGCGATCCAGAGATCGGGGCAGGACTGCGCGTATTGCAGGAACTCCCGCAGCAGGCGCAGCCGCATCGGGCGGCCGCTGCATTGCGGGTGCAGCACCGTGGTGACCATGGCGCCCCAATCCCGCACCTCGTCCAGCTCATCCTTCCAGATCGACAGAACGTGCTCCTTCGGGAAGATCGGGCGCGGGCTGAACCGGGCCGAGAGACCGTGCATCCAGTCGTCGTAGCTCGCGGTCACCGGCAGTTCGATGGTCCCGGGACTGCCGTCGGCGAGCCGGTGCCGATAGGGTCGCACGTCGTCCCGAAAGGAGGAGGTGTAGACGACACCACGCCGCACGAGCGCTCGGCGCAGCTCTTCAGTGAACTCGCCAAAGGGCGCGCGATAGCCCGTCGGCACCACGCCCAGCCGTCGCTGCAACACCTCGAAGCCACGCTCGACTTCCTCCTCGATCCATGGGTCGCCGGGATCGGGGATCAGGTGGTGATAGCCGTGGTGGCCGATCTCGTGCCCGGCGCGCAGGATGCTCTCCGCCATTGCGGGGTAGGCCTCGACCGACCAGCCGGTGGTGAAGAACGTCGCCTTCAGCCCGAGCTGATCCAGCAGCTCGAGCAGCTTGGGCGTGCCGACGCGCGCCTCGTATGCGCCGTAGCTCATGGTGATCAGGCGCTCGGCATGAAGCGCGTCCTTGCCGGTCCAGGCAGCTTCGGCGTCGACGTCGAAGGAGAGGAACATCGCCGCTTTGTAGCCGTCAGGCCAGGGATAGTCGGGCGCCGGGGGCGCGGTATTCGCGGGGACAAGCGGAATGCTGTCCAGGGCTGAGCGATCCATGGTCTGCTCCCTCGTGAGCGGGATGATGCCTGACAGGCGACATCATCCCGCGCTGGCTGTTCGTTTGATCGTGTGATTCAGACTTGCGGCGGTTCCACCTTCAGTGATCACGATCTAAGGCTTGGTCGCGGCGATCTCGTCCGCCGCGGAATTGTCGGTCAGGCCATGCCTGGCCAGAACGGTTGCGTAGGTCCCGTCCGCCACGGCGTCACGCAACGCTGCGCCAACTTCGTCCCGCAGAACGGAGGAAGACTTCGGAAACGCCACGGCGATGCTCAGCGCGGCAAGCGGCTTGTCGATGCGCACGTAGCGTCCGGGCTCCAGCGCGAAAGTGTAAGGGACGGACTCACTGCTCTGCACGATGGCGTCGACCCGGTTTTGATCCATTTCCAGCCGAGCCGCCTGGGTACCGTCGGTATTCTCGACCGTGATCGGCGGCTTGCCCACGGCATTGCAGTTCTGGGCGCTCCATTCGCGCATCCGGTCCGCGAAGCCGTTGCGCCGATTGGCGGCCAGCCGCTGCCCGCACAAATCGATCAAGCCGGCGATGGGGGGATGGCTCGCGAGCGTATAGGCCTGGATGCCGGATTTGAGGTAGTCGATGTAATCGAGCCGGTCGCGCGATTGCGGCTCATCGAGCAGGCTGAACGCCAGATCGACCCGTCCGGTGACCAAAGCGGGGATCGCCTGCTCGTAGGACACGTCCTGCCAGAGCACCGGCCGACCCAGCTTGCGGCCGACATAAGCGGCGAGGTCGATGTCGATGCCGGCAAGCGCTCCGGTCTCAGGGATCTTGTAGGCCATCGGCGGAAACGAGGCGAATAGCGCGATACGCAGCGGTGCCGGCTCCGCCACCGCCGCGGTCATCGGCGCCAAAACCGCGCAGGCCAGAAGGAAGCGGCGCATCAGCCAAGCACCGCTGAAAGAAAGGCGCGTGTCCGTGCTTCCTGCGGCGCGCCCAGCACCTGGTCGGGCAGTCCGGCCTCCACGATCCTTCCACCGTCCATATAGACCACCATATCGGCAACCTCTCTGGCGAAAGCCAGCTCATGTGTGACCACGATCATCGTCATTCCCTCGCGTGCCAATTCCTTCATCACCGCCAGCACCTCGCCCACCAATACGGGGTCGAGCGCGCTGGTCGGCTCGTCGAACAGCATCAGCTTGGGGCGCATCGACAGGGCACGGGCGATCGCGACGCGCTGTTGCTGGCCGCCGGAGAGCTGCGACGGGTAACTGCCTGCCTTCTCCTCGAGACCGACCCGGTGCAGCAACTCCATCGCCGCCGTCCGCGCCTCGGCCGGCTTGCGGCCCTGCACCTGCACCGGGCCTTCGATTACATTCTCCAGCGCCGTCTTGTGCGGGAACAGGTTGAAGCGCTGGAACACCATCCCCGTCTTGAGTCGCTGCCGGATGATCTCGGCTTCGCTCAGCCGGTGCAGCTTCCCGCCGTGCTGACGCATGCCGAGCAGCTCGCCATCGAGCCAGATGCCGCCGCTATCGAGCTGCACCAATTGATTGATGCAGCGAAGCAGCGTGGTTTTGCCCGAGCCGGAGGCGCCGACCAGGCACAGTACCTGGCCTGCATGCACGTCGAGCGATACGTCCTTGAGCGCCTGGTAGGAACCGAACAGCTTCACGGCGCTCCGGACGGCGACCAAGGGGCGTGTCACCGCCGAACTCTTGCCGCACCCCGGGAGAAATGCCGCTCCAGCAGCATCTGCAGCGGCGTCAGGATGGAGACGACCAACAGGTACCACAGCCCGGCCACGATCAGCAGCTCGATCACGCGGGAATTGGCGTAATAGATGTTCTCCGCGGCGTGCAACACCTCGGGATACTGGATCACGCTGGCGAGCGATGTGGCCTTCACCAGGCTGATGAACTCATTGCCGATCGGCGGCAGCACGACGCGCATCGCCTGCGGCAGGATTATGCGGCGCAAGGCCCGCATGTGCCCCATGCCGATCGCTTGCGCCGCTTCGTACTGCCCGGCGTCCACCGACAACAGCCCGGAGCGCACCACTTCCGAGGTATAGGCGCCCTGATTGATGCCGAGCCCCAGCAGCGCGGCGACCAACGGCGTCATGATGTCCACCGCTTTTCCGGACCACAGGCCGGGAATCCCGATCGTCGGAAAGACCAGCGCCAGGTTGAACCACAACAGGAGCTGCAGGATCAGCGGCGTACCACGAAACAGCCAAGTATAGCCCACGGCAACGGCCGTCAGCACCGGATTGGGCGAGAGCCGCATGACGGCGACCAGCACGCCCAGCACGATGCCCAGCGCCATCGCCAGCACCGACATGACGATGGTGTTGACGACGCCGTCCACGATCACCGGCACGGTCAGGAAGCGCGCGACATAGGCCCATTCGATCTGGCCGCGGGCGAAGGCCCGTCCGATGGCGAGCAGGACGAGCAGGATCAGCAGCGCGCTCAGCCAACGCCCCCAATGGGCACGGCGCGCAGCCGGCATGCCGGACAGGTCGGGAAAGCCTTCCGCCATGCCGGGGAAGGCACTCATGCCGGGACTGACCACCTAGATCCCGCTGAACCAGTTGAAGCCGCGCTTTTCCCAGTAGCCCGGCATGTAGGTGTTGGTCACCTCGATGGCGGTAATCGATTTCGGGTTCTTGAAGCCGAGCTTCGTCGCGGTGCGCAGCCGCAGCGGATAGCCGAACGGGGCGGCGAGCGTCTCGCCGGCATATCTGGTCGCCAGCAATGTCTGGGGATGCAGGGCGGTCGCCATGTCGATGCTGCTGGGATAATCGTCGGCGGTGAAGAAGTTGACGTATTTCGCGCGCGTGTCGGCGCCCACGCGCTTGAGGAAATCGCCGAGCGGCGGCCCGGACCACTGGCCGATATAGTCCCATCCCTCGACGCAGATGTGCCGGATGATTTCTTCCTTCTCCGGAAGTGCGGCGATCTGCTGCAGGCTCCACGGCGTCTTTTCGGCGATCCGCCCGGAAAGCTCGAGGCGCCAGCTCTGACCGTCGACGGGCCGGACGTCCATGATGTCGTAATAGGCGTTGAACTTCGGCGGTTTCAGTACCATGGAGGCCGGGTAGGTCGGCGCCAGCTTGCCGGGATCGAAGAGCAGCGCCTGCACAACGTCGTTGAAGGCGGACACCGCGCGCAGCGCCGCCTCGACGGAATCGGGCGTCTTGACGTCGCATCCCGCCAGCATCGTCAGAGCGCCGAGCGACAGCCCGCCGCGGATCAGTCCCCGACGCTCAATCCTGCGGATCAACGAGCGGTGGCCGTCGAGCAGCGCCGGGTCAGGCACCCGCCCCGCGTGGAACAGTGACTTACGGAACAGCGATTTCACGTGGCGATCCTCCTGCGGCGAACCGGCCGGGGAATGCGCGGACCTCCCGCCAGCATGGCCCAGAGCGTGCGGGGCACCAGCAGCGACAGAGCGACGTGGACCACGAGGAAGCCGACGATCACCGCCATGCCGAGAAAATGCACCAGCCGCGCACCCTGAAAGCCACCGAACAGGCTGACCAGGCCGGAGAACTGGACCGGCTTCCAGATCGCCATGCCGGTGACGACCTGCGAGATGCCGGCGATCACGACGACGACGTAGAGCAGCTTCTGCACGGCATTGTAGCGCGTGAGGTCGTCATGCGCGATGCGCAGATGCAGCGTGTCGCGCACGGTCTGCACCAGGTCCGCGATTCCGATGGGGAACAGTCGCTCCCGGAAACGCCCGGTGACCAGGCCGTAGAGCAGATAGAAAAACCCGTTGATCATCAGAAGCCACATGCCCGCGAGGTGCCAGAGCAGGCTCTCCGCCGCCCAGCTGCCGAGCCGCAGCGCGTGCGCGAAATGCAATCCGCCGATGATCACGGAGTCGTTGTAGATGCCCCAGCCGGAGGTGATCATGACGATCATCGCCACCGCGTTGAGCCAGTGCATGATGCGCAGCGGCAAGGGGTGCAGGCGCCGCGTGCCTGCGGCAGTCTCGACTGTC
The DNA here is from genome assembly GCA_019240395.1 of Acidisphaera sp. Lineage (GTDB taxonomy): Bacteria > Pseudomonadota > Alphaproteobacteria > Acetobacterales > Acetobacteraceae > JAFAYA01. The sequence goes on along the minus strand of JAFAYM010000195.1, from coordinate 22,694 downwards.
TTCACATCCGCCTCCTTGGCCGGCTCAATGAGAGGGGCGGGCCAGGCCGACCCGGATGATGCTGTCCCCCGGCAGCTTCGTCGTGCCGGCGCCGTCGAAGGTCTTGAAATGCCGCAGCTGCTTCGGCGTGAAATCGACGATTTCCATGTATTCCCCGAGCAGCACCATGGCGTCCACGGGCACCGCGATCGGCCGCGCAAAAAGCCCGAACAGGCCGCCGTATTCCACCACCACGTCGATCGTGCCGTCCGCCTGCTGCACCACCTCGCGGACCCGACCGAGCCTCGGTTGGCTCTCGATGGGCTGCAGCACCTCGCGCTGCACCAGGTCGCCGACGCGCACCGCCTGCGGGAAGCGCCGGGACGCCGCCTCGGCGAGACTCATACCGGGCGGCGCGGGCTGCTGGGCGTGCGCCATGCCCGAGCAGATCAGCATAGCCAGAATGACCGGACGACACAGGGACAACGAAGTTCCTGACCTGATTACTTCCGGGCCGGTGTCCGCCGCACTCATAGAGCTTCGCGCGGCGAGCAGCAATGCGGCGGGACGGTATGGGCCCGGACCTTATCGGCACCCCCTGCACCTCGGGAAACCTGTAGGATGGGGGCACGGCGCCTCAGGAGGCCTGCATGCGCATTCGATGGCTTGCTCTCGCTCTCGCCTGCCTGGCGCCGGTCTCGGCTTCGGCGCAGACCGTACACCCGCAGACCGTACACCCGCAGAGGGGCAAGCGCCCGGTGTTGGTGGAGCTGTTCACCTCCCAGGCCTGCTCGTCCTGTCCGCCGGCCGACGCGCTCGTCGCCGAGCTCGCGCGCACCCGGCCGGACCTCCTGCCCCTGACGTTCCACGTCACCTATTGGAACAGCCTCGGCTGGCAGGACCCGTTCTCCCTCCAGGCGGCGACCGAGCGGCAGCGCCGCTACGTCGCGCTCGCCGTCAGTCCCCAGGTGTACACCCCCGCGATGGTGGTCGACGGCAGGCAGGACGTCATCGGCTCCGATCGGCCGGCCGCCGAGGCGAGCCTGGCGCAGGCGGCGGCGCAGGCGCAGACCGCCGCGGCGGTGGAGATCGTGCGCGCCGGGGCTGCCCTGACGATCAGCATCGGCGCCGGCGCCGGGCATGGCAGCGTGCTGCTGCTCGGCTATGACCGTGCCCACGAGACCCCGGTCGGCAGCGGCGAAAACCGCGGGCGCACGCTGTACGAGGCCAATATCGTCCGCTCGATGACCGTTGCCGGAACCTGGGCCGGCCAGGCGCTCGAACTGCATGCGGCGATGCCGGCGGGGGAAGCGGTGGCGGTGATCGTGCAGGCGGAGGATGGCCGCGTTCTCGGCGCCGGCCGGCTCCGTGACGCATCTCGGAGCTAGGCCGGATGCCGCATCAGGGGATGGAGGGTTTCGTGACGGAGTTTCCCTATCGCACCGCCCTGATCGTCGGGACCGGGCCCGGCATCAGCGCCTCGCTGGCGCGCCGGCTCGCCGCTCTCGGCGTGAAGCTGGGACTGGCGGCGCGGAATCCCGGCAAGCTCGGCGGCCTCGCCGGCGAGACCGGCGCCACGACATTCGCCGTGGATGCGGCCGACAAGCAGGCCGTGGCGGCGTTGTTCGACGATGTCGACAACCGCCTCGGCGAACCGGACATCGTCGTCTACAACGCCAGCGCCCGGGCGCAGGGCCCGCTCGCGGAACTCGATCCCACCGTCGTCGAAAAGGCGATCGCCGTCACCGCGTTCGGCGGCTTCCTGGTGACGCAGCAGGCGGGCAAGCGCATGGCGCGGCACGGCCGCGGCGCGATCCTGCTGACCGGGGCCACCGCCAGCGTGAAGGGCTTCGCCCACTCCGCCGCCTTCGCCATGGGCAAGTTCGCCCTGCGTGGGCTGGCGCAGAGTGCGGCAAGGGAACTCGGACCCAAGGGCATCCACGTCGCCCATTTCATCATCGACGGCGGGGTGCGCAGCGCGCGGCGACCGGACCCGGCCGACAGGCCGGACAGCACGCTCGATCCCGAGGCGATCGCACAAGCCTATGTCGACGTGTTGCGCCAGCCCCGCAGCGCCTGGTCGCTGGAGGTCGAGCTCCGCCCCTGGGTCGAGCATTTCTGAAGCTTTGCCGGGTCCAGGGGCAGCGCCCCTGGCCTTCGATTGTGGGTTCCAGGGGCAGCGCCCCTGGCCTTCGACCGTCCCGCCCGCGACTGTATAGTGCCCGCTCACAGCCGGGCGGCGCACATGGCCGACATCACCACGACAGGCGCCGAACCGGCAGCCGGCGCGACAACCGGGGCGGCCCGCCGGCGACTCGCCGACTTCACCGCCGACCGCCGGCTGCTGGTGCTGGTCGGCATGGCGCTGGTCGCCGGAACCGGCGGCGCGTTCTCCGCCTGGGTGCTGATCCGGCTGATCGCTCTCGTCACCAATCTCGTCTGGTTCGGCCGGATCGATACGCTTCCGGTGTCGCTCGCGCACGCCGCGCGCACGCCCTGGATGGTCGCCGCGCCGGTGCTGGGCTCGCTGGTCATCGGCCTGATGGCGCGCTTCGGCTCGGAGAAGATACGCGGTCACGGCATTCCCGAGGCCATCGAGGCGATACTGATCGGCGGCAGCCGCATGTCGCCGAAAGTGGCGGTGCTGAAGCCGCTGTCTTCCGCCATCTGCATCGGCACCGGCGGCCCATTCGGCGCGGAAGGCCCGATCATCATGACCGGCGGGGCGCTCGGCTCGCTGTTCGCGCAGTTCTTCCAGCTCAGCGCGGCCGAGCGGAAAACCTTGCTGGTCGCCGGCGCGGCGGCCGGGATGACCGGCATTTTCGCAACCCCCGTCGCCTCCGTGCTGCTGGCCGTGGAATTGCTGCTGTTCGAATGGCGGCCGCGCAGCTTCATTCCTGTCGCCGCCGCCTCCGTCACGTCGATCTGCTGGCGACCGCTGCTGTTCGGGACGGGCCCGCTGTTCCCCTTTTCGGCAGACCCGATGCTGCCCTGGTGGGGGCTGATCGTCTGCGCCGGTCTCGGCATTCTCGTCGGACTGCAATCGGCGCTGCTGACCCGGCTGCTCTACGCGCTGGAAGACGGGTTCGAGCGGCTGCCGATCCACTGGATGTGGTGGCCGGCGCTGGGCGGGCTCGCCGTCGGCCTGGGCGGGCTGGTCGAGCCGCGTGCGCTGGGCGTCGGCTACGACGTGATCCACGATCTGCTGAGCGGCCATCTCCTCGTGCAGGGCGTGGTGACGATCCTGCTGGTGAAGGCGGTGATCTGGCTGATCGCGCTGAGCTCCGGAACCTCGGGCGGGGTGCTGGCCCCGCTGCTGATCCTCGGCGGCGCGCTGGGCTGGCTGGTCGGGCTGGGCTTGCCGGGGGTGCCAGGCTTCTGGGCGATGCTGGCGATGGCGGCGATGCTGGGCGGCACCATGCGCGCGCCGCTGACCGCCAGCATCTTCGCATTGGAGCTGACCGGCGACATGCACGCGCTGGCGCCGCTGCTGGCGGCGACGGCCGCGGCCTATGGGCTGACCGTGCTGCTGCTGCGCCGCTCCATCCTGACGGAAAAGATCGCCCGGCGCGGCCAGCACATCACCCGCGAATACGGCGTCGATCCCTATGAGCTGACGCGGGTGACCGAGGTGATGGTGCACGACGTGGACGTCGTCGAGGCCGGGCTTTCCGTGCCCGAGGCGATCGCCGTGCTGGAGATGGGCCGCCATCGCATCTATCCCGTGCTCGACGCGCAGCGCCGCCCCGTCGGCCTGGTGTCGCGCGGCGACGCGCTGCGCTGGAAGCGCGAAGGCGGGCATGGGGACGAGCGGCTGGGCGACCGTATTTCCGACGCCTCGCTGCCGGTGGTGCACCCCAACGACCTGGTGGCGCAGGCGGTCGACCTCATGGTGGCCACCGATCAGGGACGCGTTCCCGTGGTCGACCCGCAGTCCGGCGCGCTGGTCGGCCTGTTGACCCGAAAACATCTGTTGCAGGTCAGGGCGACGGTGACGCGCTCGGAGGGCGAGCGCCGTGCCTTTTTCGTGCCCCGGCGACGAACGCCGTAGCGGGGCGACGGAGAGATCAGTTGTGACGGTCGCCGGCTTCGGCGATGGTCGCGCATGTACGATGAGGACGCATCACCCGCCAGCCAGTATCGCGAGCGGCTGAAGCAACGACGGCGCTTGCGCGATGACGAGATCATGCGCTGCGCCGCCCGGCTGTTCGCCCGCGACGGATACGAGGCGAGCACCTTCAAGCTGATCGCCCGCGCGGCCGGCGTTTCGCTGCCCAGCGTCGTCGCGCATTTCCTCGACAAGGAAGCGCTGCTGCTGCAGATCTGCGAGCGCCATCTCGATGGGCTGATGGCCGCGATCGAACGCGCCGACGATCCGGATCAGCCGCCACGCGACCGGCTGGATGCGATGGCGGTGGCGCTCGCCGAAGCGATCGGCGCGGCACCGGAGGCGCATCGTGTGCTGGCGATGGCGCGCACCACGCTCGGCGAGGCACGGCGAAAGGATCTGCGGGTGCGCGAGCGCTGGCTGGTCGCCCTCGCGGCCGCCACGCTGGAGGCGGCGGCCCCGAAGCTGGCGCAGCACCGCGACCTGGCGATGCCGGCAACCCTGTCTCTGCTGGCTCAACTGGACGGTCACGCTGCCTGGTTTCGCGGGGATGGGCCGATGTCGCGCGCCGACTATGCGCGGTTCGTCGTAGCCGGCAGCCTGGCGGCGGTGCGTCAGGCGAGCCACGCCCCTGCGGCGGCGCCGAGCACCACCACGGCGACCGATGGTACCCGCCACGCCGTGAGCAGGGCAAAGCCGACCAGGGCGAGGGCGAAATCCGCCGGGGTGTTGACCGTGCCGGTCCAGACCGGGTCGTAGAGCGCCGCCCCGAGCAGCCCGACCACGGCGGCGTTGACTCCCGCGATCGCCGCCTGCGCCGAAGGCCAGGCGCGCAAGGCGTGGCGGAACGGCAGCGCTCCGGCCACGAGCAGCAGACCGGGCAGGAAGATGCCGACCAGCGCCACCGCAGCGCCGAGCGGCCCGGCAGCCACTGCGCCGAGATAGGCGGCGAAACTGAACAACGGCCCCGGCACCGCCTGCGCCGCGCCGTATCCCGCGAGGAAGGTGTTTTCCGGAACCCAGCCCGGAGCGACGACGGCCGCACGCAGGAGCGGCAGCACGACGTGGCCGCCGCCGAACACCAGCGCCCCCGAACGGTAGAACGCCTCGAACAGCGCCACGCGCGGCCCGAGCAGCGGCAGACCGCCCAGCAGCAGCGCGAACAGCACAAGGCAGGAAACACCGGTGCGGCGCGACAGGGCGAGCGGCGGCGGCGGCGGCAGAGGCCCGCCGGCAGTGCACCAGCACAGTCCTGCCAGCGCTCCCAGTGCGATCGCCAGGAGTTGGCCCGTCGAGGACGGCGCGCCGAGCGCCAGAACGCAGGCGAGCACGGCGATGCTGGCGCGCTCGCGGTCGGGGCAGAGCGTGCGCGCCATGCCCCAGACCGCCTGCGCCACCACGGCGACCGCCACCAGCCGCAACCCGTGCAGCAGGCCGGTGCCGACGCGTGTCGCGGCCAAGTCGCCGGCGCCGTAGGCGACCAGCACCATGAGAATCGCCGATGGCAGGGTGAAGCCGCACCATGCCGCCAGTCCGCCGCGCCATCCCGCGCGCAGCAGGCCGATGGAGAACCCGACCTGGCTGGAAGCCGGCCCGGGCAGCAGCTGGCACAGCGCCACCAGCTCGGCATAGGAAGCCTCGTCCAGCCAGGCCCGGCGGCGCACGAACTCCTCGCGGAAATAGCCGAGATGGGCGATCGGCCCGCCGAAGCAGGTCAGCCCCAGCCGCAGAAAGGCGCCGAGCACCTGCAACGCCGCGTGGCGATTTGCCAGCACGTCCATTCCGACCGTTCCCGCTCCTGCCGTCCGGTCGCGATTGCCGCCCGCACGGCCGGGCCGTATCGTGATCTCAAATACAGGCTTGGCCAAATACAGCAGCGCTCGTTCCGGGGAGACGCCAGTGACGCTCGCACGCCGCGATTTTCTGATGGCTTCGGCGGCCTTCGCCGGGGCGGGGCTGGCCCGGCCGGCGCTGGCGCAGTCCGAGCCGATCCGCATCGGCTGGCTGGCGGCGCTGACCGGCCCCGGCTCCTCGGCCGGCATCGGCTTCGACCGCGGCGTCACTTTCGCGATCAACGAAATCAACGCCGGCGGCGGTGTCAAAGGACGCCGGATCGAGCTGGTGACGCGCGACACCCAGGGCGATCCCACCAAATGCGTCAACGCCTCGGTGGAGCTGGCGCGCCGGCTGAAGGTCGACGTGGTCTGGGGGCCCTGCAACTCCGGCGAGGCGCTCGCCTGCACGCCGATCCTGGCGCGCGAGCACGTGCCGCAGATCCATCCCTGCTTCGTCGACACGCTGATCGATCCGACGAAATACCCGAACGCCTACCGCATCGCCTGCTCGAACGAGCAGCTCGGCGAAGCCTCGAGCAAATACGTGCTGCAGATCATGAAAGTCCGGGACATCGCGCTGATCGGCGACACCACGGGCTACGGCACCTCCACCGTGCAGGCCTACGCGCCGGTGCTCAAGCAGATGGGCGGCAACATCGTCTACCAGTCGCTCATCGAGGCGTCGCAGGCCGACCTCTCCGCCGACATGCTGCGCATGCGCGACGCCGGGGCGAAGGTGATCATGCCCTGGAGCGTCAACGGCGGGCTGCTCGGCCGGCTGCTCAACGCCCGCGGCGAGCTCGGCTGGGACGTGCCGGTGGTCGGCCATCCCGCCCTCGGCTCGGGCGAGGTGAAGGCGCTGCTCGCCAAGCCGGAGTACTGGAACAAGGTGTATCTCATGGGGTTCCGCAGCTGCAGCTTCGACGAGAGCGGCAATCTGCCGGAGCGCACGCAGGAATTCGTCAAGCGCATCGGCGGCAAGATCACCCTGGCCGACACCTCGCTGTGGTGGGTGGCCTGCGGCTACGACGTCGCTCACCTCGTGGCGAAGGCGGTCGAGCAAAGCGGCGGCTCGGGTGCCGACGACATCATCAAGGCGTGGAACGCGGTGAAGGACTATCCCGGCGTCTACGGCGACTACACTTTCACCGCGCAGCAGCACAACGGGTATCCCACCGACGAGATCGTGCTGTCGCGGGCCAACTCCTTCCGCGACGGCGCCTTCGAGGTGGCGCCGGGCTACGGCTGAGCGCGGGTGCGCTAGGGGGGAGTGGGCTGATGCTCGCCGCCATCGTCGCCACGGGGCTGGCGACGGGTGCGGTCTATGCGCTGATCGCCGTCACCTACAACGTGATGTTCTCGGCCTCACGGGTGATGAGCTTCACCTCCGGCCAGCTCGGCATGCTCGGCGGCGTGTTCGGCACGGTGTTCGCGCTGTGGCTGCATCTGCCGGTGCTTTTCGCTTTCGTGCTGACGCTCGTCGCCTGCGCGGCGATCGGGGTGGTCACCGAAATCGTCGCCGTCCGGCCGGTGCTGGCGAGCCTGGACAAGCATCTCTATGTGCTCTCCACCCTGGCCTTCGCGCTGATGCTGCAGCAGCTCGTGGCCATCGAGTTCAGCACCGAGCCGCAGCCGTTTCCGCGGCTGATCGGCATTGGGGCGGGAGTGCTCGACCAGAAATTCTGGCTGCCGGTGCTGGCCGGCGGCGTGGCGGTCGGGCTGCTGGAATACGTCTACCGCCGCACCCTGATCGGCCACGCCTTCCTGGCGATCGCCGAGGACAGCTTCGCCGCCCGCGCGCTCGGCCTGCCGGAGCAGCGCCTGCGCATGACCAGCTACGCCATCGCCGGCGCGGTCGGCGGGCTGGCGGGCTTCGCCGGCGGCGAGCTGATGCTCTCCTATGTCGCCAACGGCCCGCTCTGGTCGTTCTACGGCTTCGTTCCGGTCGCGCTCGGCGGCCTCGGCAACAACCGCGGCGCCATCATCGGCGGCCTGGCGCTCGGCCTGTTCCAGCAGGCCGCAAATTTCCTGGTCGGCGGCATCTTCGTCTCCGTCGCGACGTTCGTCGTGTTCATCCTGGTGCTGCTGGCGGCACCGCAAGGGCTGTTCGGCGGCGCGGTGGGGCGGCGGGTTTAGAAGCAGAGCCCAGGGGCATAGCCGTCATTCCCGCGAAAGCGGGAATCCATGTGCGGCGTGGACCCCCGCTTTCGCGGGGGTGACGATAATGGGTGACGCTCCGTGCGACCTCGTATTGGCCGCTCAGCATGAGCCGCGCCGAGCTACGTCGCGCCACGCGCATCGTGAGCAAGCAGCAGAGCGCACTGCTGACACGCTGGAGAGAGATTCATGGCCGAGCTGACTGACCCAGAGATCGATGCCGCCTTGCAGCGCGGCAAAGCCGCACGCCGGCTTGAGCCGCGTGCCGCCGCCGCCCGCTACGACCGCCGGCGGGATCGCGTCATCATCAAGCTGACGAACGGCTGCACCTTCGCCTTTCCGCCCCGTCTCGCGCAGGGACTGGAAAACGCGACCGAGTATCAACTCGCGCAGATCGAGATTCTCGGCGCCGGCCATGGCCTGCATTGGGAAGCGCTCGACACCGACCTCTCGATCCCGCATCTGCTCGCCGGCCTCTTCGGCACCCGTTCCTTCATGGCCCGACACGCCGGTAAAGCAACATCCCCCGCCAAAGCCGCCGCCGCCCGCACCAACGGCGCCAAAGGCGGGCGGCCGCACAAAGCGGCAAGGTGACGCTCTCACTCGGGCACGTGGACAATCCGAGATTGTTCGAATCTGGACGTCATGCCCTCCCCAACTGCTCGACAATGGCTGGCCACAGGCTCCAGAGTTCAGGGCCATCGTCGACTGCGGTTTGAACCAAAACCAGTCGGCTGGTTGGGTCAACGCAGATGCGTTGGCCGTACGAGCCGAAAAGCGCAAACTGACGCTTCGCCCAGGGCAGCAGCCAAAGCAGGTAGCCGTACCCGAAAGCGGGATCCGCCTTGCCCGGAGCTAGATACGAGTCGGAGCTGCGCACCGTCGTCGCATCGAGCATCCACTGCGCCGGTATGACCTGCTTGTCGTTCCACGCACCATCGTGAGCAAGCAAGCGCCCGAGCCGTGCGTAGTCGCGCAGCACCGCGTTGAAGAATCCGTGTGCCAGTTCGGAGCCCTGCGCGTCGACCAGCCACGAAGCATCAGCTTCCGCTCCAATGGGCTGCCAGATTTTGTCTTGCAGGTAGTTGGACGCCGATCTGCCGACTGCCCTATGCAGGACCACGCCAAGCACGTCTGCCTCAATGCTCGCGTAATGGAATCGCGTTCCAGGAGGCGCAATTCGGTGGTTGAACCGGACGATGCCTCCGAGTGTGCCCCTTGCTGCTCCGGCGTAGCTGTTCAGGTATCCGCCCATCAGGTCGAGCCATAACTGATTCAAGTCACGCGAATGCTCGGCCTCTTCGCCGAACTCGACACCTGAGGACATGTGCAAAAGGTCCCGAATCGGTGTCTTGCCGTACTCGGTCCCCTCGAATTCCGGAACATAGGTTGCCGCCGTGTCGTCGACCGACCTGACGGCCCCTTCGGCCACCGCGACTCCGATCAGTAATCCGATGATCGATTTGGCCATCGACTGCGATGCCAGTCGCTCACGATCGGTGCGGCCGTACTGGTAATATTCGCAGACGATTCGATCATCCTTCGCGATCAGCAGTCCCGTCACGGGATTGCGGGCCAGGTAGTCCGTAACGGAACACCGCGCACCCTTGTAGCGGTAGATGATCTCCGCTGGAGACCGTTCAAAATTCCATGGTGTGTTTGCACGGACGATTCTTCTGGTCGGCATGATCTCGTCGAAGTGGCTGAAATTGCCGACCCGATATCGCGGGGCATCGGGATCATGGATTTGCCACCGGGCCGGGAAGCCTTCCGCAGCGCCGTAGCGATCTGCATTTGGGCCGGATGCGTAAAATATCGGACCGTCAGTCCCAGCCATCCCCGCCCAGGCAGGCGTCGTTCCAAGAGCCGGAAACATGCCCAGTCCAGCGAGCGCCCCGCGACGCGACAGCGTGCGAAAGGCTGCATGTCCCGATTCCATTACGGCGCTCCTTCCGTCCGGCCGATGAAGTTACCCGTCGGCCCGGAGACTGTGATTAGAGCAGCGTGCGATCGGGTGGAATCACCCGATCGCACAAAGCTGCTCGCCAAAACAAAGTGTTAGAGCGGCGGGCGTGAACGCGAGTTCGCGCCCCGCCGCTCTAAGGTCCGCTTCCACGTTTCTACAATTTACCTCTCGCTCCGGATGGGGAAAGCTGGTCCCGGGAGGGACAGTGATGACGAACGGCTCGGCCGCTCGGCCGGCTCGCGGATCAGGCGTCCGCCTGGACGGCGGGACGTCGGAACCGGCGGGAGAGGGAACCGCAGAAAGCGCGTGGCACGGCACCCTGCGCGGCCTGCCCTTCTTTGTGCTCTTCGTACTTGCAGCAGCCCTCCCCTTCGTTGCCGACGAATACTGGAGCGTCATCGCCGCGCGGGCCGCGATCTATTGGGTGCTGGTCTCCGGCCTCAACCTGGTGGTCGGCTTCGCGGGGCAGCTCGCCATCGGCTATGTCGGTCTGCTGGCGGTCGGGGCCTATGCGGCGAGCGTGCTTTGCACGAGCATCGGCGCGCTGCCGGCGCTCGCCGCCGCGGGCGGGCTCGGCGCGGCGAGCGGGGTGCTGGTGGGGCTGCCGGCGCTGCGGTTGCGCACCTTCTATTTCGCCATGACGACGCTCGGCTTCGCCACCATCGTGACGCAGGTGGCGCTGGCCTGGACGAGCGTGACCGGCGGCGGCATCGGCCTGCCGGGGCCGGCCCTGCCCGGGCTGCTCGCCACGTCGCACGGCTTCACGCTGTTCTGCATCGGCCTGGCGGCGCTCAGCACCTGGCTCTGCTGCAATATCGCGGCGAGCCGGTTCGGGCGGTCGCTGATCGCGCTGCGCGACACCGAGGTCGCGGCGGAGGCGATGGGCCTCTCCAAGCCGAATCTGCTGCTCTGCGTGTTCCTGTTCAGCGGTGCCGCGGCCGGCATCGCCGGGGCGCTGTTCGCCAGCCTGCAATCCTACATCACGCCGGACGCCTTCACCTTCGACCTTTCCGTGCTGTTCTTCATCGCCATCCTGGTCGGCGGGCGCGGCTCGGTGCTCGGCCCGCTGCTCGGCACCATCCTGCTGACGGTGCTGCCGGAATTCGCCGCACCCCTGGTCGCCTGGTCGACCTTTCTCTACGCCGTTCTCCTGCTCGCCATCGTGCTGCTGGCGCCGGGCGGCATCGCCGAGCTGATCGACTTCAAGAACCGGCGGGCGCTGGCATCCGACCGCGCCATCCAGCCGCTTCCCGCCCTGCTGGAGGCGATGTTCGATCATACCGAGGCGCCGGCGCGGCTCACGCTTTCCGGCATCGTGCTCAGCTTCGGCGGGGTGCGGGCGATTGACGGTCTCGACGTGGAGATAGCGCCGGGCACGGTGCACGGCCTGATCGGACCGAACGGCAGCGGCAAGACCACCACGCTCAACGTGATCAGCGGCTTTTCCGCTCCGCAGGCCGGCACGGTCGCGATCGGCACCCAGCCGCTCGCCGCCGGCCGCCCCGCCAGCCGCGCACGCCGGAAGATCGCCCGCACCTTCCAGACGCCGCGCATCATCGGCGAGGCCTCGGTGCTGGACAATGCGATGGTGGGCGGCGCCGTCGGCCTGCACGCCGGCTTCGTCGAGGCGGCACTCGCCCTGCCGCGCAGCCGGCGCGAGGAGGCGGCGCTGCGGCGCGAGGCGATGCTGGCGCTGCGCATCGTCGGGCTGGACGGCCTCGCCGCGGTGCGCGCCGACCGGCTGCAGCACAGCGAGCTGCGGTTTCTCGAAATCGCCCGCGCGCTGCTGCTGCACCCCGCCTTCCTGCTGCTCGACGAGCCGGCGGCCGGGCTTTCCGCCGAGGAGATCCGCCGACTCGGCGCGCTGATACGCGAAATCAGCCGGCGCGGCACCGGCGTGCTGCTGGTCGAGCACCACGCCGACCTGATCTTCGACATCTGCGACCGGGTCACCGTGCTGAATCTGGGTCGGATCCTCGCCGCCGGCACACCGGCCGAGATCCGCGCGCATCAGGAGGTGGTCAGCGTGTATCTCGGTGGCTGACGCACTCCTCGCCATCAGCGGCCTGCACGCCGGCTATGGCCGGGTGGCGGTGCTGCACGGCATCGATGTGGCGATCGGCGCCGGCGAGGTGGTGGCCCTGCTCGGCCCGAACGGCGCCGGCAAGACCACGCTGCTGCGCACCATCTCCGGCCTGCTGGCGGCGAGCGCCGGCAGCGTGCGCTTCGCCGGTCGCGAGCTGCGCGGCCTCGGCCCGCGCGCCGTGGTGCAGGCGGGGCTCGCCCATGTCATCGAGGGACACCGCGTGTTCACCCAGCTCTCGGTGCGCGACAACATGCTGCTCGCCGGCTTCGACCTGCCGCGCGCGGACCGGGCGGCGCGGGTCGAGGAGGCGCTCGACCTGTTCCCCGAGATCGCGGCGAAGCGGCATGACCGCGCCGGCGCGCTCAGCGGCGGGCAGCAGCAGATGCTGGCGGTGGCGCAGGGCCTGGTGCGCCGGCCGCGCCTGCTGATGCTCGACGAGCCCTCCGCCGGCCTGTCGCCGGTGCTGGTGGATCGCGTGCTGGCGGTGGCCGCCAGCCTGCGCGCCGGCGGCACGTCGGTGCTGCTGGTCGAGCAGCTCATCGACAAGGCGCTGAAACTCGCCGACCGGGTCTATGCGCTGGCCCGAGGCCGCATCGTGCTCGAGGACGCGGCCGACGCCGCCGACCTGCATGCGCGGCTGGAGGCGGCCTATTTCGGCCAAGCGGCGGCCGCGCCAGCCTGATCCGGTCCTTGCCCCGGCTCTTCTGAGCCCAGTTCTTGCAAGGTGGGCCGGTTTTCCGGAAAGTGGCTCAAGGGCGTACCCGCCCGTTTCGGAGGAAAACCCAAGATGACGAACGGCCTTTCCCGCCGTGGCCTGGGTGCCGGCGTCGCTGCCGCGGCACTCGCCGGGCTTGCCGCCCCCGCGGTCCTGCGCGCCGACGAGCCGCTGCGCCTGCGCTGCTCGCTCGACACCGCCGCCAGCCATGGCCGCAACCTGTCGATGGGCGACTACCTGAAGAAGGTCGAAGCCGCCTCCAACGGGCGCATCAAGGGCGAGGTGTTCAGCGGCGGCGCGCTGTTCGCCGATCTCGACGTGACGAAGGCGCTGCTCCAGGGACAGGTGGAGATGGCCTGCCCCGGTGCCTGGACGATCACCGGCTTCATCCCCGACGCTGAGCTGTTCCAGCTGCCGGCGCTCTACGGTCAGCCCATCGAGACCGTGCACAAGGTGATCGACGGCCCGGTCGGCAAGATGGTGGAGAGCGAAATCGAGAAGCGGCTGCGCAGCCAGGTGCTCGGGCCGTGGCTCGATCTCGGCTACAACAACTGGTACAGTACCAGCAAGCCGCTCACCGGCTTCGACTCGCTGAAGGGCATGAAGCTGCGCAATTCCGGCGGCGCCGGCCAGGCTTGGCGAGCGCGATTCTTCGGCGCGGTGCCGATCACCACGGCCTGGCCGAACGTGCCGCTCGCCTTGTCGCAGGGCACGTTCGACGGCCTCTCCAGCACCAATGAGAGCTGCTACTCCTCCAAGCTGTGGGACGCCGGGCTGAAATACGGCATGGAGGACCATCAGTTCATGGGCGAATACATCCCGATGGTCAGCCTGACCTTCTGGAACCAGCTCAAGCCCGAAGAACAGAAGATGATGACCGACATCTGGGCGCAGAACATCCCGACCTACCGGCAGAACATGGCGGCCGCCCAGGTGCATGCGCGCCAGGAACTCGAGGCGCACAACGTGAAATACAACGATCCCAGCGCCGCGCAGATCGCCGAAGAGCGCAAGCGCATGCTGCCGGACCAGGACCAGCTGGCCAAGGAGCTGAAGGTCTCTCCCGAGATCGTCAAGTCGGTCATGGCGGATGTCGGCACCGCCGCCTGATGCGCGGCATGGCGCGCTGGCGGCGGCCGGCGCGCCCTCCTTCCTGCATCGCGCGGCGCATGGCTGGGACTTCATCGAAAAGACCATCGTCGGCCTGCTCGGCGCCTGCGCCCTGCTCGCAGGCACGGTGCAGGTGATCGGCCGCTACATCGACCCGGCGAATGCCATCAGCTGGGCGGAGGAGGTGATCGTCTATCTCATCATCTGGGCGGTGATGATCGTTTCCTCCCAGCTCGTGCGCACCGACGGCCATGTGCGGCCGGACCTGCTGCTGCGCGTGCTGCCGCCGCAGGGCCAGCGCGTGCTGGAAATCTTCAACTGCCTCGTTGGCATCGCCTTCGCCGCCGGGCTCGCCTGGTACGGCAAGCAGATCGTCGACACGGCCCTGCTGCTGGACGAGACCAGCTCGACGGACCTGCAATTCCCGATGTGGATCTACTATTCCGCGCTGCCGGTCGGCGGCGGGCTGATGGCGGTGCGCTACCTCATCCGGCTGCTGCGATTCCTCTTCGCCTACGATCCGGCGACGATGACTGTCGGCCACACCGCCATCGCCCATGAGACGCCCGCCAATCTCGACCTGATCTCCGGCTGAACCGGCAACAGCAGCGAGCGGCGCATGTGGACGGTGCTCTTCCTGCTGCTGTTCTTCGGCCTGCTCGCCGCCGGCACGCCGATCTTCCTGGTCCTCGGGGTCTGCGCCGCGACCCTCTACTATGTCTCCGGCCAGCCACTGATCGGTGTGGCGCAGATCGTCATCGACCAGCTCAACAGCACCACCTTGATGGCGCTGCCGCTGTTCGTCATGGCGGCGGCGTTCATGCGCCAGGGCGGGGTGGCGCTCGCCTTGGTCGATCTGGCGTCGGCGTGGCTCGGTGGCATGCGCGGCTCGCTCGGCCTGGTCACGGTGGTGGCCTGCACGCTGTTCGCGGCGATCTGCGGCTCCTCGGTGGCGACGGCGCTGGCCATGGGCACCATCCTGCTGCCGGCGATGATCGAGCGCGGCTATCCCCGCAGTTTCGCGCTGGGCGTGATCGGCGCCTCCGGCACGATCGGCATCGTCATCCCGCCGAGCCTCGCGCTCATCCTGTATGGCATCGTCGCCGAGCAATCGGTGCCGCGGCTGTTCCTCGCCGGCATCCTGCCCGGACTGCTGCAGGCCGCGGCGTTCTTCTGCTGGGTGTGGTACGACGCGCACCGCCGCAAGTTCCCATACGAGCCACCGGCGCCGCTGCGCGACCGCCTGGCCCGCACGCGGCACGGCCTGCCGGCGCTGGTCGTGCCGGTGGTCGTGCTGGTCGGCATCTATGGCGGACTGGTCACCGTCACCGAGGCGGCGGCGATCGCCGCGGTGGTGTCGCTGCTGGTCAGCCTGGTGTTCTATCGCGGCTTCAAGGTGACGCAGACCTTGTCGGTGGTCGCCGACGGCATCCGCAGTGCCGGCACCATCATGCTGATCGTGGCGAGCGCGCTGGCCTTCGGCCATTGGATGACACAGTCGGGCGTGCCCGGCCGGCTGGTGGAATTCACCGTCTCGCACGGCTTCAAGACCTGGCAGTTCCTGCTTGCCATAAACGTGCTGCTGCTGGTGCTCGGCTGCTTCCTCGAGGTGACGGCGACGCTGCTGCTGGTCTTGCCGATCCTGGCGCCGGCGCTGAAGCCGCTCGGCGTCGATCCCGTGCACTTCGCCATCATCTTCACGCACAACATGGAGATCGGCCTGGTGCATCCGCCGGTCGGGCTCAACCTGTTCGTGCTCTCCAGCATCTCCACCGCGCCGGTCGGCGAGGTGATTCGCGGCATCCTGCCGTTCCTGCTGCTGCTTCTGGCGGTGCTCGGCATCATCACCTACGTGCCGTGGCTGACGCTCTGGCTGCCGAATGCGGTGTTCGGGTGAGGACGCTGAGAAGCGCTGTTGCACCGATGGCAGGGGGGAGATCATGCCGATCCGGGCTTTCGTCTTCGACGCCTACGGCACGCTCTATGACGTGCAGTCCGTGCTGGAGCGCGTCGAGCGTGCGTGCCCGGGCCGCGGCGCGCTGATCACGCAGATCTGGCGGCTGAAGCAGCTGGAATACACCTGGCTGCGGACCTGCATGGAGGCGTTCGCCGACTTCGCCGTGGTGACCCGCGACAGCCTGGCCTACGCCCTCGATGTTGCCGGTGTCGCGCCGAATGAGGCGCTGCTGGAGGAACTCGCGGACGCCTATCTGCACCTGACGCCGGCGCCGGAGGCACGCCAGGCGCTCGGCGCACTCTCCGGGCGCACGCGGGCGATCTTCTCGAACGGCAGCGTCGCCATGCTCGACGCGCTGGTGCGCAATTCCGGGCTCGGCGGGATGCTGGAGCACGTGGTGAGCGTGGACGCGGCACGCGCCTTCAAGCCCAGCCCGAAGGCCTACGCGCTGGTCGAGCCGGCGATCGGCGTGCCGCCGGGCGAGGCGCTGTTCGTCTCCTCCAACGGCTTCGACGTGGCCGGCGCCAAGCGCTTCGGCTTCCAGGTGGCCTGGGTACGGCGCGGCGGCGGCCCGGGGACAGCGCCGTCCGCAGCAGGCCCGACCGAAATGTTCCGGGCGCAGCGGCTGCACGCCGAGAGGCTGCACGCCGAGCCCGACCACGTCCTGGGCTCGCTGACCGAACTCGCCGGACTGCCGGGCCGAAACTAAAGCGAGGAGGGCAGCCTCACTGAGTCTCCCATCTCGCCTGGTGCGTGCCGAGCGGCACGGCTGGGAGCGTCCAGCGCGCCGGCGTCTCGGAGAGCTGCGCGGCGTGGCGCACCCAGGTCAGGCGGCCGAAGCCGCTGTCGCCGGTCTCCAGCAGATCGGCGATCTCCGCCTCGCCGGGATCGGGGCAGGCGAGGCCGTCGGGGACGCGGCCGAGGCTGCGCAGCCAGCGTCCCGTGCCGGCCAGGGAGACCGAGACCAGCCAGCTGCCGCCCTCGGTGGCGCGGCGGTGCAGCGCGGTCATGGCGCCGAACGCCAGCAGGTAGCCGGAGGCGTGGTCGAGCGCCTGGGCGGGCAGCGGCCGCGGCCTGGCCTCACCGGCGGCTTGCGCTTCGGCGACGTTCAGGCCGCTGGCGGTCTGCACCAGGCTGTCGAAGCCGCGGCGGCCCCGCCACGGGCCGGCATCGCCGTAGGCCGAGAGCGACACGGCGACGATGCCGGGGCGCAAACGCGCCAGCGCCTCGGGGCCGAAGCCGAGCGAGGCCACCGCCCCGGGCCGGTAGCCCTGCACGAACATGTCGGCCTGCCGCACCAGCGCCTGCAGGCGGGCACGGTCCCCGGCCTGGCGGAGATCAAGCCGTGCCGAGCGCTTGCCGCGGCCGGTATCCGGCTCCAGCGCCGCCATCGAGGGCAGGTGCGCGGCGGTGATGGCGAGCACGTCCGCGCCATGCGCCGCCAGGGTCCGGCCGCAGACCGGACCGGCGATCACCCGCGTCAGGTCGAGCACGCGCAGGCCGGCGAGCGGCCGGACGCCCGGCGGCAGCTTCTCGGGCGGCGCGTCGCCGATCCGCGAGAGGCGCAGCGGCCAAGCGGCGATCGCCCGGCCCTGCGGATGCGCATCCCACTCCGCGAAGGAGCGCAGCGCGGTGACGCAGAGGCCGGCCTCGGCCGCCTCGGCCTCGAAGGCCTCTGCCTGCCGGGAGCGCAAGGCCGCGGCCACCGCCGCCCGCTCCGGCGCGCAATCCAGCAGGCGCAGCACGCCGTCGCGGTGATGCGGAAAATTGGTGTGCAGGCGCACCCAGCCATCCGCCGTCTCGTAGAGGCCGGCGATGCTGTCCCACCCCTCACGCGGCGCGGCGCCGTCGATGCGCAGGTACCGCTCGGAGCGGAACTCCACGGCGGCCGCGCGCATGTCCACCGCCACGCCCTGGCGGCGGCCGCTCCGCAGCTGCCAGAGCTCGCCGGCAGCCAGCCCGGCGGCGGCGATGCTGGCCTGCGCGGCGGTGCCCACGGCGAAGGAGGAGGGCAGCACCGGCTCCGCCCCGGTCAGCGAGACGCTCGCCAGCGCCGCCGCGGGCAGGCCGGCCTCGCGCCACAGTGCGTCCAGCACTGGCCCGGCGACGCTCACGGTTGCCGCGCGGCCGCCTTCGCCTGTTCCCAGAGCGCGCGGTAGTCGTAGGTCGGGTAGAATTCGGTGCGGTAGCCGCCCCAGGCGGCGCTCTCGACGACGCGGTTGACCTCGCGCAGCCGTTCCGCTGCAAACCGCAGGATGACCACCTGGCCGATGCCCATCATCACGAACCAGCCGATGATTTCCGCGCCGGCCGGCGGGAATTTCTCGTACCAGCCGGTGGCCCGGAGATGCTGGTTGATCTCGTCCACCGTCTTGCTCTCGTCGTGGCGCAGGAAGATCGTCAGCATCAGTTGGCCGGGTGGGGCGGTGTATGAGGCGGCCGGAGGGCCCTGGGCCGCGGCAGTGCGGGCACGCAGCAGCGCCGCGAGCGGCAGTGCGCCCAGCAGGCGGCCGAACGCACGGCGCGATCCACCCATGTCCCGCTCCTCCTCGCATGATGATGCGGCGGTCCGGCCGGCAGCCGCAACCCTCGGCCACCCGGCATGCTGATAACCGTCGCTATCTGCACGCGCGACCGCATGGTCAGCCTGGCGCGCTGCCTCGAGGCGCTCAGCGGGCAGACCGTGCCTGCCGAACAGTTCGAGATCCTCGTCGTCGACAACGCGCCGGGGTTCGACGCGTCGCGGCAGCGGGCGGCGGGCTTCGCCGACATCGCCAACCTGCGCTGGGTGCATGCCGCGGAGCCCGGCGTGGCGCGCGCCCGCAACGTCGCCATCGCGCAGGCGCGCGCGCCTTTGCTGGCCTTCATCGATGACGACGTGCTGGCCTCGCCGGGCTGGCTGGCCGCCCTGCTCGACGGCTTCGGGCGGTTCGGCGAGGCCGTGCACAGCCTCGGCGGCCCGGTGCGCCCGCGCTGGAGCGCGCCGCGCCCGCACTGGCTGGCCGACCCGCTGCTGCCGTATCTGGCGCTGATCGATCGCGGCGACCGGCTTCGGCTCCTGGCGCCGCAGGAATGGGTGGCCGGCGCCAACAGCGCCTATCGCACGCAGGCCGTGCGGGCGGTGGGCGGCTTCAATCCCTGGCTCGGCCGCCTCGGCGATATCCTGCTCTCCAATGAGGAGACCGAACTCGCCGGCCGGCTGCGCGCAGCCGGCCGGTCGATCGGCTGGGTGCCGGGCGCGGCGGTGGAGCATTGCATCGTCGTCGAGCGGCTCACCCAGCCCTGGTTTCGCCGCCGCATCGCCTGGCAGGCGGTCTCCGATTTCCTGCAGAAGCCCGAGCACGCCCATGGCCAACGCGGCGTCAACTGGGCGGAGGCCGAAGGGTTTTTCGAGCGCACCCGGGGGAGTAATGCGCTGCACGCCCTGGCCGCTGCGCAGTCCGATCCCGGCCGGTTCCTGCCGGAGATCGCGGCGATCTATCACCTCGTGCTGTCGCTGCTCAACGGCCTGGAAAGCGGCGGCCCCGGATGAAATCGCCCGACCCTTCGTGGTAGGATGCGGCGATCAGACGATCGGAGGCCCGAGATAGCGACCAAGCCACGCGGGCCGGCCGGCCCTCCCGCCGCGGGAAAGGCGGCCGGCGCCAGACCGCGCCGGGCCCCGGCTCCCGACACGCGACAGGCGATCGCGCACCCGGCCATCTTCACCATCGTCTCGGCCAATTACATCGGCTACGCCGCGACCTTGATGCAGTCCGTGCGGGAGTTTCACCCCGACGCCGCCCGCTTCATCGTGCTCGCCGATACCGGCCGGGTGTTCCCCGATACCGACCTCGCCGCCGAGCTGCTTCCCTGCGACGCACTCGGCATCGCGCTGATCGAGAACATGAAGCTCTGGTACAGCATCATGGAGTTCAACACGGCGATCAAGCCGTCGGTGTTCCTGCAGCTGTTCGCGCGCGGCTTCGGCGAGGTGGTCTATCTCGATCCGGACATCGTGCTGTTCGCGCCACTGGCCGAGGTGTTCGCGGCGCTCGAGGCGCACACGCTGGTGCTGACGCCGCACATGATGCAGCCGCTGCAGGATGGGCACGAGCCGAGCGACCTGACCATCATGCGATCGGGCGTGTACAATCTCGGCTTCCTGGCAATGCGCAACGACGATGAGGGACGGCGCTTCGCGCGCTGGTGGGCGGAGCGCTGCTTCGCGCATTGCCGGGTCGACGTGCCGGGCAACATGTTCACCGACCAGCGCTGGATGGACCTCGCGCCGGTCTTCGTCAGCAAGCCGTTCATCCTGCGCCACCCCGGCTACAACGTGGCCTACTGGAACATCGTCCACCGGCAGGTCGAGCGCCGCGGCGACGCCTGGCTGGTCGACGGCGGGATGCTGGTGTTCTTTCATTTCAGCGGCATCGAGCCGGACAAGCCGACGGTGTTTTCCAAGCACCAGAATCGCTTTCCCGACAGTGCCTCGCTGCCCGCTCCGGTCGCCATGCTGTGCGATGAGTATCGCCGGCGCGTCGCCGCCAATCGCTGGGCCGCCACGAGAGGGCTGCCCTACGGCTTCGGGGCGTTCGCCAACGGCCGGCCGATCGAGGATTTCATGCGGCGCTGGATCCTGCGCGCGATCGATGACGGCCGCATCGATCCGCACCGGCCGCTGGAAATCGACTCGGAGTTTTTCGACGCGGAAGACGAGGTGGCGGCCGAGCGCGGCGCCGTGATGACCCGGTTCATGTACCAGTTCTGGCTCGACCGGGAGGATCTGCGGCGGGTGTTCGACGTCTATGACGCAACCGGGCTGGAAAACTACATCGCCTGGTTCCTCGGCGGCGACGGCGAGGCGCAGGGCATCGACGGCCGTTCGATCGCCGCCGCCATGATGCTCTACGACAGCGACGAGTCCCAGCAGGTCAAGCCGCAGCACCGGCCGCATCCCTGGCCGTCTGTCGCGGCGGCAAGCTGGGATGGTCCGGCTGCGGAGGTGGAGAATTTCCTGCGCGGCGACCTCGAGGTCAGCCTCGGCGGCGTCGAGACTCTCCTGCCGCGTCAGGCGGCGCTGGCCTGGGAGCTCCGCCTGGACCTCAGAAGCTATTTTCCGGTGGCCGATCTCGAGGGGTTGCAGGAGTACCTGGCATGGGCGCTGACCTCCGGCGCGCTCGAGAGGAGCTTCGACCCGGGCCTGCTCACGGACCGCTTCATCGCCCACCTCGCCGGCCTGTCCAACATCTCCTCGTACTTTCGCGACGTGCCGCTTACCGAGGGGATGATGCTGACCCGCAAGATCCCGCTGCGGCGCGACTACCTCGATGGCTGGCTGCAGTTTCCGACCGAGCGCAAGGCGCGCCTCGCCCACGGGCTGTGGTACGCCTTCGTCGCAGTGAAGGCCTATCACTGGCCGTCAGCGATGACAGCGCCGGTGCGGCGCTATTTCGAGGAGCCGGGCGAGATCGATTGCGGCGGCTTGCGGCTCAGCCGGGGCGCCGAGGCACTCCGCGAGCTGCGTGTCGATTTGCAGCGCTTGTTTCCGCTGAAACACGCCAACGGCCACTGGAGCTTCCTCTCCTGGATCACCACCGACGGCTTGCGCGAGCTCGGCCTCACCCTCGATGAGTTCGATCCGCGGCTGCGCGGCTTCCTCGGTCAGGTTTCGCCGCGTTTCCCCGGCGTGCCGCAGGCGCTTGAGATGGTGCATGCCGCACGGGTCGATCTGCAGAACGCGTTCGACCTGTCGACGGAGGCGGGCCGTGCCGGGCTGCTGCACTGGGGCGACCACCATTTCACGCCGACCTATCTCGACACGCCGTTGGCCGCCGCCTATCCGCCGCGACCAGCCGCGGCGCTCACCGCCGAGGCGCTGCCGGAGCCGCATCGCGCGCCGGTCGGGCTCACCGGACAATGGTCGGCGGCCTCCGGCCGCGGCGAGGATGTGCGCTGCACCGCGCGGTCGCTGCTGGCGGCGGGCTACGACGACTTCCTGATCATCGATCGCGACAGCGGCGCGGTGCTGCGTCCGGACGGCGCGGCGCTGCCGGCCGGCCCGGTCGAGCTCGAAGCCAACATCGTACACCTGAACGCCGATACCGCCTATGACGATTGGCAGTTCCTGAAACGCCAGGGCGTCGCCTCCCGGCGCTCGATCGGCTACTGGGCGTGGGAACTCGACAGCCTGCCGCGGCGCTGGCTGCACGCCTACTCGTTCTACGACGAGATCTGGGCCGCCACCGAGTTCGCCCGTGCCGCCTTTGCGCGGGCGGCGCTGCGTCCGGTAACCCTGCTGCCGCTCGCCGTCGTGCCGCCGGAAGTCATGGTGCACGCCGACCGGGCCCGGCTCGGCCTGCCCGAGGACGCCACCGTGTTCTTCTTCATGTTCGATTTCCGCTCCTACGCCACGCGCAAGAATCCGGAGGCGGTGGTGCAGGCCTTCCTGCGCGCCTTTCCCCGTGGCGATGAGCCGGTGCGGCTGCTGATCAAGACGCAGGGCGGCGCCGCGGCGGCGTTGCCCTGGCGCCGGCTCAACGCCTTGTGCCACGACCGGCGCATCGAGATCCGCGACGTGGCACTCGAACGGGCGGATCTGCTCGCCCTGATCGACAGCGCCGACGCCTTCGTGTCGCTGCACCGCTCCGAGGGGTTCGGCCGCGGCCCGGCGGAGGCGATGCTGATGGGCAAGCCGGTGATCCTCACCGACTATTCCGGCACCCGGGATTTCGCCTCGGCGGACTGCGCCTATCCCGTGCGCTACGCGCTGCGGCCGGTGGCCGACGACGAGTATCCC
>JAFAYM010000177.1 GCA_019240395.1 Acidisphaera sp. | reverse complement strand
CACCAGGGCCGTCGGCCCCATCGCCACCCCGAGGCCGTCCAGCGCGGCCTGCAGCGTCAAATAGAAGTGGTCGAGCGTGAGCGACGCTGCGGGCTCCAGGTCCGGCGCTCCCGCCGCGGCGAGCCAATCCGGCCAGACCCGCGGAAGCGTGGACGCATGAACCAGCGTGTGTGACCGCAAATCCGCGACTTCGTTGAGCGGCAATCGCTCCAGCAAGGCCGGACTGCAGACCGGCAGTCGGCGCTCGGTCAGGAACGGGTGACAGGTGAAGCCGTAGAACGTGTCCGGCCCGCCGCGGATGATCAGATCGTAGGCGTCGCTCAAGGCATCCACGGGCTCGTTGGAGGTCGAGAGACGCACTTCGATCTCCGGGTGCCGCTCGCGGAACTGCGCCAGCCGGGGCAGCAGCCAGCGCAGGCTGAAGGTGGCGAGCGCGTTGACGCGCAGCACGGCCGGCGGCGCCTTGCCGCCCCGTGCCTGATGCCGCTGCCCGGCTGCGGAGAGGCGGTCGAGCGCAGGCCCGGTCTCGGCCAGCAAGGCCATTCCCGTGGGCGTCAGCACGACACGCCGGTTGAGCCGCCGGAACAGTGCCGGCGGTCCCAGCCAGTCCTCGAGCAGGCGGACATGTCGGCTGATTGCGCCGTGCGTCACGCCCAGCTCGGTCGCGGCCTCCTTGAAGCTGCCGAGGCGCGCGGCCGCCTCGAAGGCGCGCAGGGCGTTCAACGGCGGCAGCGAGCGGCGACTGGCGGACATCGTTCAGGTGACTTCAGTTGACCTGAAAACCTAGGATTATTGGTTTGTCGCCGTCATGGAAGTGTCACATGTTCCGAGTGAGTTAGATTTCTGGTGATCAGCCATGTTCGAGACAGCCAAACCCCGAGCCTCGGCAGGCGCCCCACCAGCTCTCGTCGCCACCATCAGCCAATCCGTCCACAAGCCCCTGGCCGCCGCTGCTGCACACCAGCCGGGAAGGCTTGCGTCCGCCGGACGCACGCTCGCCCTCGCCGGAACTGCACATGCGCTGCACGACGGATACACCGATCTGATCTACCTGCTGCTGCCCCTCTGGCAGGCAGAGTTCGGCCTGGGCTACGGGATGCTGGCCGCGCTTCGCGGAGTCTATGCCGGGGCAATGGCGGCGCTCCAGCTTCCCGCCGGCCGGCTCGCCGAGAGGCTGGACGGACGCGTCGTCCTCGCCGTCGGCACCGCGCTCGCCGCCGCGGGTTACGCGCTCGCCGGAGCAAGCGGCAGCCTGCTGGGTCTGTGTGCGGCACTGGCTCTGTCAGGCGCCGGCTCGAGCACGCAGCATCCGATCGCGTCGGCCGCGGTTTCCCGGGCCTATCGTGCCTCGTCGCGCCGCCCGCTGGGGACATACAACTTCACGGGCGACCTCGGGAAAGCGGCGATCCCGGCGTTCACCTCGCTGCTCCTCAGCCTGATGCCATGGCGCGGAGCGCTATGGGTGGTGGCGACGCTCGGCGCCGCCGTCGCCGCCGCCGTCTTCCTGCTCATGCCGCCGATTGCCCGGACAGCGCGTGCCCAGCCGCTTGCCAGGCAACGCGGCCGAGGCCGCGGCGGCTTCTGGCTGCTCTTCGTCATCGGGATGCTGGATACCGGCGTGAGAATGGGGCTGCTGACGTTTCTGCCCTTCCTGTTGAAGGCGAAGGGCGCGTCCTTGCCGGCGGTCGGTGTCGCCCTGGCGCTCGTTTTTCTCGGCGGCGCCGCCGGCAAGTTCGTCTGCGGCTGGCTCGGTGCCCGCGCCGGCGTCTTGCTGACCGTGCTCGCCACGGAAGGCGGCACGGCCGCATGCATCCTCGGCGTGCTGGTCCTGCCGCTGGTTCCCCTCTTCATCCTGCTGCCTGCCTTGGGCGTCATGTTGAACGGCACATCGTCCGTGCTCTACGGCACGGTTCCGGAACTTACGCCGCCCGATCGGGCCGAACGCGCCTTCGCCCTGTTCTATACCGGGACGATCGGATCAGGGGCGATCTCTCCCGTGCTGTACGGCATCCTCGGTGACTGGGTCGGCGCCTACTGGGCGACGGCCGCAACCGCGATCGTCGCGATGGCGATCTTTCCGCTGGCCTTCGCTCTTGCGCCGCGTCTTGCGGCGGTCCCGGCACGGGAGCGCGACCAGGGTTGACGTCACGGCGCGGCGGGGAAGATCAGCTCCGGCAGTTTGGCCAGGGGTATCCGGCCCATCGACAGGGTGCGGTTCTGCAGGGTGATCGGCACCTCAACCTGCGGCGGGCCGCCGCCTTCCGGCGTGTGCGCGATCAGCGCCAGCACGGCCTTGCCCGCCGTCGCCGCCGACGCGTCGATGGCGCCGTTCGCCGCCAGCGAATCGAGCGCCTCGCTCTGCCCGACCATGCGCGCAGTGCCGGCACCCATCGGCTGCAGCTGATCATCGAGCGCCACCGTCGCACTCGCCGACAGGCCGAGCTGGCCCCATTGCAGCGAGAAGCGCCGCACCTGCAACGAGCCGCCCGCGTCGCGCCACGCCGCCGCGCGCGCCGCGAGCCCGGGCACGAAGGGCAGCGGTCCGTTCAGCGCCGCCTCGGCGGAGAGCGAGGCGATGCGCGGCCCGAGCGGCCAGGTCCGCGCCGACGACAGGCCGACATCCTCGACCTGCAGGTTGGCGGTCACCGCCGCCTCGCCCTGTTGCGCCGCCGGCACCCAATCGAGATGCAGGTCCATCGTGCCGACGGTGAAGCCGCCCGCCGGCAGACCGGCGCGCAGATTGATGGCGTGCAGCGCAGCCGAGCGAGTCGGCACCCCGGTCTGCAGCGGCAGCAGCAGGTGCATGACATCGGCGGTGTAGGGAATGTCCTGCAGGTTAGCGACGCGAAGCCGCTGCATGCCCTCGGCGGAGATCGAGAGCTGCCGAGGGTGCAGGAAATTGACCGCGATCTGCACCCGATCGGCGCTCCAGACCAGGCCGCCCGGAATCTCCGCCTGCCCGCCGGAGAGGAACAGGTCGCCGACGGTCAGCCGCGCCTCCATCGGCCAGCCGCCGGTGACCGGCTCGGAACTGCTGACCGTCCAGCCCTGCACGCGGCTGCCGGCGATCCACGCGGCATAGCCGTAGAGCAGCTGCTGCTCGGCCCAGTTCCAGAGCACGTAGTCGCCCGCGGCGAGCAGGAGCAGGATCAGGAGCAGGCCGATGAGAGAACGGAACATTGCGATCCAAAAGAAGGCCAGGGGCTCCGCCCCCAAACGCTGAAGTGTGGGACCCCGCTCGGGCCGCGGGCCCCAGCGGGTCCAGGCTTTAGCGTTTGGGGCGGAGCCCTGGCCTTTCTAACAGGGCTGCCGCGAGCCGCGCCATAAGCGCCTCGCGCGGCAAGCCGGCCGGAATCGGCGGCAGCACGACCATGTGGATCGGCCCCGGATACTTGCGAAAGGCGCGCCGCCCCCAGCGGTGCCCGGAATCCGTGGCAACCGGAATGACCGGCAAGCCGGCGCGGGCCGCCACCGCGGCAATGCCCGGCTGCAACGGGCGCACCTCCCCCGGCCGGACCCGCGTGCCCTCCGGGAAGATCACCACCTGCCGCCCCTGCGCCAGAGCGCTCGCGCTGGCGCGCAGCAGGGCGCGCACCGCGCCCGCGCCGGCGCCGCGGTCGAGCGGGATCATGCCCGACGGGATCATCAGCGGCCCGAACAGCGGAATGCGGGTCAGCTCGCGCTTCAGCACGTAGCTCGGGTGCGGCAGCAGGGTCAGCCAGACCATCGTGTCGTAGGCGGATTGATGCTGCGAGGCGATCAGCGCCGGCCCGCCTTGCGGCAGGTGCTCGCGGCCGATCACCACCAGCTCGATGCCGCAGATCCGGCGCGCGGCGGCAAGCGTCAGCCGGGCCCACAGCTTCGCCAGGTCGAGCGCGCGGTGTGGTGCGAACCATCGTATCCCGACGCCGAACAGGCTCAGCACCGTGGTCAGGCCGAAGAACCAGGCGTTGAACAGCGTCGAGCGCAGCAGGATCATCCGTGCCGCCGCGGCTCCACGCTGCGCTCGGCGCGTTCGGGTGCGAAGCGGGAGAGGCCCAGCTCGACGGCCAGCCATTTCGTGTATTCGCCGGCGAGCAGGCGAAGCACCGTCACGTCGCTGCCGCCGCGCAAGGCGGCCGGCACCACCGCCGCCGGGTAGAGCGCCACATCGGGCAGCACGCGCGACAGTTCGGCCAGCGCGCGCGGCATATGATAGCCGGCGGTGACGACGATCAGGGAATGCAGATCATGGCTGCGCACCCAGCTCGCGGTCTCCTGGGCATTGCCGCGTGTCGAGACGGCAGCGTGGCCGATCGTCACCCGCGCCTGCAGCGGCGCCGGATCGAGCTTTGCCAGACCCGCCAGTTCCGCGAGATCGGCGCTGCGGGCAACGCCTGAGACCAGCAGGAGCCGGGCGCGTCCTTCGGCCAGCAGGCGGAGCCCGGTCT
This sequence comes from Acidisphaera sp., assembly GCA_019240395.1. GTDB lineage: Bacteria > Pseudomonadota > Alphaproteobacteria > Acetobacterales > Acetobacteraceae > JAFAYA01. The sequence continues at coordinate 13,826 of JAFAYM010000177.1, read as the reverse complement.
GCACCCGGTCCGCACCGCCGGTCAGCACGACGATGCCGTCGGCCGGCGGCGGTGCCGGGCCGGCGCTCTCGGCGCGCTGGACGAACCAGAGGAAGCCGGCGCCCCAGCCGAGCCCCGCCGCCAGCACCACGGCGAGGCCGACCAGGAGCACGGAGGACCAGCGGCGGCGGGAGGTCGGCGGGTTCACGACAGCCGCCGCAGCCAGCGCCGGACCGTCGCCTGCGCGGTCAGCCAGCCGATCGCGCCGGCGGCCAGCGGCAGCCCGGGCAGCGCCAGCCAGAGCGGGAGCGGCAGGGCGGCGAGCCAGGCCCATACGCCATTCGGGGGTTCTGCGATTCCCTGTAGGCCGGCGAACGGGGCGGCCAGGTCGGCGAGGCCGAGCAGGACCGGCAGCGCGGTCAGCGCGCCCAGCGCCGAGCCCAGAAAAGCGAGCAGGGTGGCGCGTCGGGCGAAGCGGCCGGCGATGTAGCCATCCGTCGCGCCCAGACTGTGCACGATGCCGATCGCCTCGCGTCGGGCCGCCAGGCCGGCACGCGTCGCCACGGCGACCACCGAGGCGGCGACCGCCGCGACAACCAGCAGGGCGAGGCCGGCGCAAGCCTGCAGGCTGCGGGCCAGGGTGGAGAGCCGTGCCACCCAGACGCCGTGGCTCTCCACCAAGGTCCCCGGTACCGCCTGGGTCAGGCGCTGGGCGAGGGCGCGCAGGTCAGGCCCGTCACCGCTGAGATGCACCTCGACGACCGCTGGCAGCGGCAGCGCCAGGCTCTGCGCCTCGCTGCCGAGCCAGGGGCGCAGCAGGTCGGACAGCGCCTCGTCGCTCAGCGCACGGGCCTGGGCGATGCCGGGCGTGCCGCGCAGGATGGCGAGCACGCGCTCTCGGCGGGTGCCCTGATCGGCCGGCCCGCCCGGCTGGGGGACCTGGACGGTCAAAGCCGATTCGGCGCCCTCGCGCCAATGCCGGGCCAGCGCCGCGGCGGCGACGAAGCCGGTCAGCGCCAGGGCGGCGAGGAAGGTCATGGCGGCGACCAGCAGCGGCAGCAGCCGGTCGCCGAGCGCCCGGCGCAGGCCGAGGTCGTCGAACCCGCCGGGGCGGAGCCGGGCCGACCGCCGGTCGCGCAGCTCAGCCAACTCCGCCATCGGCGATCAGCCGCCCGTGCGACAGGCGCAGGGTGCGCGCGGGGTGGCGCCGAACCAGGCCCTCGTTATGCGTGGCGACGAGCACCGTGGTGCCGAGGCGGTTCATCTCCTGCAGCAATTGCATCAGCCGCTCGGCTTGCGCCTCGTCGAGATTACCGGTCGGCTCGTCGGCGACCAGCAGGTCGGGGCGGGCGATCACCGCGCGGGCGATGGCGACGCGCTGCTGCTCGCCGCCCGAGAGTTCGGGCGGCCGGGACGCCGTTTTCGCCGACAATCCGACCCAGCGGAGCATTTCGGTGACATCGGCGCGAATCTGGCCCTCCGGCCGGCCGGCGATGCGCAGCGGCAGCGCGACGTTGTCGAAAGCCGAGAGATGCGCCAGCAGCCGGAAATCCTGGAAGACCACGCCGATGCGCCGGCGCAGGCCGGGCAGTGCGCGGCGCTTCACCCCGGCGATCTCGGTGCCGAGGATTTCCAGCCGGCCGCGGCTCGGGCGGACCGCCAGGTACAGCAGCCGCAGCAGGCTGGTCTTGCCGGCGCCGGACGGGCCGAGCAGCCAGCGAAAACCGCCCTCCGGCACCCCGAAGCTGAGGTCGTGCAGCACCTCCGGGCCGTCGCCGCGCACGTATTGCAGGCCCACAGCTTCGCACCTGATCACATCGGCCACCCGCCCCCATTCCGGCGTTTCCTTCTGGGCGATTCCGTCACGGCGATGGGGTCGGGATGTTGTGCCATTGCGGACGCCGCCCTGGGAACAGCGATTGCCGGCCGGGCACGGCTCCCGCAGGATCGTGCAGCCATGCGCATCGTCTGCCCCGCCTGCTCCGCCGCCTATAACGTGCCCGACGCCATGCTGCGGCCGGGCAAGCGGGTGCGCTGCGCCCGCTGCGGCGAGCACTGGAGCCCCGTCGAGATCGCCGTCCCGCCGCCACCGACGCCCGCGGTCGAACCGGCGCCACCCCTGCTCGCCCGCGTACCGGACGCCCTGGCGATGCCCGAGCCCGAGGACCGGGCGGACTGGATGGGTGCGCGCCCGGAGCATCGTCCGCGCCGGCGCCCGGCCGGCGTGGACGTCTGGCTGGGATGGCTGGTCACCCTGGTGGTGCTGGCGGCGCTCGGCTGGGGTGCCGCCGTCTATCGCGCCGACATCATGCGGGCATGGCCGCCGAGCCAGCGCCTCTACGCCGTCCTCGGCCTGGGGTGAGCGTGCAGACCCTGACGACGCTCGATGAGCTGGACCGCAAGCTGCGCGAGTGCGGCGACGCCTTGCAGACCTCCGACGACGCGATGCGCAGCGTCTTCCAGGGTTTCCGGATGGCCTTCGCCCTCGACCATCCCGCCGATCCGTTCAGCGAAGCCTACCGGGACTTCCAGATGCGGCTCTACGAGCGGATCGCCGGCCGGCGCTACGAGGTGGCGCACGAGGCGACGGCGATCGACGTCGCGGACTGCATCGCCCGGCCTTTTCCCTTCCTGACGCAGAGCTGCGTCACCGCCGGCCAGCATTTCGGCGCTATCGGGCACCTGCTGCGCAGCATGTCGCTGCCGCCGGGCGCGCGCATCCTGGAGCTCGGCCCGGGGTGGGGCAACACGACGCTCGCCCTCGCGCAGCTCGGCTTCGAGGTCACCGCGGTGGATGTCGAGGCGCGGTTCTGCGAAGTCATCCGGCGGCGCGCCGAGCGGCTCGGGGTGCCGGTTCGCGTGGTCAATGCGGATTTCTTCTGGGTGGAGAGCGCCGCCGAGATCTTCGATGCCGTCGTCTTCTTCGAGTGCTTCCACCATTGCGCCGACCACCTGCGGTTGCTGCGGGCGGTGCAGCGTGTCGTCGGCCCCGAGGGGCGGGTGTATTTCGGCGCGGAGCCGGTGCTGGCGGACTATCCGGTGCCGTGGGGCCTGCGCATGGACGGCGAGGCGCTCTGGGCCATCCGGCAGTTCGGCTGGCTGGAGCTCGGCTTCAGCGAGAGGTATTTCCGCCAGGCGCTGCTCCGGACGGGCTGGCTGAGCCGGAAATCGGTGTCCGCGGACCTGCCCTGGGTGACGGTGTGGGAGGCCACGCGCGACACCGGGGCGGTGCGCCGCTTCGAGGCGACCGACCCGCGGCTCGGCACGGCAACCGGGATCAAGGCCGACGGCGTGATCCGGATCGTCGGCTCCGAGCGGGGCTACGGGATGTACGGTCCGTACATTCCCCTGCCGCCCGGGCGCTACCGCGCCACGGTCCACTTCGCGGCGGACGTGCCGCTGCAAGGCGAGCTCGTGCTGGATGCGTGCGCCGCCCGGGGCCATGCGCCGCTCGGCGCCGCGCCAGTCGACATCGAGGTGGGGCGCGCGAGCCTCACCTTCGACGTCGGCGAGTATCTGGATGAAGTAGAGGTTCGGCTGTTCTGCTCTGCCGGGGCCTGCGCGGCGGTGGCGGCCGTAGAGATTGAAAAGGAAGGCGAGGGCGCCGCCCCAAACGCTGAAGCATTGGGACCCGCTGGAGTCAACGGACCCCAGACCCCATTTACTTAAGTAAAGGGGTTTGGGGCCGACGGGTCCCAATGGGGTCGAGGGGCAAAGCCCCTCGCCTTCTTACTCTTTGTAGTCCGGCTCCTTCCGGTCCAGGATCCGCTTCAGCGCCTCGAAATGGCGATCATAGCTCGGCAACTCGCCGTATTCGTGCGGCGCGGCGAACTCGCGGATCGTGGCTTCCTGCACGTCCCTGGGCAGGTGCTTCAGCGGCCGGCCGGTCCACATCGCATAGAGCTGCACCTGCGCCACCCTCTCGGTGTAGTAGAGCAGGTCGTAGGCCTGTCCCACCGTCTTGCCGACCGTGGCGATGCCGTGATTGGCCATGAAGAGCACGTTCTTGTCGCCGATGGCGCGGGCCAGGCGCTCGCCCTCTTCCGGGTTCATGGCGGGGCCGCCGTATTCGGAGTCGTAGGCGGTGCGCAGCATGATCCCCATCTCGGTCTGGCCGATCGGCAGGATCTGCGGGTCCTCGAGGCGGGTGAGCGCGCTGGCGTAGGGCATGTGGGTGTGAAACACCGCCGCCGCGCCGGGCAGCATCCGGTGCATCGGCGCGTGAATGCAGTAGCAGGATTGCTCGATGTGGCCCTCGCCGGCCATCAGCTTGCCGTCGTAGCTGACTTCCATGAAGCAGGACGCGGTGACCTCCGCCCAGTGCAGGCCGAACGGGATCTGATAGTAGCGATCCTCGGTGCCCGGCACCCGCAGCGTCAGGTGATTGAAGATGCCTTCGTTGAAGCCTTCCCTGACGCAGAGGCGATGCGCCGCCGCCAGGTCGACGCGCGCCTGCCATTGCGCATCGGAGACGGCGGTGCGGATGCTCGGGGAGACGAAGTTCATTGCAAACTCCCAGATTTTCGTGAAGGACCGATCGGTTCGGGGGTGAATGGTCGGCCGAATGGCTGATCCAGTCAACGCCAGGGCGCCAGTTATACCGGTTTTCAAGCATCTCCGGCAGGCTGTGCCCGGGGCCCCGTAGAGGGACCCGAACCCGCGAGGAGCGGCCATGAACGTGCTCACCGACCCGGCGTTCGAGCCGTCGCCCGAGCCGTTCTCGGTCTCGGCCACCGTCTCCCTGCAGGAACGCCGCTACCGGACGCTGAAGAGCGGCGACATGTTCGGCGTATTCGACTACGGCGGCGATCTGCTGGCCGGACCGGGCAGCACCAACGGCCTCTACCACTGCGACACCCGCCACCTCTCCCGCTTCGACCTGACGCTGGGCGGGGCGCGGCCGCTGCTGCTGAGCTCGACGATTGCCGACGACAATCTGATGCTGACCTCCGACCTGTCCAACGCCTCGGCGTCCGACCTCGCCGATGCCGTGCTCGACCAGGGGGTGATCCACGTCCAGCGCTCGCGCTTCCTCTGGAACGGCGCGTGCCTGGAGCGGCTGCTGGTCCGCAACTTCTCGAACTCGCCGCGGTATTTGCGCCTCGAGCTGCACTTCGATGCCGATTTCGCCGACCTGTTCGAAGTGCGCGGCATGCGCCGGGAGCGGCGCGGCGTCCGGCTGCCGGCGGCAATCGGCGCCGACGGGGTGACGCTCTCCTATATCGGTCGCGACGACCGGGTACGGGCGACGCGGCTGTGCTTCGACCCGGCGCCGGCGGTGCTTACCTCCGGTCGCGCCGCCTTCGACCTGGAGCTGGCGCCGCATGGCCGGGCCGGGATTTTCGCCGAGATCCAGTGCGCCCCGGATGGCGAGCCGGAACGCGCCCCGCGCCTGGCCTTCTTCGCCGCCTATGTCCGGGCCAAGCGGCAGCTGCGCGCCGGCGCGGCGCGGCGGGCGGCCATATCGTCGCGCAACGAAGCGTTCCACGAGGCGGCGCGGCGGGCCGCCCGCGACCTCGGCATGCTGGTGACGGAGAAGCCGACCGGCCCCTATCCCTACGCCGGCATCCCGTGGTTCAGCACCGCATTCGGGCGGGACGCGCTGATCACCGCGTTGGAGGTGCTGTGGCTGGATCCGGCGCTGGCCCGCGGCGTGCTGTGCTACCTCGCGCAGGAGCAGGCGACCGAGCCGGACGCCGCCTCCGAGGCGGAGCCGGGGAAGATCCTGCACGAGGTGCGCGGCGGCGAAATGGCGCAGCTCGGCGAGGTGCCGTTCCGGCGCTATTACGGCAGCGTCGATGCGACGCCGCTCTTCGTCATGCTGGCCGGCGCCTATCTCGAGCGCACGGGCGATCTCGAGTTCGCCCGCCGGCTGTGGCCGCATGTCGAGGCGGCGTTGGGATGGATCGACCGGCGGGCCGATGCGGACGGCTTCCTCACCTACCATCGCATGACGGAGAAGGGGCTGGCGAACCAGGGCTGGAAGGACAGCTACGACGCCGTCTCCCACGCCGACGGCTCGCTGGCGCGCGGTCCGATCGCGCTCTGCGAGGTGCAGGGCTATGTCTATGCGGCGCGGCTGGCGGCGGCGAGCCTGGCACGTCACCTCCGCCTGTCGGGCCGGCCGGCGGCGCTGCAGGCTCAGGCCGAGCGGCTGCGGCAGGCCTTCGAGGCACGCTTCTGGTGTCCGCGGCTCGACACCTACGTGCTGGCGCTGGATGGCGAGGGGCGGGGCTGCGAGGTGCGCTCCTCCAATCCCGGGCAGCTGCTGATGACCGGACTCCCTGGTGCCGAGCGCGCGGCGGCGGTGGTGCGCGGGCTGATGTCCCCGCGGTTTTTCACGGGATGGGGTGTGCGCACGCTGGCCGCCGACGAGGCGCGCTACAATCCGATGTCGTATCATAACGGCTCGGTCTGGCCGCACGACAACGCGCTGCTCGCCATGGGCATGGCGCGTTATGGCATGCGCGCGGAGACGGCGCGGCTGTTCGAAGGGATGCACGCGGGGTCGCTGGAGTTCGATCTGCGGCGCCTGCCCGAGCTGTTCTGCGGCTTCCGCCGGCGTCCCGGCCAGGCGCCGACGTCCTATCCCGTGGCCTGCTCGCCGCAAGCCTGGTCCGCCGCGGCGCTGCCGGCGCTGGTGCAGGCGTGCCTCGGCCTCGGCTTTGATCCGGCCGCTCGCACCGTCCGGCTGGTGCAGCCGACCTTGCCGGGGTTCCTCAATCGCCTGACATTACGCAACCTGTCGCTCGGCGATGCCCGGGTCACCGTGCTCGTCAGCCGTCGGCAGGGCGAGGTATCGGTCAGCGTCGTCGAGCGCCACGGCAGCATCCAGGTGGCGACGGCCTCGTGATCGATGCCGGGCGATTTCACTCCTCGCCTCGACATCTTGCCGAAGGCGCAGCGTCGACTCTGGGACGAGCTGGTCGGGGTGCCGGCCGAGTTCGTGTTGTATGGCGGAACGGCGGTCGCTCTGCATCTCGGGCACCGGCAATCCGCGGACTTCGACTTTTTCGGGAACCGCCCGTTCGACCCGGCGAAGCTCGCAGTCGACATTCCTTTCCTGGCGGCGGCAACGATTACGCGGCGCCAGACGAACACGCTGAGCGGCGTTGTTGACCGAGGTGGTCCGGTAAGACTGTCGTTTTTCGGAGTCCCCGGCCTGCCGCGCCTGGCGCCGCCGCACATCGCATCGGACAACGGTTTGCGCATAGCGTCCTTGCTCGACCTCGCCGGCACGAAGGCAAACGTTGTACAGTTGCGCGCCGAAGCCAAGGACTATCGGGACATGGACGCCATTCTGCGCGACGGGCGCATCGACCTGCTCACCGCATTGGCTGCGGCGAAGGCGATCTACGGAGCGCCGTTCAATCCGCAGATCACCCTCAAGGCGCTCTCTCACTTCGCAGACGGCAACCTGCCTCGCCTGGCGAAGGCGACGAAAGATCGCCTCGCCCGAGCAGCGGGCGAAGTGGATCTTGATCGCCTCCCGCCCATTGTGCGCTCTGTGCGGCGCGGCAGGCCCGCGCGATGAAGGCGATACCGCTCAATCCCGAAACGGCAGCGGTGGCACGGCGCGTGGTCTGGTTCGAGGAACCCGGCGAAGCGCTTTCCGACCCTATCCGCTTCATGGCGTATGCGATGGCTTCGGCCACACATGAGGATATGAAGGTGCTGCGCCGCTACGTGTCGGACGACGATTTTCGGGAAGCACTCGACAAGGCACCCCCCGGCATCATCGACCCGCGCTCATGGGCGTACTGGAATTCCAGGATGGGTCGCTATCCGGCCCCGCCGCTACCCGAACGAAACTTGCGATAGCGCCTGCGCCCGTCAGGGCGGGCCATTTGCCGGCGATCGGCTACAACCCCTATAACAGCCGCAGGCTTGCGCAGTTGGCAAAACTCAGACCGTCTGCGCGCCTCCTGCGGACGGTGACCTCAGCACAGGGAGGAACGCGATGTCAGGCCCGCACGGGACTCCGCCTGAACCTGCCGAGCTGCTCGACCTCGCGGAGCGGGCGGTGCAAGCCGCCGAGGGCTTGCTCGTGCGCGCCACGCGGAGCGTCGCGGAGCGGGTCGGCGCCGGAGGGCTCGATCGCCATCAGATCGCGGCGCATGGACTGGCGTGGTACGCCACCTATGTCCGCTCGCTGCAGCAGATGGCGGGATGGCTGGGCCGGCTGGAGCAATCCGGCGCCGCCGGCGAACTCGAACGTCTGATCCTCCTCTCGGCGTTCGGCGAGTATCTCGCGCAGATCGAGGGCGGGCTGCCGATGAGCCAGAGCGAGATGCTCCGGCCCGCCGATCTCGGGCTGACCACGGACGATCTGGCCGCGTTTCGCACGCCGGCGGTGCACCGGCTGATCACCGACGGCACCGCTGCCGAGGTGCGGCTGCGCATCGCCGCGCATCTGACCGCAGCACCCGAGGCCTTTGGCGATGCGGCGCTCGGCGACGAGACGCTGCAGATGCTGCGCGACCAGACGCGCCGCTTCGCCGCCGAGCAGATCGCGCCGCACGCCCATGGCTGGCATCTGCGCGATCAGCTGATCCCGATCGAGGTGGTGCAGCAGCTCGGCGAATTGGGCGTGTTCGGCCTCACCGTGCCGGAAGAGTACGGCGGGCTCGGGCTCGGCAAGATGGCGATGTGCCTGGTCTCCGAGGAGCTGTCGCGCGGCTATATCGGCGTCGGCTCGCTCGGCACCCGCTCGGAGATCGCCGCCGAGCTGATCCGCCTTGGCGGCACCGACGCGCAGAAGCAGCGCTGGCTGCCGCCGATCGCCGCCGGCACCATCCTGCCCACCGCGGTATTCACCGAGCCGAACACCGGATCGGATCTGCAATCGCTGCGCACCCGCGCGGTGCGCGACGGCGATGTCTATCGCGTCACCGGCAGCAAGACCTGGATCACCCACGCCGCGCGCTCGGACCTGATGACCTTGCTGGCGCGCACCGGGGTGGCCGACAGCGGCTATCGCGGCCTCTCGATGTTCCTGGCGGAGAAGCCGCGCGGCAGCGAGGCCGACCCGTTCCCAGCGCCGGGCATGACCGGCAGCGAGATCGCCGTGCTCGGCTATCGCGGCATGAAGGAATACGAGCTCGGCTTCGACGGCTTCACCGTGCCGGCCGAAAACCTGCTCGGCGGTGTCGAGGGGAACGGCTTCAAGCAGCTCATGGCGACCTTCGAGTCGGCGCGCGTGCAGACCGCGGCTCGGGCCGTCGGGGTGGCGCAGAATGCGCTGGAGCTGGGGTTGCGCTACGCCGTGGAGCGGGTGCAATTCGGCCAAGCGATCGCCGGCTTTCCCCGCGTCGCCGGCAAGCTGGCGGCGATGGCGGTGGAGACCATGGTGGCGCGCCAGCTCTGCTATTTCGCGGCGCGCGAGAAGGACGAGAGCCGCCGGTGCGACATCGAGGCGGGGATGGCCAAGCTGCTGGCCGCCCGCGTCGCCTGGGCGAACGCCGATGCCGCGCTGCAGATCCACGGGGGCAACGGCTACGCCCTGGAATACGAGATCAGCCGCGTGCTGTGCGACGCGCGTATCCTCAACATTTTCGAGGGCGCGGCCGAAATCCAGGCGCAGGTGATCGCGCGCGGCCTGCTCGCCGGCCGGAACTGACGGAGGTCGCGGTGACCGGGATCCTGCACGGCCTGCGGCTTGTCGAGATGGTCGCCTTCGTGGCCGGGCCGATGGCCGGGATGACCTTGGCGCAGACGGGTGCCGACGTGGTGCGCATCGATCCGATCGGCGGCGGCGTCGACAACGACCGCTGGCCGCTCAGCCCGAACGGCGTCAGCCTCTATTGGGCCGGGTTGAACAAGGGGACGCGGTCGGTCGCGCTCAATCTGCGCCAACCCGAGGGACGCGACATCGCCCGCGCGCTGATCGTCGACGCCGGCGCCTTTCTCACCAATCTTCAGGCGCGCGGCGAGCTCGCCTACGAGGCGCTGCGGCAGGCGCGGCCGGACCTCATCATGACCACCATCCGCGGCAATCCCGACGGCGGCATCGCCGTCGACTACACCGTCAATGCGATGACCGGCCTGCCGTATCTGACCGGTCCGCTGGATGCCGCCGGGCCGGTCAACCATGTCTTTCCCATGTGGGACATGGCGGCGGCGCTGAGCGCCGTCAACGCGACGCTGGCCGCCGAGCGCTGGCGGCGGGAGACCGGGCAGGGTCAGCACGTCACCCTCGCACTCGCCGACGTGGCTCTGGCGATGATGAGCCATCTCGGGTTTCTCGCCGACGCCGAGATCTCCGGCCGCAATCGGCCGAAGATGGGCAATCACGTGTACGGCACGTTCGGTCGCGATTTCGCCACCTCCGACGGGCGGCGGCTGATCGTTGTCGTGGTCACCGACCGGCAATGGAAGGCGCTCGGCGAGGCGACGGGATTGGTCGAGAAGTTCGCGCTGCTGGAACGCCTGCTCGATGTCGATCTGCGGCGCGAGGGCGATCGGCATCGCGCGCGCGACCTGATCGCGGCGGTGATCGAACCGTGGTGCGCGGCGCGCACGATGCAGCAGATCGCCGCGACCTTCGAGGCTGCCGGCGTGCTGTGGGGACCGTATCGCACAACGACGGAAATGCTCGCCGAGGACCCGCGCTGCTCGCTGGCCAACAATCTGCTGGGGAGAATCGATCAGCCCGGAGTGGGTCCGCATCTCGCGGCGGGCAGCATCGCCGATTTCTCCGAAGCGCCGCGCGAGCCGCCGCGTCGTGCGCCGCAGCTCGGCGAGCACACGGAGGAGGTACTGAGCGAGCGGTTGGGGTTCAGCCAGGCCAAAATCGGGCAGCTCATCGAGCAGGGGATAGCAGCGTAACAAGGCGAGGGGGCTTTGCCCCTCGCCTTGCTTCTCTGCTTAGAGCCCGTGAACCCCCAGCCAATCGATCAGGAACTGGGCGATTTCGTCGCTGTTCTTCTCGACGTTCATCAGATGCCCATTCCCGTAAAAGCCCTTGTTCTGCAGCCGGACGAAGTCGTTCTTCACACCGGCCTGCGTCAGGTATTCGTGCATGCACTGTTCGGTCTGTGCCGCGAACGAGGACTGCGAGACCATGACCATGGTCGGGATGCCCTTCAGGTTCGGCAGCGTATGCACCGGCGCTCCCTGCAGCCAGCAGGTTGCCAAGTTAGGGTTGTTGGGTCCGGTGGCAGGAACGCGCACCAGTTGCGACGGGTCGGTGATCGCCGGCGAATAGGTGATCGGCGTCCCGGTAACGCCCCACAGCGGCGTCAGCGTGCTCGGTACCCCATTATAGGTCTGGCAGGTGTAGCAGTTGAAGGCCGGAGCGGCGCCTTCGATGTCGATCATCGCCTTCACTTGGCCCGGTCGGACGTCGGCGTAGTGGAAGGGATAGACACCCGACTGTGAACGTCCGAGCACGATCGCCGGTCCGATCTTATCGATCAGGGCTGCGCCATCCATGGTGTTCAAGTTTTCTTCGGTCGTGCCCGGGATCGATCCATTGGTCCCGCGCATGAAAGCATCGAACACCGGGTCGCCTTGCAGGCCGGTGCCGGGCCACTGCGTATGCAGATGCGCCTGCGGCCACAGGTCGAAATCCTGGGTCGCCGTGAAGCGCTGCTCCATCGACAGGACGGTGTTCGAGCTCACCGCTCCATCCAGCGGCTGCTGGTAGATCGACCGTCCGCGCGCGGGCTGATCGGGAATGTAGACCGCAAAACCCTGGTTCGCGAAATACTGGCCCCACCCGGTCCGGCCGTCCGGTGTCGACAGGAAAGCCTGCCCAGTTCCGACGCCGCCGTGGATCAGGATAATCGGATATGGATGGGTAACGTTGTACGGGATGATGTAGTTGACGTACATCGACCCGTCCATAACGGTCGAAGCCGGTCCGGCCGCGCCGAGCGCCGGGATGGTGGCGTATTGGCCGCCGACCTGGAAAGCCCCCGTGTAGGCTTTCAGCTTGGTCATGACGGACTGACTCTGGGCAATCTGCGATGTCGCCGACAGCAGTCCCAGAGTCATGCAGGCCGAGGCCGCCAGGCGCAGCCCTGGTTGAAGGTAGCGCATTCCGTCGTTCCTCCTGTTGGTTGTGGCCATGTCCCTGACCGTATCATGCATGCTATCGTGTGATTGTTCCAGGCGGAAAATAGCCGGCCGCAGCCGCTGGCGGGCATGAAAAGCCCCGGTGCGATGCTTCGGTTTGCTATAGCTGTACGAGGCGGCCGCTGCGATGCAGCAACGGCGGCGCCCGGGGAGAAGTGTGTCGCGATCCGTTCACCGGTGAAGAAGCCTCAGGCGACACCTCTCCGCCATTCCTGGCTGGCGGTGCTGGCCGCGCTGCTGGCGGCTGTGGTTCTTGCAATCCTGCTGTTCCGCTGGGACTGGATCATCCCGCTCGTCGAAAGCCGGCTCTCCTCCCCCGATCGGCAGGTCACGCTGCAGCATCTGCATGTCGAACCGGGCCGGTCGACGCGCGTCGTCGCAGAGGACGTCGCGATCGCGGGCAGCGCGGGAGCCTTCGCGACGGTCGCGCGGGTGGACGCGACCTTCGACGCGATCGCCTATTTTCGCAATCACGTCTTGCACGTGTTCCGGCTCGATCTCGACCGTCCCGTCATCGAGGTCGGCCGCACACTTTTCGATGCCATTGAGCAGGCGGACGGACGCAAGCCGCAGATCGATGCGCTGCAAGTGGAGAACGGCCAGGCGCACCTGGCGCGCCCGGGCTCCGATCTGGACGCGACCCTGGCGTTTGCCGGCAACGGCCAAGGCGAACCCTTCGCGGGTACCATCGAGGGGAAATTCCGGAGCCAACCGATCTCCGGACGTTTCACCGGCGGCACGCTGGCCAGCTTGCAGGACCCGGAGCGGCCGTTTCCGGTTTCCCTACAGGTCGCCATCGGGGCAAACCGCCTGGCCGTGGACGGTACGGTGAGTGCGGCGGGCGGGACGCTGAAGGCGAGCGTCGCGGGCGAGCATTTTGCCGGCTTGGCAGCTCTCCTCGGGCTGCCGCTGGACGGGCGCGCGGCCTACAACCTCTCTTCGCCGCTGACCTTTGCCGACCGTACGCTTCGGTTCGAGCGGCTGGAGGCGAAGATCGGCAGCAGCGTGCTCTCCGGCAGCTTTTCTCTGACCGCCGGGCCGGGGCGACCGCAACTGTCGGGCACACTCGGCTCGTCGCGGATCCTGCTCACGGATTTCTCGAGCTTCGAAACGCATGTCGCTCAGGACGAGCGTTTTCATGCGCCCCGGCCGGCTTTCGATGCGGATTTCAAGCTGCATCTCGACCGGCTGGAATACGGCAAGAGCGTGGTGGAGAATGTCGCGGCGGCGATCGTCGAGAAGGACGGTCGGGTGACGCTTTCGCCGGTCGGCTTCGATGCGGCCGGCGGCAAGATCAACGGCAGCGGCAGCATCGAACTCGCCGATACGCTCGGCCTGCAAGCGACTTTCAACGCCGCCGGCGTGCAGCTCCGACACCTGCTGAACGGGCCGGGCCTCACCTTGGGCGGCGGGTCGGTGAACGGGCATCTCGATTTCCGCACGAACGGCGACAGCGTCGCCGCGCTGCTGCGGCAGACGGATGGACGCGTGGTCCTGCTGATGAACGGCGGGGCGGATTTCGGCGGCATTCTGACGAGCATGGCCGGGTTGGATTTCCGTGCGGTCTTCCTGTCCTCGCTCGGGATTGCCAGCAGCGAGCAGATACGCTGCGCCTTGCTGGATTTCGGCATCAAGGGCGGCGTGGCGCGGCCCAATCGGCTGGTGATCGACACGCGCCGCGCGCTGATCCGCGGCACGGGGACGGTCGATCTGGGACATCAGACGCTGGATCTGACGCTGCGGCCGGCCGAGACCCACGGGATCCTGGG
>JAFAYM010000156.1 GCA_019240395.1 Acidisphaera sp. | reverse complement strand
GTGCCGCTGTTGCCGTCGTTCCACACGACCTCCTTGGTGATCTTGCCGCCGGCGGTGGTGATGTTGGTGCCGCCGCAGCCGATCGCCCACGGGCTGGAGGCGGGGAAGTCGACATGCGCCTTACCGTCACTCACCCCGTCGGTCGCCAGGTTGTCGCCGGAGGCCACGAACACCGAGACGCCGAGCGTCGCCGCGTCCTGCAGCGCGGTGTCCATCGCGGCGACCGCCTGCTGTGTCCAGCTGCTCTCCGCGCTGCCCCAGCTTATCGAGATGACGCTCGGCTTGTGGGTGGTGTCGTGCACCGCCTGGGTGATGGCGTCGGCAAAGCCGGCATCCGTGTTCGGTGCGAAATAGACGGCGATCTGCGCCCCAGGCGCGACACCGCCGGCGACCTGGATGTCGAGCGCGACCTCGCCGTCGGCGCCGTCGTCCGGGCTCGGCTTGTTCAGCCCGTTGTCCACCGAGACCGCGACGACGGTGGGCGGCGGGAGGTTCATCGCCTTGAATGCCTGGCGCGTGTCGGCCGGCTTGAAGCCGCCGCCCAGCTCGATCAGCGCGATGCATTGACCCTTGCCGGTGACGTTGGTCGGGAACTGGTATAACCCGCCGACGGCGTTCGGCTCGTAGCCCTGGCTCTGCGTGCCGTGGAAGTTGGCCACCAGCCGCGGCTGGGCAGCCGGGCGCGTGTCGATGCCGAGCACCGCCTGCACCACCGGCAGCACGTTGTCGGGCAGGTGCAGCGGCCCGCTGCGGCCGCGGAAGCGGTTCTTGCCGTCGTTGTAGTGGTCGATCTTGGTGCGGAAAGCGGCTTCGATGCGCGACGCCGGCCCGCTCAGCTTGACCAGGCGGCGGGCCGGATCGGTCGTGGTGACGGTGAGCCCGGCTTCGGTGGCGAACTCGGTGATCAGCCGGATGTCGTCGGCATGGTTGACGGCGCGATGCGCGGCGAGCCCCTCGCGCGTGTTCTGTGGCGTCCCGGCCTGATCAGGAGCGGCGGCGCCACGCGGCTTGAGATAGACGCTGACCTCGATCGGCTCGTCGGCGGCGACATCGGCGGTGCGCGTCGCATTTTGTGGCGCCTCGCGATGGCTGGAGGGGAGCTCGGCGTAGGTGGCGCTGATCATGAGATTTTCCCGGATCAGGGTTGCGAGACCCCAATGATACGGCGGAGGTCAGCTCCGTCACAAATCACTTTTGTTGCACGCTCGATTCAAACCAGCAGCGCCGGCAGCAGCGCCTCGAGGCGAAGGCGGCCTTCGGGCAGGGCCCGCAGCCGGCCCTCTTGCCACGCGACGTAGCCCTCCGCTTCGGCGGCGGCGAGGATGTCGGCATTCAGGGCTTCGGCGAGCGTCAGGCCGGTGCGGGCGGCAAAGCGCGACGCCTCGATCCCTTCGGAAAGGCGCAATCCCATCAGCAGCATCTCGCGCGCGCGTTCGGCGGGGGTGAGCGCCTGCTCGGTGGTACTGCCGTGGCCCTCATGCTCGACGCGGTCGGCCCAGGGCTCGGGGGCGCGGTGGCGTCGCGTGGCGACCAGCCGGCCATCGAGGCTGAGCCGGCCATGGGCGCCGGGGCCGATGCCGGCATAGTCGCCGTAGCGCCAGTACGCCAGGTTGTGCCGGCTCTCGCAGCCGGGGACGGCATAGTTGGAGACCTCGTAGGCGGCGAGGCCGGCGCGCGCCGCCTCCTCGCCGGTGGCGGCGTAGAGCGCGGCGGCGGTGTCGTCGTCCGGAAGCACCAGCGCGCCCTGCCGGTGCAGCGCCTCGAAGGCGGTGCCGGGCTCGATGGTGAGCTGGTAGAGCGAGAGATGGTCCGGCCCGAGATCGAGCGCCCGGCGCAGTTCGGCGCGCCAGGCCGGGACGCTCTGATCGGGGCGGGCGTAGATCAGATCGAAGGACACGCGCGGGAAGGTCTCGCGTGCCGCGGCCAGCGCCGCCAGGGCCTGTGCCACGCTGTGCTGGCGGCCGAGCCGGCGCAGCGCCTCGGCGTCGAGGCTTTGCACGCCGAGGGACAGGCGATTGACGCCGGCCTGGCGCAGCGCGCCGAGCCGGGCGGTCTCCACGCTCGTCGGGTTGGCCTCGAGGGTGATTTCGAGATCGGGGTCGGCGGCGAACAGGCGGCGGGCGTCGGCGATCAGGGCGGCGACGGTCTCCGGCTGCATGAGGCTGGGGGTGCCGCCGCCGAAGAAGATGGAGCGCAGGGGCCGGCGGCCCAGCCGGGCGGCCTCCCAGGCCAGTTCCGTGGCGAGCGCGTCACGGAAGCGGGTCTGCGGGATGTGCTCGCGGACGTGGCTGTTGAAGTCGCAATAGGGGCACTTGGCCAGGCAGAAGGGCCAGTGGATATAGAGGGCGAGCGGTTCCATCGGGGGATCATATGGGTTCTGTCGAGCGTGTGCGGGCGGCGCTGCTGGCCGCCGGGCATGCGGACACCATCGTGCCGGCGCCGGCCGGCGCGCGCACCGCGGCGGAAGCCGCGGCAGGTGTCGGCTGCGACGTGGCGCAGATCGTCAAGTCGCTGGTGTTTCGCGGCGAGGCGGCGCCGGTGCTGGTGATCGCCTCGGGGGCGAACCGGGTGGACCAGGCGAAGGTCGCGGCGGCCGCCGGCACGGCGATCGGCCGAGCCGATGCCGCCTATGTCCGCGAGAAGACCGGCTTCGCCATCGGCGGGGTGGCGCCGGTCGGCCATCTGACCGAGCCCGTAGTGATATTCGACGAGGATCTGCTGAAGCTCGACCCAATCTGGGCCGCCGCCGGCTCCCCGGACAAAGTGTTCCGCACCAGCGCCGTGGACCTGCTGCGCATCACCGGCGCCAGGGCCGCGGATATCTGCGAGCCGCGCAGCGCTCAATGAGGTCCAGGAGGCTTCGGCCTCCTGGTGGGGTTTGGGGCGAAGCCCCAACCTTGCTTCCAGCGGATGCTCGACGGAGTCCAACCGGAATGCGGATTATCGCGGCGACCCGGGTTCTCAACGAGGACGACGTCATCGAGCCGTTCATCCGCCATCACGCGACGATGGTCGACCACCACATGCTGCTCGACAACGGCAGCATCGATCGGACGGTGCCCATCCTGTCGAGCCTGCGCGACGAGGGCTTTCCCCTCACTGTCTTGCAAACCCAGTCCGTCACCTTCGAGGAACGATACGCCAACACGATACTGTATCAGGCGGCGTCCCGAACCCATCACGCGGACTGGATCATCTACCTCGATGCCGACGAGTTCCTGGACACCAGGGCAAGCGACGGCGCTTTCAGAACCTTGCTGGAGAGCGTTCCCCCGGCGATTCCGGCCATTCGCCTGAACATGATGAACTATCATGACACCTGGCGGGATGACCCGGAGGACTGGCTGCTGCCGCGGCGGATCGCCTATCGGGCGCCGGCGCTCGCGGATGTCTGGAAGATCTGCATACGTGGCGGCCTGCCCGGGCAGGTGATCATCGAGCCGGGAAACCACGGGGCGACGGTCAATGGCCTGCCGGCGCTTTGCGTGGAGACTCCCGGCTTGCGGCTGGCGCATTTCGCCCACAGGTCGGCGTGGCACGAGATGGCCAAGGTCGTCGTCGGACGGTTGAAGGTGTTGAGCACGGGAGGCGACGCAGTCGCCAGCAACCGATCCAGCCACTATACCCCGGTTTTCGAGAGGCTGATGCACAAGCCGTCCGAGCTGCTGCTCAATCCCGACTATCTGGGTGCCCGGGATCTCGATATCGGCCGCCTCGCGCATGATCCGATCCGCTATGAAGGCGGATCGCTGCGCTACACCCAGCCCGCGGATTATCGCATGAAGGCGGTGCAATCCCTGCTGTCGTACGCGGAACGCCTGGCGCGGCACCACGCGGCGCTACTGGAGCGCAGCCCGGGCGCGGTCGAGGAGTTGAGCATCACCCCGCTGCTTTCCTGACGTAACCGTAACGCAGGTTGCTGCGCTCGGCGCCGCGGTGCTCGTATTCGTCCTTCATCGCGGCAAAGCGATCCGGTGTCGCGAGTTCGGCGTGTTCGTCGTAGCCGAAGATGCGCAGGCCGTTCTTCGCCAGGATCGCCTGCTTGACCGGCCCGTCCGCCGGACCGAGCGGGGCGAAGCCATGTTTCGCCTGCATGTCCTCGGGGATTTCGAGCCGGCGCAAGCCCTCGATCTGCCATTGCGGGGATCCCGTCCAGACGGCGTCGGTGCCCCAGATCACGTGGTCGCTGCCGAGGCCCTTGACGAGCGTGCCCATCAGGGCGGCCGCCAGCCGCGGCTCGGCGACGCTGCTGTAGGCGAAGAGCTGGCCGAGGTCGCCGTAGACGTTGGTCACGCCGTATTTCGCCGGGATTTCGGCGAGGTCGCTGACCCAGGAGCTGCGCCCCGTGCGGTCCCACTCCGCCATCGCCTCGGCGGGCGAGCCGCCGACGTGGCGATAGCCGGAATGGTAGACGACGAAATTCAGCTGCGGCCAATCCTTCGCCGCCGGGCCGACATCGCTGACATCGACATAGGGGCGCAGGTCAGGCACCTGCTTCTCGACCGAGGGCGGAAACAGGCCCTTGTGGATGCAGACGTTCTTGACGCCCGAGCGGGCCATCCGCTCATAGGCGGGATACATCAGCTTTTCGTCGTCGAGCCGCCATGGATAGTGGCTGCTCGCCTTATGGGTGTTGTCGCCGATCGTGTAGCCCTTCCAGCCGTCGGGCTTGAGATCGGCGATGGCGTGCTCGACGCCCTCCAGCCAGCCGGGCTGGCCCGGAACGATGGTGTAGTGGGCCAGCATGCGCTTGGAGCCGGCGAAGCGGTTCACCTTGGCACGGGTGGCGAACACCATTTCGTTGGTGAGGAACCAGTCGTCGGGAATGTCCGAGGGCGCGTTGGTCAGCAGCGCGACTTTCGTATCGCTGTCGAGATAGATTTCCTTGAAGTAGTTGGCGAATTTCAGGTCGTCGATGGTCTGCTCGTGGCCGGTGAGGCCCGGGTTCCAGCCGGCCTTGCCGACGGCCTGGCGCATGGCCAGGAAGCCGGTCAGGTGGGTGTCGTCACGCAGGAAGTGGGTGTGCGCGTCGAACACGGTCTGCGGCTTCAGCGCGCCGGCGCGTTCGTCGGCGAGTTCCGGTGTCGCGGCTTCGGCCTCGCTGACCGCGAACAGATTGCCGTAGACCTGGTTCATGGCGAGGAAGGCGGCTGCCATGCCCGATGCGGTCTGAAAGAACCGGCGCCGGCTGATGCCCTGTCGTGCCGCCAGCGTGTCGCCCATTTCCTTGAGCCGCGCCTCGACTTCGCGCTGGCGCGCGTTCTGTGGCTCGGGAAAATACTCATCGCTCGACACGATCTGCGTCGGGACGGGAGAGGCGAAGGCCGCCTCCTCCGCCGGCAGCAGCTGCGCAAGCTCTTCGTCGCTGAGAAATCCCACGCTTTCCTCCTCAGATCTGCTGCGGACGCGGCATGGTCAGGAACGCCTGGACGGCGTGCCAAAGCTCGGCGCGGTTGATGCCGAGCCCGATCGCATGCGCCGCACCGGCCAGCACGACGAACTGCCGGTCCGGGTTGGGCAGGCGTCGGAAGAACTCCAGCAGGTCCTCCTCGCTGGCAATCCCGTCATACTGGCCGCGCACGATCATCACCGGCGACAGCACCCTGGCCGGATCGACCTGCGGCAGGTTCGCCGTCATGTCGAGATAGGTTCCGGTCGGCACCGTGTCGCCGAACGGCAGCTCGGCGGCGGCGATGGCGTCCGGCACGCGCGGGTCGGAGGTGCCGGGACGGTCGCGGGTGAAGATGCTTCTGATGTCCTCGAGAGTGCGCGGCCGGCGGTCGTGCGTGCGGTAGAACGCGACCTGCTCGGCACGCTTGCCCAAGGTGGGAGACCCCTTTCCCGTCCAGGTGAAGGCCTCCAGCACCAACCGGTCGACACGCCCGGGCTCCGCCATGGCGAAGGCGCCGGCACGCAGCGCGCCGCTCGATTCGCCCATCATGTGGACCTTCTCCTGGCCGGTCTCGTGCAGCACCACCGGCAGAGCCGCCCGGAGATCCTCGACGCCGCTGCGGATATCGCTGTTGCCGGTGCCGGCGGAGGAGCGCCCGTAGCCCTGGAAATCCATCGTCCAGACGTCGTAGCCGTACCCCGCGAAAACATTCATCAGCGAGTATTCGCCGGCACCGGGCACCGTCAGGTCGAAGCTCGAACGCGAGGAGAGCGAGGAGCCGTGCACCAGGAACAGAACCGGCAGGGGCTTCTCGCCGGCGACAGGGGCGCCGCGACGCTTGCGATAGATGTAGAGCGAGACGTCGGCTTTGCTGGCGCGGTACTCGGCTGCCCAAAGCGCCGGCTCGGCTGCCACGGCGGGGGCGGCGGCAGCGGCGGCCATGAAGCCCAAGGCGCTGCGGCGTGGGAGCATGGCTCCTCCTGAGAGAAGGTGAGGGGCTCTGCCCCCAAACGCTGAAGCATGGAACCCCGCTGGGGCCAGCGAGCCCCAGACCCCATGACTCAGCGACCGGTCAGGATGCGCTCCACCAGCTGGCGTACCGTCGGGATGAAGCCGTTCGAGTAGAAAGGGTCGCTGGCGAAACGGAATGCGTTGTGGCCGGAGAACATCAGGTTGCGCTCCATCGCCTCCGGCTCGTTCGCCTCGTGACCGACCGTCTGCAAAGTCTTCTGGATGCAGTAGCTGCGCGGATCGGCCTTCTTGCCGGTGCTGTAGTCGGGCGGATGCTGGCTCCAGTTGGAGAAGCGGCATTGGCTCAGGCAGCCCATGCAGGCCACCTGGTCGGCGGTCAGCTCCTGGAATTTCTCGGGGGTGACGAAGATCAGCGTGCTGTCCGGCGTGCGCATCGCGTCGGTGTAGCCCGCCGCCTCCCAGCCCCGGACATGCGCGAGGTCGGTCGGCGTCAGATAGACGATGCGCTTGCGCGGACCCACGCCATACTCCGCGGTGTGCTCGCCGATCGCCTCGGTGGTGTAGGCGACCTGGCGCTGGCTGCGCTCGCGCAGTTCCTGGATGAAGCCGTTGTTCACCGCCGAGGAATAGAAGCCGGTCGGGCTGAAATGGTTGAGGAAGACGTCGCCCTCGCGCAACGTCAGCAGCTTGTGCTTCCATGCCGGCCCGATCGGACTCTCCTGCGTCAGCAGCGGACGCGTGCCGAACTGGAACGCCATCGGCCCCAGCTCGGGGTTGTCGATCCAGTCCTGCCACTCCTCCAGCCACCAGACGCCGCCGGCCATGATGATCGGCGTGTCGCCCAGGCCGAACTCCCGCATGAGTTTGCGCAGCGCCAGCACGCGCGGGAACGGATCCTCGGGACGGTTCGGGTCCTCGCCGTTGGACAGGCCGTTATGCCCGCCGGCCAGCCACGGATCTTCATAGACGACGCCGCCGAGCAGCCAAGCCGCCTTCGAGTAGGCGCGCCGCCACAGCGCATTGAAGGCCCGGGCGGACGAAACGATGGGGTAATAATAGACGCCGAAGCGGGCGGCGATGTCGGACAGGCGATAGGGCATGCCGGCGCCGCAGGTCAGGCCGTGGATCAGGCCGCGCGCCCCCTCGAGCACACCGCTGATCACCCGCTCGGCGCTGCCCATCTCCCAGAGGATGTTGGCGTGGATGCGCCCCTGGCCGCCGGCCAGCTCATGCGCCTGCCGCGCCTGGTGAATGCCGCCCTGGATGGCGTAGTCGACCAGTTCCTCATGACGCTCGCGGCGGGTGCGGCCGCGATACACCTGCTCGATGCGCCTGCCGTCGTCGTCATAGCTGTCGGCGTTGACCGCGCTGAAGGTGCCGGCGCCGCCGGCCGAGGCCCAGTGACCGGAGGAGACGCCGTTGGAGACCGAGATGCCCTTGCCGCCCTCGACCACGGGCAGGACATCCACTCCCCCCATCCGGATCGCGTTGATCGCCTTCATCCCCGTGTCTCCGTCGGCGTGATAAGGGCGGCGGGCGCCCGATTGTTACAGTATCGAGCGCCTCTACCCAACTCTGGTCAACCTACTCGGCGGCGCTTTCGGTCTCCCGCTCGCGCCGTTCCCGCCCGCCATCCCGGCCGCCATCCCGGCCACCCTTGGGGCCGACCTTGTCGGTGATGTCCTCGCCGGTCGCCTGGTCGACGACGCGCATGGAGAGCTTCACCTTGCCGCGATCATCGAAGCCCAGCACCTTCACCCGCACCGCGTCGCCGACATTGACCACGTCGGTGGTCTTGGCGACGCGTCCCTGCGCCAGCTCGCTGATGTGCACGAGGCCGTCGCGTGAGCCCAGGAAATTGACGAAGGCGCCGAAATCGGCGGTCTTCACCACCTTGCCATTGTAGATCACGCCGACTTCCGGCTCGGCGACGATGCCGCGGATCCAGTCGATCGCCGCCTGCGCGCGCTCCTGCTCGCTCGCCGCGATCTTGATCGTGCCGTCATCCTCGATGTCGATCTTGGCGCCGGTCTGCTCGACGATTTCGCGGATCACCTTGCCGCCGGTGCCAATCACCTCGCGGATCTTCTCCTTCGGCACGGTGATGATGGTGATGCGCGGGGCGGTCGCCGCGACATCGCTGCGCGCGCCGGTGATCGCGCGGGCCATCTCGCCGAGGATGTGGAGCCGCCCGTCACGCGCCTGCGCCAGCGCCACCTGCATGATCTCGGGCGTTATCGAGGTGATCTTGATGTCCATCTGCAGGCTGGTGACGCCCTGCTCGGTGCCGGCCACCTTGAAGTCCATGTCGCCGAGATGGTCCTCGTCGCCGAGAATGTCGGACAGCACGGCGTAGCCGCGCTCCTCCTTGATCAGGCCCATGGCGATGCCGGCGACCGGACGGCTCAGCGGCACGCCGGCATCCATCAGCGCGAGCGAGCTGCCGCACACCGTCGCCATCGAGGAGCTGCCGTTGCTCTCGGTGATCTCGCTGACGATGCGCAAGGTATAGGGGAAGCGTTCCTTGGTCGGCAGCACCGGGCGAATGGCGCGCCACGCCAGCTTGCCGTGGCCGATCTCGCGGCGGCCCGGGCTGCCCATGCGCTTGGCCTCGCCCACCGAATATGGCGGGAAATTGTAGTGCAGCATGAAGTGTTCGCGGTACTCGCCCTCGAGCGCGTCGATCACCTGCTCGTCCTGGCCGGTGCCGAGCGTGGTCACGCACAACGCCTGCGTCTCGCCGCGGGTGAACAGCGCGCTGCCATGGGCGCGCGGCAGCACGCCCACCTCGGCGACGATCGGCCGCACGGTTTTCGTGTCGCGCCCGTCGATGCGCAGGCCGGTGTCGAGGATGGCGTTGCGGACGATGTCCGCCTCCAGGTCCTTGAGCAGGTTCTGCGCGTGCTCGACGTTCAGCCCCTCCTCCGCGAGGCTGCCGAGAGCCGCCTTCTTGGCGGCGCCGACGCGCTCGTAGCGCGCCTGCTTGATCCTCTCCTGATAGGCCTCGACAAGCGGCGCGCGGGCCAGCGTGTCGATGCGTGCGGCCAGCCCGCGCTCCGCCGCGTCGGCCTCCGGCAGCTCCCAGGGCTCCCGGGCCGCATGCTCGGCGAGCTCGATGATCGCCTGGATCACCGGCTGGAAGTGCTGGTGGCCGAAGGTGACGGCGCCGAGCATCGTCTCCTCGGAAAGCTCCTGCGCCTCGCTCTCGACCATCAGCACGCCTTCAGCGGTGCCGGCGACCACCAGCTCGAGCGTGCTGGACTTCATCTGCTCGGCCGTCGGGTTCAACGCGTACTGGCCGTCGATGAAACCGACGCGCGCCGCCGCGACAGGGCCGAAGAACGGAATGCCGGAGAGCGTCAGCGCGGCCGAGCAGCCGACCATGGCGACGATGTCGGGATCGTTCTCGAGGTCGTGGCTGAGCACCGTCGCCACCAGCTGCACCTCGTTGCGGAATCCCTCCGGGAACAGCGGGCGGATCGGCCGGTCGATGAGCCGGCTGACCAGGACCTCCTTCTCCGAGGGCCGGCCCTCGCGCTTGAAGAAGCCGCCGGGGATCTTGCCGGCGGCAAAGGTCTTCTCCTGGTAGTTGACGGTGAGCGGGAAGAAATCCTGGCCGGGCCTGGAAGTTTTCACGCCGACGACGGTGCAGAGCACGATGGTGTCGCCGTAGCGGGCCATCACCGCTCCGTCGGCCTGGCGGGCGATCTTGCCGGTCTCCAGCACCAGGCTGCGGCCGCCCCACTCGAGTTCCTTGCGGAAGTAGTTGAACATCAATTCATCCTTGGCAGCGCGCGGCCGCGGGGCGCTCCGGTCGATCCGGGCCGTGTCCCTGGCCGGGAAACGGCGTCTCGGGCGGCATGGAGGGCGGGCAGCGTCGCGCCGCGTGCGGACAATGCCGCGTCCATGTTGCCGGAAACGCCGTGGTGTCCCGTCGAGGGATGGCGGATCGGCGGTTCGTGGTCCCGCCGCACACGCGGCGTTCGGGGGAACAGACCCCCGATCGGGTTCCCCCGCGCCCCCATGGCACGGGAGGGCCGAACCCCGCCGGCATCCGGCGGGCGTCGGTTTGGGGTGCGCGCCTCAGCGGCGCAGGCTCAGGCGCCCGATCAGCGTTTCGTAGCGCTTGACGTCTTTCTTCTTGAGATAGTCCAGCAGGCTGCGCCGGCGGCCGACCAGCATCAGCAGGCCGCGCCGGCTGTGGAAATCCTTGCTGTGGGTTTTCAGATGTTCCGTCAGGTTGCCGATCCGCTCAGAGAGCAGCGCCACCTGCACTTCCGGACTGCCGGTATCGCCGGCGCCCGTGGCGTAGTCGGAGACGAGCGCGCTGCGGCGCTCGGGAGTGATCGACATCGGGATCTCCATGAGGGCGGTTAAAGGAGGCGCTCGGGCCGCAGCCAGCCATCTTCCAGCCGGCAAAGCCCGATGACGCGCGCCCCCGCCATGGCACGAGCCAACCCGCCATCGGGGTCGGCCGTCCGCGGAATGCGGCCCATCAGCTCGACCAGGCTGATCGCCTGGCCATGCGACAGGCCGAAGGCCTCGGCTTCGGTCAGGGCCAGCGCCGGGATGTCGGCCAGCGCGGTCGCAACCGGAAGCAGCAGGTCCGGGGAAACCGGGGGCGTATCGCCGGACTGCAACAGTTTGTCCAGCGAAATCGCCTGCTCGATGGTGAAGGGGCCGACCCGCAGCCGGCGCAGGGCGGCGACGTGGCCGAGCGTGCCGCAGGCCAGGGCGAGGTCGCGCGCCAGCGCCCGCATATAGACGCCCTTGCCGGACTGCACCTCGAACACCGCGGTGTCCGGGCTCGGCCGCTCGACAAGGGAAAAACCGTCGACCCGGGCGGGGCGCGGCTCGAGCACCGGCGGGCGGCCTTCGCGCGCCATGTCGTAGGCGCGCTCGCCGGCGATCTTCACCGCGGAGTAGGCGGGCGGCACCTGCATGATGCTGCCGATGAAGGCCGGCAGTGCCGCTGTTATCTGCGCATCGCTCGGCCGCGCCGCGGTGACGGCGCTCACCTGGCCGTCGGCGTCGTCGGTGTCGCGCGCCTCGCCAAAGCGCAGGGTGAAGCGGTAGAGCTTGGTGCCGTCCATGACGTACGGCACCGTCTTGGTGGCGGCGCCGAACGCCACCGGCAGCACCCCGGTCGCCAGCGGATCGAGCGTGCCGCCATGTCCCGCCTTCTGCGCATCGAAGGCCCGCCGCACCCGGTTGACCAGGTCGGTGCTGGTAAGCCCCGGCGGCTTGTCGACGATCAGCCACCCGTCGAGCGGGCGGCCGCGTTTGCGGCGCATCGGCAAAGCCTCGACGTTGCGGGAGCGGAGCCCCGGTGGTGTATAGCGCCGCGCCGCCGCCGCCAAATCCCGCGGCCGGGGTCCGCTCAAATTCCTGATTTCCCGGTGAACCTTGGCGGCTGCGGCGGCTTCTGACTGCCGGCAACCGGAGAACGCCAGGATGGCGTGGGGAAACCGTCGGGAAATCATCTTTCCCATGACCATGGCCGCCCTGGGATTCCTGCTGGGCGCGGCCTCGCGAGTCGCGGTCCCCGGAGAGCGGGGCGACGGCGGCTCCGATCCCCAATCCGGCGCGACCAGCGCGGGCCGCGACGCCGACAGCCCCTCGCAAATCCCGGCCCGCGGCTGGTGGGCGATCCTCAAGCGGGTGGCCGGGCAATTCTCCGACGACCGCATCATGGCCGAGGCGGCGGGCATCATCTTCTTCGCCCTGCTGGCGATCTTCCCGGCGATCGCCGCCCTGGTCTCCCTCTATGGCCTGTTCGCCGACCCGGCGACGGTCTCCGACCAGCTCTCGGCGATCGCCGGCTTCGTGCCGGGCGGCGGCATGGACATCATCAAGGACCAGGTCACCCGGGTCGCCGCCAACGGCAAGGCCAAGCTCGGCTTCGGTCTGGTGATCGGCCTCGGCACCTCGCTGTGGAGTGCCAACCAGGGCATCAAGGCGCTCTTCGACGCGCTGAACGTCGTCTATCACGAGCCGGAGAAGCGCAGCTTCTTCAGGCGGACCCTGCTGACCCTGGCCTTTACTGCCGGCTCCATCCTGTTCGTGCTGGTGGCCATGGGTGCGGTGGTCGTGCTGCCGATCCTGCTCAACTTCATCGGGCTGGGCAGCACCGCCGACGTGCTGCTGCGCGTGCTGCGCTGGCCGCTGCTGCTGGTCGCCGTTTCCGTCTTCCTCTCCTGCGTCTATCGCTGGGGTCCCAGCCGCGCCCACGCCAAGTGGCGCTGGGTGAGCTGGGGCGGCACCTCGGCCGCGGTGTTGTGGGTGGCCGTTTCGCTCGCCTTTTCCTGGTACGTCGCCAATTTCGGCAGCTACAACAAGACCTACGGCTCGCTGGGTGCCGCCGTCGGCTTCATGACCTGGATCTGGATCTCCGCCATCGTCGTGCTCATGGGCGCCGAGCTCGACGCCGAAATGGAACACCAGACCGCCGCCGACACCACCACCGGAGCACCCCGCCCGATGGGCGTGCGCGGCGCGACCAAGGCGGACCAGCTGGCCGCGGCATAGGCGACCCGCCCATCTCAAACCGAACCTGGAGGAAATCCACCATGGGCCTACTGGACCAAGTGATCGGCGGCCTGATGGCCAATTCCGGAAACGCCGGCTCGCCCATGCAAGGCGTGTTGATGGGCTTGCTCGGCGGGGGTCAGCAGGGCGGCTTCGGATATGGCGGCCAGGCCGGCGGTCCGGGGATGCCGGGCCAGGCGCAGGGAATCGGCGGTCTTGGCGGGCTGATTTCTGCCTTCGAGCAGGCCGGACTGGGACAGGTCGCTCAGTCCTGGGTCGGCAACGGCCCCAATCAGCCGGTCTCCCCCCAGCAGCTTCAGAGCGTGTTCGGGGAGAGCCGCGTCCAGGCGATGGCCAGGCAGTCCGGCATGGCCCCGCAGGATTTCCTGTCGCAGCTCAGCCAGCACCTCCCGAGTGCCGTCGACGGCCTCACCCCGGGCGGCAGGCTGCCCGACGAAGGCAGCCTGTCCGTCTGACGCCACACCTTGCCCGGAGTGAGAGAATGGCGTCGCGCATCGTGACGAGCCTCGCCGCAACCGTCCTCCTGGCGGCTGCGGCCCCGACGGCGGCGCTCGCCCAGAACCCCATGGGATACCGTCTGCTGTCGGCGCAGGAGGCGGCGGCGCTGCCGCACAATCACGGCGCGCTCGGCCTGGATATCGAGCGATCGCAGGAGATCACCGACGCCGGGATGACCTTCGACATCATCCGGATCAGGCAGGTGCGGCGCGGCTCGCCCGGCGCCCAGGCCGGCTTGCGTCCCGGCGACCAGATCATCGCCGTCGATGGCCGGGTGTTTCCCACGCTCGCCACCTTCGCCGCCTATGTCGGGGCGATGTCCCCCGGCACCCGGGCGAGCATCGACTACATCCCGGCCGGCGGCGGCCCGGCGCAAGCCGAGCGCGTGACGGTGATCATCGGCGCCTCCGGACCGCCGGCGCAGTCCGCGCGAAACCCGAACGGCGCTGCGCCGGCGGCCAGCCTGTCGACTGGGGACAAGGTTGCCATCGGCGTCGGTGCCGCGGCCCTTCTCGGGTGCTACGAGCTGGGCTGCTTCTCGCATCGCGGGGCCGCCCAGCCGCCGCCGCCGAGCCCACCGCCCGGCCAATTCCAGCGATAGAGCAGCGTGCGATCAGGTGGAATCACCTGATCGCACAAAGCTGCTCGCCAAAACGAAGTGTTAGAGCGGCGGGCGTGAACGCGCGTTCGCGCCCGCCGCTCTAGGCTGGATCAGCCGCGAAGGCTGTCCGGAACCTTGCCGCCGTTCTCGGCAAGCTTCTGCATCACCGCCTTGTGCAGCGCGACGTTCTGTTCCGCCGAGCCGTCGGCACCGGCGTGCACGCCGAGCTCGCCGGCGAGCTGCTTGCG
>JAFAYM010000103.1 GCA_019240395.1 Acidisphaera sp. | reverse complement strand
CGCGCCGCGTCTTCGAAGCGCCCGGCGCGGTCTGGGCGGAGCCGGACCTCGAGGAGGCGGCCTCCCACCTGGTCCGGCTGGCCGAGGACGCGGCGGCGCGCGCCGCCCTGGGCCGGCGGGGCCGCGGGACGGCCGCGCAACGGCTCGGGACCGCGCCCCTGGCGGCCGCGTTGCAGGCGATCGGCCTGGAGTGGCCGGGCTCCGAAGCCTTCGTCGCACCTGACGAGAGCGGGGCGGCATGCGCCTGCTGATCTGGCAATGGGGACGGCGCGGCGCCGGACCGCGCTACGCGGCGGAGCTAGCCGCCGGCTTCCGCGCCCTGCCGGACATGCACGCCGTGCTGTCGCTCTCCGCGCAGGCCGAGATCCTGCAGGGCGGCGCCCGCCCGGTCTGCGACCTGCCGTTCCCCACCTACGACAGCCTGGCCGGCGCGGCGCGACGGGCCATGGCCGGGCCGTTCCTGGCGGCCCAGCTGGCACAGCGCCTGCGCAAGCTGCGGCTGGATGCGGCGATCTGCGCCATGCCGGCTCCGCTGGACCTGGTGATGAGTGGGGCGCTGCACCGCTCCGGCGTGCCCTACGCCGTCGTCGTGCACGATGCCGACCGCCACCCCGGCGAGTCCTGGCCGCTGCAGTTCACCCTGCAGCGCCGCCTGGTGCGGCAGGCCGACGCCGTCATCGCGCTGACCGGCCACGTGGCGACGCGGTTGCGCCATCAGGGGCTCGGACTGTGCCAGCCGCTGATCATGGCGACCCACCCGCCTTTCGCCTTCGGGCCGGTGCCGCCGCCGCCGCTGAGCCATGGCGGCCCGCTTCGGCTGCTCTGCTTCGGGCGGCTGCTGCCCTACAAGGGACTCGACCTGCTGGCCGACGCCCTGGGCCTGGTCGGCGCGCGGCCCGACCTGCAGGTGCGGGTAGCCGGCAGCGGCCCGGAATCCGCCACGCTGCAGCGGCTGCGCCGCCTCCCCGGCGTTTCCGTGGAGAACCGCTGGGTGCCGGAAGACGAGGTCGGCCCGTTGCTCGCCTGGGCCGACGCACTGGTGCTCTCGCACCGCGAGGCCAGCCAGAGCGGCGTCGCCGCGGCGGCGATCGCGGCGCGCCGCTGGCTGGTCGCCACCCGCGTCGGCGGCATCAGCGAGCAGCTGCGCGACGAGCCGCTCGCCCGCCTCTGCGATCCGACGGCGGCGAGCCTCGCTACGGCATTGACGCAACTCATCGAGACGCCGCCGCCGATCGGCGAGGCGCCGGACCCGCTCCAGGCCTGGCGGGCTACCGCCGCAGGGCTGGGCGAAGCCCTGGCCACAGCGTTCCTGGACAGAAAGGCAAGGCCAGGGGCTTTGCCCCCCACGTTTTGAAGTAATTGGGACCCATTGGGAGCAGCGGCCCCCAAATCCCATGACTCAAGGAAGACGGATGCGACTTTCGACGCTCCTCATGCTGGTCTGGCCGATCGCCGCGGCGGCGCAAGACGCGCCGGGAACAACCCACCGGATCACCCCGGAAAGCCTGCCGCCACCCTACGCCACGCATTCCGCCAGCAACGGGCCGAGCGTCGTCGAGCGCCCGGCCGGCGCTTTGCCGGCGGTGCCGCCGGGCTTCTCGGTGCAGCTCTTCGCCGGCGGTCTTTCCATGCCGCGCGTCATCCGCGTCGCCCCGAACGGCGACGTGTTCCTCGCCGAGAGCGGTGCGGACCGCATCCGCGTGTTCCGCGCGCCCGACGGCGCCGCGCGCCCCGCCCAGAGCCAGGTCTTCGCGGCCGGCATATCCATGCCCTTCGGCATCGCCTTTTATCCGGCGGGGCCCGATCCGCAATTCGTCTACGTCGCCGGCACCGATCGCCTGGTGCGCTTTCCCTATCGCAGCGGCGATCTGCAGGCGTCGGGACCGCCGCAGACCATCATCGCGCACCTGCCGCAGGGCGGCCACTGGACGCGCGACATCGTCGCGGCGCCGGACGGGGCGCTTTTCCTCTCCGTCGGATCGGCGTCCAACGTCGCGCCGGCGCTCAAGGGCGAGCCGCCGGGCGGCATCGCGCTCTGGCAGTCCGAGCACGGCCTCGGCGCCGCCTGGGGCAGCGAGGCGGGGCGCGCCGCGGTATTCCGGCTCGACGCGCTGGGCCGCCGTGTCGAGACCTACGCCACCGGCCTGCGCAACTGCTCGGGCGAGGCGATCGAGCCGGCAACCGGCGCGCTCTGGTGCGCCACCAACGAGCGCGACGGGCTGGGCGACGACCTGCCGCCGGACTACCTGACGCGGGTGCGCCAGGGCGCCTTCTTCGGCTGGCCCTGGTATTACATCGGCGCCCACCAGGACCCGCGCCACGACGGCCAGCGGCCGGACCTGCGCGACGCGGTGAGCGTTCCCGATGTGCTGATCCAGGCGCACTCGGCGCCGCTCGGGGTGACCTTCTACACCGGTGCGATGTTCCCGGCGGAGTATCGCGGCGACGCCTTCGTGGCGCTGCACGGCTCGTGGAACCGCGCCCTGCGCACCGGCTACAAGGTGATCCGCGTGCGCCTGCGCGACGGCCGTCCGACCGGCGAGTACGAGGATTTCCTGACCGGCTTCAACCAGGGCGATCGGGTCTGGGGCCGCCCGGTGGACGTGGCGGTAGCCCATGACGGTGCGCTGCTGGTCACCGAGGACGCCAACGGCACGATCTGGCGCATTTCGCACTGAACCGAAGTGACGGAATCTCTAATACCAGTTCTCGGAGGCGCCGACTTGTAGCCGTCATTCCCGCGAATCCACGTGCGGCGTGGACCCCCGCTTTCGCGGGGGTGACGATCATCGGTGGCGCTCTGTGCGACCTCGCATAAGACTCCGACTGGAAGGGGTTTGGGGCGAGGCCCCAACCGTGCTTCCTTTGCGCCATGAACGGCATCTCCGCATGGAACGATCTGCTGGCGCGGCTTGACCGGTTCACGCCCTGGCTGCAGGACCTGTTCTCGCTGCCCAACCTGGTGCAGATCCCCGCCGTCCTGCTGACCGGCGCCGTCGCCTGGCTGATCACCCGCCCGGTGCAGCAGCGGCTGGTGGTCTGGGTCGAGCGGATACCCGCCGACCATCGCCTCGACTGGTTCGTCCAGCATCGCGAGTGGGTGATCCATCGTCTGGCGCCGCTGATCGCGCCGGCCGTCTGGGCGATCGGGCTGTGGCTGTCGCTGATCGTCGCCCAACAATTCGGCTGGCCCAGCGCCGGGGCGCGAATCGGCCTCAACCTGCTGGGGGCGTGGCTGCTCATCCGGCTGGTTGCGGACTTCGTGCCCTATGAGGCGCTGGCGCGCCTGATCGCGGTGTTCGCCTGGCTGGTCGCCGCCTTGAACATCGTGCACCTGCTCGATCCGGCGCTCGCCCTGCTGGACGCGGCCGCGATCGTGGTCGGCGGCGTCCGGCTGTCGATCCTCACCGTCATGCGCGGCGTGGTGTCGCTCGGCATCCTGCTGTGGGCCGCGATGTTCGCCTCGCGCCTGTTCGAGCGCCGGATCACCGGGGTGCCGGAAATCACCCCGCGCGCCCGCGTGCTTCTCGGCAAGCTCATCCAGATCACCCTGGTGACGCTCGCCGTCATCGTTTCGCTTGCCAGCATCGGCATCGATTTCTCGACTTTCGCGCTGTTCACCGGAGCACTCGGCATCGGGCTGGGGCTCGGCCTGCAGAAGACGGTGTCGAACCTGTTCAGCGGCATCGTCCTGCTGCTCGACAAGTCGATCAAGCCGGGCGACGTGATCGAGGTCGGCGGCACCTATGGCTGGGTCTCCTCGCTCGGCGCGCGCTACGTCTCGGTCGAGACGCGCGACGGCATGGAGTATCTGATCCCCAACGAGGACATCATCACCCAGCAGGTGCTGAACTGGTCGCACAAGAGCGACAGGGTGCGCCTGAAGGTGGGCGTGCGGGTGCCGCACGACGCCGATCTCGACCAGGTGCTGGCGCTGCTGCTCGAAGCGGTGAGCCGGCCGCCGCGCGTCCTGCCGTCGCCGGCGCCGAACGCGCTGATCATGGAGTTCGGCGAGAGTGCGATCGAGCTGCAGGTCCGCTTCTGGATCGAGGACGCCCATAACGGCGTGAACAACGTCAAGAGCCAGGCGCTCTACGAGATCTGGCGCCTGTTCCGCCAGCACGGCATCCGCATTCCCTATCCCAAGCGTGACCTCTTCATCGCGCCACGGTCGGGTAATGAGGCGGCGCGGCCGCGAATCGATCCGGAGCTTTTTGCGCAGCTGGAGGCGGCAGGCGAGGGTCTGGAGCTGGGAACTTCCGCGGAGTCGAAGCCTTTGAAGTCGGTCCGCTAACAGCCGGCTTATACGAGAACCCACAGAGCGCCGCCCATTATCGTCACCCCCGCGAAAGCGGGGGTCCACGCCGCACATGGATTCCCGCTTTCGCGGGAATGACGCCATGAGGCGGCGCGCCCGAGAACTGGTATTAGATCTCCACCTCCAGGCCGATCTCAACGACCTGCGAGGCCGGCACGCCGTAATAGGCGGCGTTGCGGTGCGCGTTCAGGTGCATCGCCGAAAAGATCTTCTTCCGCCACGCCGCCATGCCCGCAAGCTTGCCGGCGGGAATCACGGTCTCGCGCCGGAAGTAATAGGTGAGGCTCGGCAGATCGACGTCGTCGAACTGTCGCTTCTCGCAGGCGAGCCGCAGCCCTTCGGCGATGTCGGGCGTCTCCATGAAGCCGAAGAACATGACGATGCGGCTGACGCCGTTGCCCATGTCGATGACCTTGACGCGGTGCTCGGGCGACACATGCGGCGCATCGGTGGTCAGCCCGGAGATCAGCAGCACGCGCTCATGCAGCACTTTGTTGTGCTTGATGTGGTGCGTCAGCGCCAGCGGCACGCCTGTCGTGGCGGCGGTGAACACCGCCGCGGTGCCGGGCAGGCGCAGCGGCGGCGCGGTGAGCAGGGTCTCCATGAACACGTCCTCGGGCTGGCGCAGATGCGCGCGCGC
This sequence comes from Acidisphaera sp., assembly GCA_019240395.1. Classification (GTDB taxonomy): domain Bacteria; phylum Pseudomonadota; class Alphaproteobacteria; order Acetobacterales; family Acetobacteraceae; genus JAFAYA01. Next base: position 2,026 of record JAFAYM010000103.1, on the reverse strand, counting down.
CCGCTCGACAAGGGCCGCGCCGCGACGCCAGGTGAGCATGAGAAACGCGACAAAGATCGCCAGCGCCAAGGGAAACCATCCGCCCTCCAGCAGCTTCGTCGCGTTGGCCGCCACGAAGATCAGGTCGATGACCAGGAAGAAGCCGTTGACGGCGGCGACGGCGAGCGGGTTGTAGCCCCATTTCAGGGCGACCAGGGCGGCCAACACGGTGGTGATCGCCATCAGCATGGAGACCGCGATGCCGTAGGCGCCGCCGAGCGCGTCGGAGGATCCGAAGGAGACCACCGCGCCGATCGTGCCGGCGGCCAGCAGCCAGTTCACCAGCGGCATGTAGATCTGGCCGCGCGCCAGGCTGGCGGTGTGCAGCACCCGCATGCGCGGCAGGAATCCGAGCTGGATCGCCTGCTGGGTCAGCGAAAAGGCGCCGGAGATGATCGCCTGGGACGCAATGATGGTCGCGAGCGTGGCGAACACCACGAGCGGGTAGTGGGCCCAGCCCGGCGCCAGCAGGTAGAACGGGTTCTCGATCCCGCTCGGCGTGGTCAGCAGCAAGGCCCCCTGGCCGAAATAGTTGAGCACCAGCCCGGGCAGCACGATGACGAACCAGCCCATTCGTATCGGCATGGCGCCGAAATGACCCATGTCGGCATACATCGCCTCACCGCCGGTGACCGCCAGGAAGGCGGCACCGAGCACCGCGAAGCCGATCGCCGGACCGGCATGCATCAGGAAGACCAGCGCCGGCAGCGGGCTGAGAGCGGCGAGGACGGCCGGCGCGCGCACGATCTCGACCAGCCCGAGCAGCCCGATCGCCGCGAACCAGACCAGCATCACCGGCCCGAAGATGCCGCCGATGAAGCCGGTGCCCTTGCGCTGGACGATGAACAGCCCGATCAGGATGGCGACAGTGATGGGTACCACGAGCGGGGCCACCCCGGGTGCATCGAGCTTCAATCCTTCGATCGCGCTGAGCACCGAGATCGCGGGCGTAATGACGCCGTCACCATAGAGCAGGGCCGCGCCGACCAGGCCGACGATCAGCAGGGAGGCCCGCCAGCTGCGCTCCGGTGCGTTGCGCGCGTCCAGCAGCGCCAGCAGCGCCACGATGCCGCCCTCGCCGTGGTTCTCGGCGCGCATCACCAGCACCGCGTATTTGAGCGACACCACGAGGATCAACGCCCAGAAGATGAGCGAGAGGACGCCCAGGATGGTTTCAGCGGTAAGCGTCCCGCCCGCCTGCGCCGCCTGCTTGAAGGCATAGAGCGGGCTGGTGCCGATGTCGCCGTAGACGATGCCCAACGCGGCGATGGCGGCAGCCGCGGAGAGCCTGGGAGTGCCGACCGGCAAGGTCGCGTGCTCGGCGATCTCGGACATTCCACCCTACCCCGACAGGTTGCGCGAATACTGGACCGGATTGCGTGTCCAGGCCAAGCCGAGCGCACCCATGGCCATTGCGGTCCGCCCGACGCGGCGCCAGAGTGACCAAGGCCTTCCAAGAACGGCCGGGATGGCGCCAGGAGGAAACCATGCCGAAACTCCCGGAGCAGGCGCTCCGCCACTATCGCGAGCAGGGCTACTGCGCGCCGATCCGCGCCATGCCGGCCGAGGAGGCCGGCCGCATCCGTGCGGCGCTGGAGGCATTCGAAGCGGCGAACCCCGATCGGCGTGGGCCGCTGCGCAACAAGTCGCACCTGGTGTTCACCTGGGCCGACCAGGTGATCCGCCACCCCGGCATCCTGGACGCCGTCGAGAGCGTGATCGGCCCGAACATCCTGTGCTGGGGCAGCAGCTTCTTCATCAAGAACGCGCACGACCCGAGCTTCGTCTCCTGGCACCAGGACTCCACCTATTGGGGGCTGGAGCCGCCGGACATCGTTACGGCGTGGGTGGCGATTTCGGAGAGTGTCGTTGCCAACGGCGCGATGCGGGTGATCCCCGGCACCCACAAGCTGGACCAGGTGAGCCATCGCGACACCTTCGCCGAGAACAACCTGCTGAGCCGCGGCCAGGAGGTGGCGGTCGAGGT
>JAFAYM010000293.1 GCA_019240395.1 Acidisphaera sp. | reverse complement strand
GGCGAGTGCCACGTCGTTCCGCCCGTAGCCGAGGGCGCGGTAGTAGGGCGGCAGCATCACTCCGGCGAGCGCCTCGCCGAGGTTGAACAGCAGCACGAAGCCGAGCACGGGGACGGTGCGCGGGCGCTGCAGGAACTCGCGCAGCGGGTCGACCACGGCGCGCGAGAAGCTGGCGCGCAGGTCGGGCGCGCCGGCTGGCGGCGTGGCCCCCGTCGACGCGGCATCGGGCGGCACCGTCGGCTCGGCGGCGCAGAGTGTGGTCAGCAGGCCGGAACAGCTCAGCCCGGCGGCGACGAGCAGCGAGCCATGCCAGCCGAGCACGCTGGCCAGCCGGATGACGCCCGCATTTGCCGCCAGCAGGGCGAGCCGATAGCCCCAGACATAGGCGGCAAGAGCGGTGCCCTGGCTGCGGGCCGGGAAGGTTTCGATGCGCCAGGCGTCGACCACGATGTCCTGGCTGGCCGAGAGGAAGGCGATCACCGCCGCCACACCCACGGTGACCGCGGGCGCGCGGGCGGGATCGGATAGGGCGAGCAGGGCGCAGGCGGCCGCGAGCGCCGGCTGGATGGCGAGCAGCCACCCGCGCCGACGCCCGAGACGGCGCAGCGGGCCGGGCGGGGCGACCCGGTCGAGCACCGGGGACCAAAGGAATTTCAGGCTGTAGGATAGGCCGATCGTGGCGGAGAGGCCGATCGCGCCGAGCGAGACGCCGGCCTCGCTCATCCACTGCCCGAGAGTGAACCCGGAGAGCGGCAGCGGGAGCCCGCACGCAAAACCCATCCCGAACATCGCCCACAGGCGCCGGTCCGCCGTCGCGGGACCCTGAGCCCGGGAGATTGCCGGATCGCGGATCAGAGGCAGCAGTTCAGCCGCACGCTGCCCGACCCTTCAGAGAACCGGGCAGCGCACGTCCTGAGGCCGGGCGGTGCAGCCCAGACCGGTCGGGGCCGGATCAGAGCAACATCCGATCGGGTGGGAACCACACGACCGGATGAAGTTGCTCGTCAAGACAGGGAACTGGAGCTTTTCGGTGCGCCTGCCAGCACCGACAGTGCTCTAGTGCGCCGAGCCGCCCCCCTGAATGCCGCCGCCCGCGGACGGTGCGCCAGGCATGCGCGTCACGCCGGAGTTCGCGGTACCCAACGCGCTGGAGCCGGTCGCCTGGCCCGCAGTGCTCGACGGGCCGGTGTCAGAAGCCGGGCCGTTGTGCGTGGTGGTGTGGTGGACCGTGCGACGCCGCGTTGCCGCGTGGTGCTGGGTCGAGGTCTGTGACGGCATGCTGCTGCTGGGCATGCTGCTGCTCGGCATGCTGCTGCTCGGCATGCTGCCGCTGGGCATGCCCATGCGGCCGCTCGACGGCATCGCCTGAGTGCCGGGGGTGCCGGGAGCGGTGGTCGCGCCGGTGCCGGGGCCGGACGACGGGCCGGCCGGAGCGCCGGCGCCGACTGGAGCGGTCCCCGAGGGAACACCGGTCACGCTGGAGCCGCTGCCGCCGCCCCCACCGCCCCCGCCGCCTTGGGCAAAGGCCGGGACGGCGGCGACACAGGCCATCAGGCTGAACGCCATGACCGCATACGGAACGGTGCGGTTCATCTTGGTCATGAAAGTCTCCTTGGAATGGGAATGCTCGGCGCGTCAGCCGAATGCCGGGGGACACCGAAACGATACTACAGGGGCAGTCGGAGTCTGCAAGGTGCCCCAGGGCGTCGCGGCCAGGCGATAAACCGGGGCCGTGTCAACTTACGCGGCGTGCCGGCGAAGGTTGCCTCACGCAGCTTCGGTCTCGGCGCGCCGGTCCGCCCGCTTGCGCGCGTGCGGGTCGAGGAAGCGCTTGCGCAAGCGCACCGCTCCGGGCGTCACCTCCACCAGCTCGTCCTCCTCGACATAGGCGATCGCCTGTTCGAGGCTCATGCGGCGCGGCGGCGTCAGCAGCATGGCGTCGTCCTTGCCGGCGGCACGGATATTGGTGAGCTTCTTCTCCTTGATCGGATTGACCTCGAGGTCCGAGCCGCGGCTGTGCTCGCCGAGGATCATGCCGACATAGACCTTCTCGCCCGGCGACACGAACAGCGTGCCGCGCTCCTGCAGATAGAACAGGGCGTAGTGCACGGCCTCGCCGTCGGCGCTGGAGATCAGCGAGCCGTTGCGCCTTCCCTCGATCGGGCCCTTCCACGGGCCGTAGCCCGCGAACAGCCGGTTCATGATGCCGGTACCGCGGGTGTCGGTGAGGAACTCGCCGTGATAGCCGATAAGGCCGCGGCTCGGGATGGCGAAGGTGAGGCGCACCTTGCCGCCGCCGGAGGGGCGCATGTCGCGCAGCTCGCCTCGCCGGCGGCTCAGCTTGTCGACGACGACGCCGGAATAGGGCTCGTCGACGTCGACCAGCACTTCCTCCATCGGCTCCTCGCGCTCGCCGGTCTCCTGGTTGCGCCGGGTCAGCACGCGTGGCCGGCCGATGGAGAGCTCGAAGCCCTCGCGGCGCATCGTCTCGATGAGGACGCCGAGCTGCAATTCGCCGCGGCCGGCGACCTCGAAGGCTTCGGTCTCCTGGCTCTCGGTGACGCGAATGGCGACGTTGCCCTCGGCCTCGCGCAGCAGGCGGTCGCGGATCTGGCGCGAGGTCACCTTCTTGCCCTCGCGCCCGGCGAGCGGACCGTCGTTGATGCGGAACGTCATGGCGAGCGTCGGCGGATCGACCGGGATCGCCGGCAGAGGGCTGGCCAGCTCCGGGGCGCCGATGGTGTCGGGCACCGTCGCGTCGGTCAGGCCGGCCACGGCGATGATATCGCCGGCCTGGGCCTCCTCCACCGGCACCCGGTCGAGGCCGCGGAAGGAGAGCAGCTTGGTCAGCCGCCCGGTCTCGACGACGCTGCCGTCACGGCGCAGCACGCGCACCGGCAGGTTCAGCCGAGCCCTCCCCTGCTCGATGCGCCCGGTCAGCACCCGGCCGAGGAAATTGTCGTATTCCAGGATGGAGGCGACCATGGCGAACGGAGCGTCCTCGTCCACCGCAGGCGGCGGCACGTGGCGCAGCACCAGCTCGAACAGCGCCGCCAGGTCCCGGCGAGGTCCATCGAGGCTCTGATCCGCCCAGCCCTGTCGGCCGGAAGCGTAGAGCATGGGAAAGTCGAGCTGGGTGTCGTCGGCGCCGAGCGCGGCGAAGAGATCGAAAACTTCCGTATGCACCTCGTCCGGCCTGGCGTCGCCGCGATCGACCTTGTTGACCACGACGATCGGCCGCAAGCCGCGGGCCAGCGCCTTGCCGACGACGAACTTGGTCTGCGGCAGCACGCCCTCGGCGGCATCGACCAGCACCAGGGCGCCGTCCACCATGTTGAGGATGCGCTCGACCTCGCCGCCGAAATCGGCATGCCCTGGCGTGTCGACGATGTTGATGCGGGTGCCCCGCCACACCACGCTCGTGCACTTGGCGAGGATGGTGATGCCGCGCTCGCGCTCGAGGTCGTTGCTGTCCATCGCCCGTTCGGCGACCTGCTGGTGCTCGCGGAACGAGCCGGACTGGCGCAGCAGCTGGTCGACCAGGGTGGTCTTGCCGTGGTCGACATGGGCGATGATGGCAATGTTGCGGAGGTCCATGGCGGCATTCGGCATGTTGCACCGCACACATAGGGCGCCCCGGCCGCCGCTGCGAGCCTGAAAAACACAGGCCCGCCCGGCCGTTCAGCCGGACGGGCCTTAATGCCTCCGCAGAACCGGGCAGGCCTCAGGTTCTAGGGGTGGCGGACATCGCCGCGCTGATCGCCGCGTCGGCGCCGGCCATGTCGCGCCGGGCCAGCGCGTCACGCGCCTTGCCGATCTGCGTGATCATCGGGTTCTGGTCGGGGGAGTTTGCCGCATCCGGGCCCGCCGAGCGGTCCAGCGCGCGGGTTTCCGCCATTTCGAGCGCCTGCTGCGCCTCCCCCGTGCGATGCCGGCTGAGCGCCTGCCGGGCAGCGGCCAGATACTGCTCGGGCGATCCGTTGGCTCCCACGGACGGGTCGGGCAGCCTCGGCGCGATCGGCGAGCGGGTGTCCGTCTGGCTGATGTTGCTCGCTTGGGTGGACATCGGCAGGGAGTTGTTGGTGCCGGGCTCGTTGCCCGGACGTGCGCCGGTCGCGGTATTGGCCACCGCGGCCGGTGAGGGCGATCCTGTGTGCCCGCGCGCCGTGCGATGGGTGGCGCCGGCTGCCGGAGTGCCGGTATCGGTAGCGGCCGTGCCGCTTCCCGTGCCTCCTGGGCTGGTGTTTGCCGGAGCGGTGCTGCCGGACTTGCTGCCGCCGCCGGTCGGGTTACTCATCGGCGCGGCATTCTGGGCAAAGGCGGGCGCAACGGCCAAGCCGAACACCGTCACGGTGGTCAGCAGCGTCTTACGCATGGTTTTTCTCCTCTGGACTTTCGGCCTTTGTGGCCTGGACACGACGAGAGGGGCGCGTTCGGCGCCCGGCTGGCCAAAGAACGGAAGGGTCGCGCGGTAGTTCCGTGCGGGCTCAGACCCCCACGGTCCGGCGCAGCTCCTGCGGATCGGCCTGCGCCCGGGCGCCGAAATGGCTGATCACCTCGGCGGCGGCCGCGCTCCCGAGCTGCGCGCAGGCCCGCAGATCGGCCCCGGCGACATAGGCCGCCAGGAAGCCGGCGGCATAGGCGTCGCCGGCGCCGGTGGTGTCGACCACGGTGGTCGGCAGGGCGGCAACCTCGACGGTCTCCGCCCCACGCACGATCCGGCTGCCTCGCTCGCTCCGGGTCAGCGCCGCCACCGCCGCGTCGCGCCGTGCCGCCTCGCACGCGGCCTCGAAGCCGGTCTCGTAGAGGCTGCAGATCTCCGCTTCGTTGGCGAAGAGGATGTCGACATGGCCGGCCACCAGGTCGCGGAAGGCGGCGCGATGCCGGTCGACGCAGAACGGGTCCGACAGCGAGAGCGCGACCTGCCGCCCGGCCGCGCGGGCCAGCGTGGCGGCGCGGCGAAATGCCGCCTGGGCGGCCGGCGGGTCGAACAGATAGCCCTCGAGATAGGTGATCGCCGCATCGCCGACCAGCCGCGCATCCACGTCCGGTTCCCCGAAGCCGACAGCGGCGCCGAGGAACACGCTCATCGTGCGCTCGCCGTCCGGGGTGACCAGCACCAGGCAACTGCCGGTCGGCTCGCCCCCGGTCAGCGGCCGGCTCGGGAAATGCACGCCGGCGGCCTGGATGTCGTGGCGGAACACCTGGCCCAGCTGGTCGTCGGCCACCTTGCCGAGATAGGCGACCTTCGCCCCGAGCCCGGCCGCCCAGGCGCAGGTATTGGCGGCCGAGCCGCCGCTGCTCTCCCGGCCGGGCGGCATGGCGTCGTAGAGCGACCGGGCGGCCGCCTCGTCCACCAGGGTCATGCCGCCCTTGCGCAGGTCGCATTTCGCGAGGAATTCCTCCTCGACCGGCGCCACGACATCGACGATGGCATTGCCGATGCCGAGAATATCGAGGCGCGGCGCGGTCATGCAGGCACTCCGGAACGGGGCATCCCGCCCTAACATCCCGTCCCGGCCGCGGCAAGGAACCCCGCAGATGCTCACCGCCCTGCTGCGGGCCTTCGCCCAGCTCGACGACCCGGCCTTCCTGGGGGTGCTGGCCCGCAGCGTCGCCTGGGCCGCCGCCTGCTTCGCCCTGCTGCTGGCCGGCAGCGTCTGGGGCGTGCAGCACTGCCTGGCGGCGGCGGGATGGTGGTCCTGGCTCGCCGGCCTGCTCGGCGGGGCGGCGGCGGCGCTGCTCGCCTTCTGGCTGTTCCTGCCGGTCGCCGTCGGCATCGGCACGCTGTTCGTCGAGCGCATCGCCGCCGCGGTCGAGCATCGCTTCTACCCCGGCCTGCCGGCGTCCCGCGGCGCCTCGCTGACCGCTCAGGCGGCCGACGCGCTGGCGGTGGGCGCCCGCGTGCTGCTGCTCAGCCTGGGCGCGCTGTTGCTTGCTGTCGTGGTGCCGGGCGTCGGCCTGCTGCTGGGCTGGGCGATCTCGGGCTACGCCATCGGCCGCGGGCTGTTCGTCGCCGTCGCCATGCGCCGGATGAGCCGGGCCGAGGCCGCCGCCCTGCACCGCCGCCGGCGCGCCGCCGTGCTCGGCATCGGCCTGCTGCTCGCCTCGGCCGGCTTTCTGCCGCCGCTCAATCTGCTGATCCCGGTGCTCGGCACCGCCGCGATGGTGCACCTGCTGCATGGGGGTCTCGCGGTGCCGCGAGACGCACGTGAAATCGGTAGTCAATGAAAGGTAAATGCGGAAACATGGGGAAAACCGCCGCCCGACCGGTTGTTCGGGTGAATGCCGCGTGATAGGCGGGCGCAACGAGACGCCCTGAGACGGAGAGCCCGTGTTCAAGCGCCGCAAGATCGACGAGGCGCCGCCCGACGCAGGCGGCGATCCGCACGCTTTGGATCCGCACGCCTACCAGTCGGGCCCGAGCGGACAGGTTCTTGGCGGCAGCCAGCCCGTCAGGCCGGGCAGCGCCTCGCCGGCCGCACGACCGTCTGATGGCGGGCTCGGCGTGCCGCCGTTTCGTCCCGCCCAATCGCCAGGCCAGTTCCCCGGCCAGCCAAAGGAGATGCAAAACATGGGTCGTGCGCCGTTTTCTGCGCCGCCTGCCGCTCCCCCCAGCAATGCCGCCGTGCCGCAAGGCGGCATGCGGCCGGGCGGGCCAGGCCAGGGGCCGGGCCCCGGCCAGTCGCAAGGCCCCGGTCCGGGTCAGGGCCGTCCGCTCAGCCGGGACCCGTCGGATCGCCGCACCCTGGTCGTCGGGCGCGGCATCAGCCTGCAAGGCACCGTGCAGGACGCCGAGCGGCTGGTCGTCGAGGGCACCGTGGAAGCCAGCATGATCCATGCGACCGAGCTCTCGGTCTCACCCGGCGGCGTCTTCAAGGGCGAAGTCGAAGTCGAGGACGCCGAGGTCGCCGGGACGATTGACGGGACTTTGACGGCGCGCGGCAGCCTGATCGTGCGCAACACCGGGCGGGTGCTCGGCACCGCGCGCTGCCGACGGCTGCAGGTCGAGGACGGCGGGCAGATCACCGGGCGGATCGAGATGCTGACCGAGGGTTCAAGGTCGGAATCGGTCCGGCCGACGGCGGAGTCGACGGTCTAAGAAAGGCGAGGGGCTCCGCCCCTCGACCCCGCTGGGGCCGCGGGCCCCAGACCCCATTACTTAAGTAAGAGGGGCCTGGGGACGACGGTCCCCAGCGGGTCCAGGGCGGAGCCCTGGCCTTTCTTCTTCCGCGATTTCCTCCGCATGGTGACAAGCCACCCGGACCCCCTCTAGCGGCCGCAGCTCCGGCCGCTCCCGGCGGCAGATCTCGGTCGCATAGGGGCAGCGCGTCTCGAAGGCGCAGGCCAGGGGCGGGTTCAGCGGCGAGGGCAGCTCGCCCTTCACCGGCAGCGCCTGGTGGCGATGGCGCGGATCCACCGACGGCGTCGCCGACAGCAGGATGCGCGTATAGGGGTGGCGCGGCCGGGCGAAGATCGCCTCCTTCGGCCCGTGCTCGACCGGCCGGCCGAGATACATCACCAGCACGTCGCGCGCGATGTGGCGCACGACGGACAGATCGTGACTGATGAAGAGATAGGCGACCCGGAACTCGTCCTGCAGGTCCATCAGCAGGTTGAGCACCTGCGCTTGGATCGACACGTCGAGTGCCGAGACCGGCTCGTCGGCGATCACCACCCGCGGGTTCAGCATCAGCGCGCGGGCGATGGCGATGCGCTGGCGCTGGCCGCCCGAGAACATGTGGGGATAGCGGCCGTAATGCTCCTGGCGCAGGCCGACCCGGTCCATCATCGCCCGCGCCGCCCTCTCGCGCGCCCGCCGGTCGCCCCGACCGTTGATCGCCAGCGGCTCCTCGAGCGTCGCGCCGAGGGTCTTGCGCGGGTTGAGCGAGCCGTACGGGTTCTGGAACACCATCTGCACGGCGAGGCGCAGCTGGCGGCGCTCCGCGGCCGTGGCATCCGCCGTCGGGCGGCCGTCGATCAGCAGCTCGCCCGAACTCGGCGGCTCCATCAGCGTGGCGACCCGGGCGAGCGTCGACTTGCCGCAGCCGGATTCGCCGACTACGGCCAGCGTCTCGCCGGCGTTCAGGGTCAGCGTGACGCCGTCCACCGCCTTGACGGTGCCGCGGCGGCCGAACATGCCGCCCACCGCGTAGTGGCGGCGGATGTCGCGCGCCTCCATCACCGGTACCGCCAAGACTGGGGCGGTCATGCAACCGCCTGCGGATGCGCGCCGGTCGGCCGGCCTGCGGCGTCCAAGGGATAGTGGCAGAGCGCGCGATCGCCGGCCGGCCCGTCATAGGCCGGCGCCACCGCCACGCAATGCGGCGTGGCGAACCGGCAGCGCGGATTGAACAGGCAGCCGGACGGACGGTCGGCGATGCCGGGCACCACGCCGGGGATCGTCGGCAGCCGCGCGCGGCCGACCGCACGCTCCGGCAGCGCGTCGAGGAGGGCCGCCGTGTAGGGGTGACGCGGATGGGCGAACAGGCGCTCGGTCGGCTGCTCCTCCACCACGCGGCCGGCATACATCACCTGCACACGCTGCGCCGTCTCGGCGACCACGCCCATGTCGTGGGTGATCAGCAGCAGCGCCATGCCGCGCTGGCGCTGCAAGGAGACCAGCAGATCGAGAATCTGCTTCTGGATGGTCACGTCGAGCGCCGTGGTCGGCTCGTCGGCGATCAGCAGGCGCGGATTGCAGGCGATCGCCATGGCGATCATCACGCGCTGGTTCATGCCGCCGGAGAGCTGGTGGGGAAAGGCGCCGAGCCGGCTTTCCGGCGCCGGAATGCCGACCTGGCCCAGCAGCTCGACGACGCGCCGGCGGACGTCCCGGCGCGGCACCGCGTCGTGCACGCGCAGGCTCTCGGCGATCTGCCAGCCCACGGGAAAGCAGGGATTGAGCGAGGTCGTCGGGTCCTGGAACACCATCGCCACGTCCCGGCCGACCATCTGGCGGCGCTGCCGCGCGCCGATGCGCAGGAGGTCGGTCTCGCCATAGCGCATTTCGCGGGCCGCGACCCGGCCGGGGTAGCCGACCAGCCCCATGACCGCCAGCATCGATACGCTTTTGCCGGACCCGGACTCGCCGACCACGCACAGCACCTCGCCCTCGTCGAGGCCGAGATCGATGCCGTCCACGGCGGTGAAGCGCCCGCGGGCGGTGGCGAATTGCACGCTCAGCTCGCGAATGGAAAGTCGCGGCATCGCTAGTGCCCGATCGCACGGAAGCCTGATTCACTGCGAATCAGGCTGGAGTGCGTGAATCGGTCACTCGAACGAAGAGCGACGTGCCAGCTTTCCATGAAAGCTGGCACTAGAGTGCTTGTGCCCGTCGATCGATGACGCTGGGCATCTGCCTCATCCCGTGGCCGCTCGCTCCAGGGCGGCGACGTCCAGCTTGATCATTTCCGTCATCGCAGCGAAGACGCGGCTCGAGACGGTCGGGTCAGGGTCGGCCAGAAGGCGCGGCAGGATCTCGGGCACGATCTGCCAAGGCACGCCCCACCTGTCGCGTAGCCAGCCGCACATGATCTCGGAGCCTCCAGCGGCGGTAAGCGCCGTCCACAGCCGATCTACCTCCGCCTGGTCGGCGCACTCCACCGAGATCGAGGCGACAGTACCGTAATTGGCTGGCGTGCCACCGTTCAGCGCCTGGAAGCTCTGACCGCCGAGGGTGAAGCTCACCATGATGACGTCGCCCGCTTCGCCACCGGGCCAGTTCCCTGGCGAGCGCAGAATGTGCGTGAGGCTGGAGCCGGGAACGAGAGAGACATAGAAGCGGACCGCCATCTCCGCATCTTTCCTGAACCAGAGGCAGGTGCTGACTTTCGCCATCGAGACGGCTCCTCTCCATCTGAGGGGGTAACCAGGTATCGACTCTCATTCCTAGCGTTGCAGCCGCGGATCGAGCGCGTCGCGCAGCCCGTCGCCGAGCAGGTTGAAGGCCAGCACGGTGACCAGGATCGATACGCCGGGAAACGCCAGCACCCACCAGGCGCGCTGATAGAATTGCAGCGCGCCGGCCAGCATGGTGCCCCATTCCGGCGTCGGCGGCTGCGCGCCGAGCCCGAGAAAACCCAGCGCCGCAGCATCCAGGATAGCGCCGGAAAACCCGAGCGTCGCCTGCACGATCAGCGGCGCGGTGCAGTTCGGCAGCACCGTGTCGAACATCAGCCGCAGCGTGCCGGCGCCGGCGCAGCGCGAGGCCGTCACGTAGTCCCGCGCCAGCTCGCCGAGTGCCGCGGCACGCACCAGGCGCGTGTAGTTCGGCAGGGTGACGACGGCGACCGCCAGCATGGCGTTCAGCAGGCTGGGCCCGAGGATCGCCACCACGACGATGGCCAGCAGCAGGCTCGGGAACACCAGCACGATGTCCATGAAGCGCATGATCGCGACATCGGCGGTGCCGCCGAGAAAGGCGGCGGTGAGCCCGAGCACCGTGCCGGCGGCGAGCGCCAGCGTCACCACGACGAGGCCGATCAGCAGCGACAGCCGCGCGCCGTAGAGCAGGCGCGAGAGGATGTCGCGGCCGACATCGTCGGTGCCGAGCGGGAACTGCCAGCTGCCGCCGGCCTGCCACACCGGCGGCGACAGGAAATGCTCGCGGAACTGCTCGTCGGGCGCGTGCGGGGCGATGACACCCGCCAGCAGCGCGGTAACGACGATCCCGAGCATGACCGCAAAACCGAGCAGCGCGCCGCGATTGGCGGAGAAGCCGCGCCAGAAGGTCGCAAAACTCCCGGGGAGCGGGGCCGCCGGCGGCGGCGCGGCGACGGCAACGGTGTCCAAGGTCGCCATCAGCGGCGGATCCGTGGATTGAGCAGGCCGTAGGCGAGATCGACCCCGAGATTGACCAGCATGACCAGCACCGCGACCAGCAGCACGCCGCCTTGCAGCACGGGGTAGTCGCGGCGCTGGATCGCCTCGACGAGCCAGTGACCGACGCCGGGCCAGGAGAAGATCGTTTCCGTCAGGATGGCGCCGCCGAGCAGCGCGCCGGTCTGCAGCCCGATCACCGTCACCACGGGGATGAGTGCATTTCGCAGCGCGTGCACGCCGATGACGCGGAACCGTCCGAGGCCCTTGGCGCGCGCGGTGCGGATGTAGTCCTCGCCCAGCACTTCGAGCATGGAGGAGCGGGTCATGCGCGCCACCGTCGCCAGCGGCACCGTGCCGAGCACGATGGTCGGCAGGATCAGGTGGCTCGCCGCCGAGCGGAAGGCGCCGGCATCGTCGGAGAACCAGCTGTCGATCAGCATGAAGCCGGTGATCGGCTGCACGTAGAACTGATCGCTGATCCGGCCCGACACGGGCGTCCAGCCCAGTGCCACGGAGAATACCAGGATCATCATCAGCCCCCACCAGAAGATCGGCATGGAGGCGCCGGTGACGGAAGCGCCCATCAGCGTGTAGTCGAAGCCGGTGCCGCGCTTGGCGGCGGCGATGACGCCGAGCGGCAGGCCGACCGCGATCGCGAACAGGATGGCGCAGACCGAGAGTTCGACGGTAGCGGGGAAGAGCTGGATGAACTCGGTCCAGACGCTGTCCTGGGTGACCACGGAGGTGCCGAGGTCGCCGCTGGCGACTTGGCCCTCGTAGTGCAGGAACTGCTTCCAGAGCGGCTGATCGAGGCCCATTTCGTGACGCAGGATGGCGAGCCGTTCCGGCGCGATGCCGTGCTCGCCGCTGCGCACCTCGACCGGGTCGCCCGGCACGAGATGGATCATGGCGAAAGTCAGCAGGGTGACGCCGACGAAGGTCGGGATGATCAGGCCGATGCGGCGGAGGAGGAAGCGAAGCATTCAAGAAGGCGAGGGGCTCCGCCCCTCGACCCCGCTGGGGGCGGCGGCCCCCAGACCCCTTTTACTTAAGTAACGGATTCCAAAGGCTACGCCTTTGGCGGGGTCGAGGGGCAGAGCCCCTCGCCTTGCCTTACTGCAGATCGACATTTGAAAAATCATGAGCCCCGAGGGGGCTCATCATGTACCCCGTGACATTCTTCCGCATCGGCATGAACACCACGGAGTGCGCGATGAAATAGAACGGCGCCTCCTCGTGCATGATCACCTGCGCCTGCATGTACAGCTGGGCGCGGGCCTTCTGGTCGATCAGGGTCGCCGCCTTGTTGACGATGTCGTCGAACTGCTGGTTGCACCATTTCGCGGAGTTGCCGCCGCCGCTGCGCGCCGCCGCGCAGCCCGCCAGCGGAACGAAGAAATTGTCGGGATCGCCGTTGTCGCCGGTCCAGCCGAGCTGCGCCATCTGGTGCTCGCCCTGCTGCACGCGCTTGCGGTATTCCCCCCACTCGAAGCTGACGATGCGCGCCTTGACGCCGATCTTCGCGAGGTCGGCCTGCATCAATTCGGCGATGCGCCTTGCGTCCGGGTTGTACGGCCGCTGCACCGGCATCGCCCATAGGTCGGTCTCGAAGCCGTCGGGAAGACCGGCCTCGGCCAACAGCTTCTTCGCCGCATCCGGATCGTATTTGAAATCCTGGATGTCGTTGTCGTAGCTCCACATGGTCGGCGGGATCAGGTTCTTGGCCGGCGTTCCGGCGCCCTGATAGACGGCGTCGAGGATCGCCTTCTTGTCGATCGCCATGTTGAGCGCGATGCGCACCCGCTTGTCGTCGAACGGCTTCTTCTGCGTGTTGAAGGCGAGATAGCCGATATTCAGTCCGGGCTGCTGGAGCATCTGCAGGTTGGCATCGGCGCGGATCGCCGGCAGGTCGGCCGGGTTCGGGTACGGCATGACCTGGCACTCATCGGCGCGCAGCTTGGCCAGCCGCACCGAGGGGTCCTTGGTGATGGCGAAGACCAGCGCATCGAGCTTCGGCTTCGGCCCCCAGTAATCCTTGAAGGCGCGATAGCGGATGGTGGCGTCCTTCTGATAGACGACGAACTCGAACGGCCCGGTGCCGATCGGCTCCTGATCGATCAGCTCCGGCTTGCCGGCCTTCAGCAGCGCGTCGGCATATTCCTTCGACTGGATGGCGGCGAATTCCATCGCCATGTCGGCGAGGAACGGCGTCTGCGGGTAATTCAGCGTGAACCTGACGGTATGGTCGTCGAGCTTGTCGATCGCCGCCAGCATCTTCGGGAAACTCATGTCGTTGAAGTAGTCATAACCGCCGCCCGACACCTTGTGGTACGGGTTGTCGTCCTTCCATTGCCGGTCGAAGGAGAACAGCACGTCGTCGGCGTCGAAGTCGCGCGTCGGCTTGAACCGGCTGTTGGACTGCCACTTCACGCCCTGTCGCAGGTGGAACGTGATGGTCTTGCCGTCCTCGCTCACCTCCCATCGTTCCGCCAGGCTCGGCTCCAGCTCCGTCGTGCCGGGCTTGAAGGCGATCAGCCGCTGATAAACCGGGCGGTTGGCGTCGAAGGTGGTGCCCGTGGTGTTGATCATCGGGTTGAAGTTCTCGGGCGAGCCTTCGGAGCAATAGACCAGCGTCTTGGCCTGCGCCGCGCCCGCCCCCACGCCCGCACCGGTCAGCAGCAGGAGCGCGCAGGCGGCCGCCAGGGTATTCTTGGACATGGGTTCTCCTTCTGCCGGAATTGGCTCGCCGGGTGGCGCTAGCCGCCACAATCCGGGATTTGCCCGGCGAGGCCAAGCTAAACCGGTTTCCGCCCGGGCCAGAAGTGCTAAGAGCCGCACCTGAAGGAGGCGCCCAGGCTGTGCTCAGACGTTTCGGAAAAGCGCTCGCGGGCCTCTGGAAGGTGACCCATCGCTACGAGGCGATCTTCCTGCTCAGCATCGTGGTGGTCGCCACAGTGGTCTGGTTCTACCGCAGCCTCGGCCTGCCGACCCTGGTCGCCGGCTTCCTGTTCACCATCCTGCCGATCCAGATCGGCCTCCTCTGGCTCATCGTCGACAACATCCGCAACCGCTGGGACGCGCTGCCCCCGAACGAGCACGAATGAGCCCCGAATGGTAGGCGGCGCACCGGAGCCGGGATTGCTGCGGTTCCTCACCTGCGGCAGCGTCGATGACGGCAAGTCCACGCTGATCGGCCGGCTGCTGTACGACGCCGGGCTGGTGCCGGAGGATCAGCTGGCGGCACTGGCCGGCGACCGCGGAAATCAGGGCGGCGATGCGCTCGACCTGGCGCTGCTGCTCGACGGCCTGGAGGCCGAGCGCGAACAGGGCATCACGATCGACGTCGCCTACCGCTTCTTCGAGACGGCCTCCCGCACCTTCATCGTCGCCGACTGTCCCGGCCACGAGCAGTACACGCGCAACATGGTCACCGGCGCGTCCACCGCGGAGCTGGCGGTCGTGCTGGTCGATGCGCGCAAGGGCATCCTGCCGCAGACCCGCCGGCACAGCTTCATCGCCGCCCTGCTCGGCATCCGGAACTTCGTGCTGGCGGTCAACAAGATGGACCTCGTGGGGTTCGACGAGCGGCGTTTCGCCGCCATCGACAGCGCCTATCGGGAATTCGCGGCGCGTTTCGAGCCGGCGAGCCTGGTCGCCATTCCGCTCTGCGCCCGCGAGGGCGACAATGTCGCGCGACCGGGCCGGCGCATGGCCTGGCATCGTGGCCCGACGCTGCTCGGCCATCTCGAGACCATCGAGATCGCGAGACAAGCAGCCAGGCCGTTCCGCATGCCGGTGCAGCGGGTGAGCCGCGGCGGGGACGGATTCCGCGGCCTGCAGGGCAGCATCGCCGCCGGATCGGTGCAGCCGGGCGACGCGGTGGTGGATGCCGGCTCCGGCCGGCGCGCCACCGTCGCGCGCATCGTCACCGGCGATGGCGATCGGGCTCTGGCGCAGGACGGCGACGCGGTGACCCTGGTGCTCGCCGAGCCGATCGATGTGTCGCGGGGCGACGTGCTGGCCGCGGCGGCCGCTCCCCCGGAGGTCGCCGACCAGTTCGCCGCGCATCTGGTCTGGCTGGGCGACGCGCCGCTGTTCTCCGGCCGCACCTATCTGTTCAAGATCGCCGCGGCCACCGTGCCGGGCTCGGTCACCGAGATCCGCCACCGCATCGACGTCAACACGTTCGAGCCGATCGCGGCGCGCCAGCTCGAAAGCAACGAGGTGGCGGTCGTCAATCTCTCGCTCGCGCGGCCGGTACCCTTCGAGCCCTACGCCGTCGATCGCCGGCTCGGCGGCTTCATCGTCATCGATCCGCTGTCCAACGCGACGGTCGGCGCCGGCATGATCGACTTCGCGCTCTGGCGCAGCCGCACCGTCGGCTGGCAGAAGCTCAGCATCGACAAGCGCGCGCGCGCCGAGCTCAAGCAGCAGCGCCCGGCGGTGGTGTGGTTCACCGGCCTCTCCGGCGCCGGCAAGTCGACGATCGCCGACCTTGTCGAGCAGAAGCTCTGGGCGCTCGGCCGGCACACCGCCCTGCTTGACGGCGACAATGTGCGCCACGGCCTCAACCGCGATCTCGGCTTCACCGAGGCCGACCGCGTCGAGAACATCAGGCGCGCCGCGGAGGCGGCGAAGCTCGGCGTCGAGGCCGGCCTGATCGTGCTGGCCTCGTTCATCTCGCCGTACCGCGCCGACCGCCGCACCGCCCGCGCGCTGCTCGAACCGGGCGAGTTCATCGAGGTGTTCGTCGACACGCCTCTAGAGGAGTGCGAGAACCGCGATCCCAAGGGATTGTACCGCCGCGCGCGCGCCGGAGACATCCGCCACTTCACCGGCGTCGACGCACCGTACGAGCCGCCGGAGGCGCCGGAGATCCATCTCGTGACAACCGACGCCCCGCCCGCCGCGCTGGCCGATCGGGTGGTGGCCTATCTGCGACGCCACGGAGTCGTGTGAGTGGAAGGCAGGCACCTGGGTGTCGAGGTAGCTGCGGTGATTCCGCCTTCGGCCATCACGCTCTGAAGCCGAGAGCAGCGAGGACTCATGCCGTCACATGCCGTGGAGCACGTCGTCGTGGACCAGGTGCCAGTAGCGCAGCAACAGGTTCTCGACGCCCTGTTGCAGCTTTACCTGTACGACTTTTCCGCCCTGGCACCACTCGGAACGGCCTATGGCGAGGTCGGCGAGGATGGGCGGTTCGCCTATTCTTGGCTCGAGTCCTATTGGCAGGAACCGGATCGAATACCGTTCGTGATCAGGGCGGATGGCCGCATTGCCGGTTTCGTGCTCGTGAACCGCTGGTCCGCGCTGGACCGGCCGCTCGACCATGCGATCGCCGAGTTCTTTGTGCTCCGAAGATATCGGCGCACCGGCGTCGGCACGCGCGCCGCCCACCTGGTGTTCCGCCGTATGCGCGGCCGCTGGGAAGTACCGATCGCGGCCTACAATCACGAAGCCCTGCCGTTCTGGCGCAGCGTGGTCCGGTCACTTCCGGTCCGTGTGGATGAGCATGCCGGCGACGGACAGCGCTGGGCCGGTCCCGTGCTGTGCTTCGATATGAGAAATGCGGCCGAGAGAGGCCCGGAGCGGGATGACTTCTGACAGGCGAAGTCATCCCGCTCATTCCACCTTCGGTCACGCGCTCTAGTGTCCCGAATCTGAAGTTCGTCATGCCTGACGAACTTCAGATTTCGGGCCACTAGAAGCCTTTTTTCAGCGTGCCGACCGCCCAGAAGCCCGTCGCGAAGTGCGACGAACTTC
>JAFAYM010000281.1 GCA_019240395.1 Acidisphaera sp. | reverse complement strand
CCCTTGGTCGAGGTCACCTGCACCAGGTTATCGGCGCCGGTGAGGGTGACGGTGTTGGAGCCGTTGCCGAGAGAGACCGTGCTGCCATTGCCGCCGAGGTTGACGGCGTTGTTGCCGTTGCCCAGGTCGATGGTGGCCCCGCCGGTCACGCCGGTGCCGTTGACGGTGACGTTCTCGTAGGTCGCCTGCACGGTGTCCATGGTGCCGGCGATGGTGACCGTGTCGTTCGGGTTGGACGGAACCACCCTGTCGGACGAGTCGTCGTAGCCGGGGAATGCCGCGCTGTCCGAGCCGTCGATGCCGTCGATAGCGACGATCGCATCGCTGCCGGCATTGATGACGTTGTTCCCGCCGCCCACCGTAATGGCATTGCCGGCCCCGGTAACGGTCACGCTGTTCGTGCCGTCGCCGAGTCGGATGAAGTTGATGTTGGCGCCGGCGTTGACGGTGAAGTTCTCGTCACCCCCGTCAATGACGTTGTCGCTTCCGGTAGCGGTGACCCTGCTCGTGAAACCGAAAGTGTCGTCGTTGAAGTCACCGATCTCGACATGTTCATTGCCGTTACCTGCAACCGCCGTGTTCGTGGCGTCACCGTTCAGGATTATGTTGTTGTCCGTTCCGACCAGCTTGACCGTCGTGGTGCCCAATTGGTTTTCCAGGTCGACGAAATTGTTGCCTGTTCCAGCGTCATCGCCGAACGTGACGTTTGCGTCGCCGCTTGGTCCTTTGCCGGTCACCGTAA
Organism: Acidisphaera sp.; assembly: GCA_019240395.1. Classification (GTDB taxonomy): domain Bacteria; phylum Pseudomonadota; class Alphaproteobacteria; order Acetobacterales; family Acetobacteraceae; genus JAFAYA01. Next base: position 11,624 of record JAFAYM010000281.1, on the reverse strand, counting down.
AGTCGATCGTGGACTTGTACGTGGCGCCCGAAGAGCTGTTGCCCGAGCCATCAAGAGTGACGTTGATGGTGGTCTTCACCGCGTTCGAAGAGCCGCCGAGATGAATGGTGGTTTGCGTATCGTAATTGCCCTTCGGCTTGAACCCGGGATCCGCCTCCCCGACGACGGTCAGATTGCCGCCGTCTTCCTCGATGGTGTTGTCCGGACCATAAACCGCGAACTGGTCGGTCTGGCTGTTGTCGGTCGCGGAACCGGTGGCGAACTCGCCACCGGTCAGCGTCTGCACGTTGTTACTCATTATGCGATCCCCCCTGAAGAATCAGTGCCTGGACGATATAGTTCCCGACTGAGCATCGTCCGAGATGCCTGCCGCGCAACGAGGCGCCGGTTTCGACTTCCTTTATTGCCACGGGGGGAAAGAAGTCAATCGAGGGTTCGGTGCTTCGGAGGCATGACTTCCCTCATCGTGAACACGCGTCAACGGGTGATTGAACGGGATGCATACGATCAATGGGGCTGGGCTTCTCGGCTGACTAAAAGCCCCGCCGGGTTCAGCCCAGCCTTGACCGTGTTGCCGTCCTGCGAGCAATGGACGCTGAAGTCGAAGCCGTTGCTGAGGCGGTTCAGGATCGGAAACACTTCCAGGTGGAACAGCTCGGGCCGCCTTGCGAGAAACCAGGAGTGGACGAGCCGGTGCGACGTGATCAGGCCGGGGCGAGTGCGGTGGAGAAAATGGCCTGCTCAGATTCCCACGCCCTTCCTTCCGCGAATGCGGCGGCTGCCACGACGGCCCGCTCGGGCTTCATCAGCCCTCCTGCACGATCGACAACCGCGATTTCACCAGGCAGAACATTGATCGCCGGGTAGCAGTCGCTAGCCGCTGCGCAGTCCAGGATATCCGCGTCAACACCGAACTCCTCCTTGCATGCGATCTGAGCCCGAATATCCCTCGCCCGGGTTCGCCGACACGAGAAGGGGGCACGCGCATGGATGAGGTCGGCGTGGGTCGGCGTCGGTTCGATGGGGTGCGAGCGCGCTGGTTGCTCGGCGAGCTGCCAGAGCGCGATGCTCCTCTACGCCCCCCGGAACGTCACCACCAGCACATCGCGATGCGCCGGCAGCGCGGGGTCGAGCGGCTCCACCGGCGTCACGCCGTGATACACCCGTCGATCGTGCACCAGCGCCGCATCGAGCGGCTCCGTCAGCGTGAAGCTGCCGAGTTCGCGGCCCTCGAGGTCATGGATGCTGGTCACCCCGCTGGCGATGTTCTGCCGGTCGACCAGCAGCACCAGCACGTAGTCCACGCCGTCGCGGTGCATGCCTTCCGGCGTCGGCCGGCCGGTCTCGCCCGACCGCGCCTCGATGCGGAACTGGTGCAGCTCGATGTGCCAGGCGGTGTCGGGTGCGAGCCGGTCGAACAGGTCCCGACAGAACCGCAGGATGGTGGTCAGGGTAGCGCCCGAGCCGATCTCGTCGGTGATCGGCGCGAACCAGCGCTCCACGCCGCCATTCAGCGGATTGTAGTCGCGCCCCTGGTAGTGCGGCTGGTGCGGCCGGCGCACGATCTCCTGCCCGGGCGCCGCGGCGAAGACGGCGTGCCGCCGGCGGCGATAGCGGCCGCCATCGGCCATGTAGCCGTCCATCTCCAGCTCGGCCCAGCTCGCGGCGAAGCGGTCCCAGTCCGCCAATGTCCCGCTCGCCGCGAGGAGCCGCCGCATCTCCTCGGCATGGACGAAGACGAAACCCGCCTCGTGCAGCGCATCGGCGATCCCTGGGCTGGACATCGCTACTCCTTGTTGCCGAGCGCCGCCGGCGGCGGGCTCTGGGCCACCGTCACCGAACTCGGCTCCGGGCTCGGGCGTGCTTCCCGCCCCGCGGTTCCCTGCTGCACGGCGATCCGATGCATCGGCGGCGGGATGGCGATGCCGAGTTCCTGGAAACGCTTCTTCATACGCCGATTGAACTCGCGCTGCACGCCCCAGCGTCCGCCATCGGTGCAGACGATCTGCCCGACGATGGTCACCATCGCCCCGTCCACGCGATCCACGCCCCAGAGCTGCAGATCGCTGAGGATCAGCTCGGCGTAGGCCGGGTCCGCGCGCATCTCCGCCGCGATGGCGTTCAGCACCTCTCCGACACGGTCGGTGTCCTCCTCGTAGTCGACGGTCACGCTGACCGCGGCGTTGCCGATGCCGCGGTTGGTGTTGGTGACCGAGGTCACCGCGCTGAACGGGATGAGGTGCACCGAGCCGTCCCCCGCGCGCAATCGCAGGGTGCGGATGGACAGCTTTTCGACCGAGCCGGACAGTCCCGAGACGGTCACCCAATCGCCGACCTGCATGGCGTTCTCGAGCAGCAGGAAGATGCCGGTGATGAAATCCTGCACCAGCTTCTGCGAGCCGAAGCCGATCGCCACGCCGACGATCCCCGCCCCGGCCAAGAGCGGGGCGATGTTGACGCCGATTTCCGACAGCGCGGTCAGGCCGACCACGATCAGGATGGTGATGAACAGGCCGGTGCGCAGGATCGGCAGCAGGGTGCGCAGTCGGGCGGCACGGGCGAGCTGGCCGTCGGCCGCCAGCCGGTCGAGCTGGCGATCCACGCCGGCGTTGCTGATCTCCCACACCGCGACCGCAACCGCCGAAGCGACGGCGACGGTGGCGAGAGCCGAGAGCAGGCGGCCGCCGATCTCGCCCGAGCGGAACCAGACCAGGGCATCGAGACCCCAGGCCTGCAGAAGCGCGATCAGCGCCACGCCGGCGACCAGCGCGGACAGCGCAGACCGGAGCAGCGGATGGTAGCGGCTTGCCCGCTTCTCCAGCCCGGGGAACCGCGTCGAAAGCTCCGGGTGGGCATGCAACCCGCGATCGAGCGCACCGAGCACGACGATGCTGACCAGCCGGGCAGCGTTCAGGATGATCACGGTCTCGATGAAGCCGTGCCAGAGCCGGGCATAGCCGTTGCGGACCTCGAAGGCCCAGACCAGCCAGACGGCGGCGATGTAGAAGATCGCGACAAAGTGCCAGGTCTCGGCGATGCGGTTGCGCAGCATCGGCAGCAGGCCGCTCGCCTCGGGGCGGGCACGCAGCCGTGCCGCGACCGGACGGCGGATCTGCAGCACGATGACGACCAGCATGACGTGGACGACGAGCGCCACCAGCTTGAGCACCGCGTCGTGCACGCGCTCGTAGAGGCCGAACAGCAACCCGACCTCCGTGAGGGAATAGCCGAAGACGCTGACCGCGGCGATGCGGCGCACCCAGGTCATGATGTAGGCCGCGGTGTGATTGGAAACATGCACCAGGCGCAGGCTGGGGCTGTTCGGCGACACCATCATGCGCGTGCCGCACATCACCACCCGGCAGGTCAGGTAGGCGTCGACGACGGCCAGGATCACCTGCCGCGTGGTGTCGTCGCCGCCGAGCGGGGTGGCGAGCAGGCCATAGGCGGCGGCGGCGAACACCAGCACCGGAAGCAGGTCGATGGCGAGGCGGAGCAGCACGTAGGGCACGCGGCGCAGCAGCGCCCAGGGGGAGGGGCGCCGGCGGCGCGGCGGGGTGAAGGGAGCCGGCGGCTCGGTCGCCGCCCCGGCTGCCTCCGCCACCTCGGTGTCCTCGCTCGACGGATCGCCGGGCGCGGCGTCCTCGTCCTGGCTGGCCTCGGTGGGCGGCTCCGCGGCTTCGACCAGTGACAGTGCCGGCCCGGTGATTTTCCGGTGCCTGCGGATCCGCCGGCTGCTGCGGTCCAGCCGGATGGCATCCAGCGCCCGGCGTGCCCGGCGCAGCCCGCGTATGGTCAGCCGTTCCAGGGCGCCCGCCGCCACCAGGACGAGAAGCAGCTTCCAGGCCGCGTCGAGCAACCGTGCCTGCGCAGCCGGATCGTTCTGCAGGCCCCGCAGCCAGTACCAGAGCAGCGGAAAATCGGTGACCGCCTGCACCGTGGTGACGAACTGGGCGGCGGCGACGGAGAGGTGCTGCGACGTCGCGGCCAGCACCTGGGCGCCGAGGCCGTTGGGCGCCAGCGGGTTCGGCAGGGCCGCCGCGGTGGCCGCCGCCGGCGCGGGCCCGCTCGCCGGAGCTGTCTGTGTGCCTGCCGGAGCCGATGTCCCGGCCGGCTGCGGCGGCAACGCCCGCGCGATCGCCTGCAGCGTGCTGATGAACTGTGCCCGCTTGTTGTCGTCCTGCAGCACCTGCAGCACCTGCTGCGCCTGCCCCGGCGTGAGGGCAGTCGTGGGCGGCGTGGCCGAAGCAGCGGCGGGGTGGCTCTGGGCATGCGCGCCGGCGGCAGCGGCCGCCCAGGCCGCCACGAGCAGACACAGGAAGAGCCGCAGCCGTTTCATGGCGGGCGGTCGGACCATGCCGGGCGGAAGAGTGTCAACCCGCGCCGACAGAGTGCGATCGGCACGGAACACGGGGAATTGCGCGGGGCCGCGGCCACCCCAGATCAGCTTGGTGAAAACCTTCCTCATGGTCCTCGTCGGCTTGGCGATGCTGGGCACGCTCGGCGTCCTGCTGACCGGCGTCATCGGCCTGGTGCGCGGCGGCGGCGACCCCGCGCGCTCCAATCGGCTGATGCAGTGGCGCGTCGTGCTGCAGGGCGCTGCCCTGCTCCTGTTCCTGCTCCTGATGAGCCTCATGCGCTCGTGATCGCGGGCATAAAACGACACCGAACCGGTTTGACAGCGGGGGATACCGCCGCCTAGTTTCCGCGGCTCTTGTTGCAGGCGCGAACAGCGGCTCATGCCATGAGGCAGGGTCGCTGTCGCGCGACAGCTGAACCAGGGATGCGGCGCGACAATGCCAGCGGCTCCGATCAAGGTCCTCGTGCCCGTCAAGCGGGTGGTCGACTACAACGTCAAGGTCCGCGTCCGCGCTGACGGCTCCGGCGTCGAGACTGCCGGGGTCAAGATGTCGATGAACCCGTTCGACGAGATCGCCGTCGAGGAGGCGGTGCGCCTCAAGGAGAAGGGCGTCGCCGGCGAGATCGTCGCCGTCTCCCTGGGCGTCGCGCAATGCGCCGAGACCATCCGCACGGCACTCGCCATGGGTGCCGATCGCGGCATCCTGGTGGAGACCGACGCGGCGCTCGAGCCGCTGGCGGTTGCCAAGCTGCTCACCGCGATCGCCGCGCGCGAGCAGCCCGGACTGATCCTCCTCGGCAAGCAGGCGATCGACGACGACATGAACGCCACCGGCCAAATGCTGGCTGCCCTGCTGGGCTGGCCGCAGGGCACCTTCGCCAGCAAGCTGACCCTTGAGGGCGACACCGCAACCGTGACGCGCGAAGTGGATGGCGGGCTGGAGACGGTGGCGCTGAACCTGCCGGCGGTGGTGACCAGCGATCTGCGCCTGAACGAGCCGCGCTACGCCAGCCTGCCGAACATCATGAAGGCCCGGAAGAAGCCGATCGAGACGGTCAAGCCGGCCGATCTCGGGGTGGATCCCGCGCCGCGGCTGACCGTGGTGAAGGTCGCCGAACCGCCACGCCGCCAAGCCGGCGCCAAGGTCGGCTCGGTCGCCGAGCTGGTGCAGAAGCTCCGGCAAGAAGCCAAGGTGATCTGAGCCATGACGGCGCTGGTCCTCCTCGACTATGACGCGACGGAGATCAAGCAGCCCTCGCGCAGCGCCGTCGCCGCCGCCCAGCGTCTCGGCGAGGTGCACGTTCTGGTGGCGGGCAAGGGTGTGTCCGGCGCCGCTGCGGCCGGCGCCAGGCTGCCCGGGGTGGCGAAGGTGCTGGTGGCCGACGCCGAGACCTACGACCACGCGCTGGCCGAGCCGCTCGCCGCGCTGCTGGTGCAGCTGGCGCCCGGCTACGACCAGCTGCTCGCGGCCTCGACCGCGGTCGGCAAGAACGTCATGCCGCGCGTCGCCGCCCTGCTCGATGTGCAGCCGATCAGCGACGTCTCGGCCATCGAGGATGCATCGACCTTCGTCCGGCCGATCTATGCCGGCAATGCGCTGGCGACGGTGAAATCGAGCGACCCCAAGAAGGTCATCACGGTGCGCGCCGCCAGCTTCGATCCCGTCGCCGCCGAGGGCGGCAGTGCGCCGATCGAGCCGGTGCCGGAGATCTCGCCGCCGGTGATTTCGCGCTTCGTCTCCACCGAGCTTTCCAAGAGCGAGCGGCCGGAGCTCACCGCCGCGAAGATCGTCATCTCCGGCGGCCGTGGCATGCAGAGCGGCGAGAACTTCCATCTTCTCGACCGGGTTGCCGACCTGCTGCACGCTGCCGTCGGCGCCTCGCGCGCCGCGGTGGACGCCGGTTTCGTTCCCAATGACTACCAGGTCGGCCAGACCGGCAAGATCGTGGCCCCGGACCTCTACGTCGCCGTCGGCATATCCGGCGCGATCCAGCATCTCGCCGGCATGAAGGACAGCAAGGTGATCGTGGCGATCAACAAGGATGAGGAGGCGCCGATCTTCCAGGTCGCCGATTACGGTCTGGTGGCAGACCTGTTCAAGGCGCTGCCCGAACTGGCGGCGGAACTGGAGCGCACGCCATGAACGTCGACGTCCAGGCGGCTCCCGCCGCGGGCGACCTGAGCCTCGAGGTTCCCGAGATCGCCAGGGTCGGCGTCGTCGGCGCCGGGCTGATGGGCAACGGCATCGCCCATGTCTGCGCGCTGGCCGGGATGCCGGTGGTGCTGATGGACGTGCGGCCCGAGCAGCTGGAGCGGGCGGTGACGACGATCGCGCACAACATGGACCGCCAGGTCGCCCGCGGCGCCGTGACGGCGGAGGCGAAGGCGGCGGCGCTCGCCCGCATCACCACCAGCACGGAATATGCCGCCTTCGCCGATTGCGACCTGGTGATCGAGGCAGGGACGGAAAAAGAGGAGGTCAAGCGGGGGATCTACAAGACCCTGACCCCGCATCTGAAGCCGTCCTGCATGATCGCCTCGAACACCTCCTCGATCTCGATCACGCGGCTCGGCGCCAGCACCGACCGGCCGGAAAAGTTCATCGGCCTACACTTCATGAACCCGGTGCCGGTGATGAAGCTGGTGGAGATCATCCGCGGCATCGCCACCGACGAGCCGACCTTCCTGGCGGTGCAGGCGCTGGCGCTGAAGCTCGACAAAACGATCTCGGTTGCCGAGGACTTTCCGGCGTTCATCGTCAACCGCATCCTGGTGCCGATGATCAACGAGGCGGTGTACGCGCTCTATGAGGGTGTCGCCTCGGTGGACGGCATCGACACCGGCATGAAGCTCGGCGCCAACCACCGCATGGGACCGCTGGAGCTTGCCGACTTCATCGGGCTGGATACCTGCCTGTCCATCATGCAGGTGCTCTATGAGGGACTGTCCGACAGCAAGTACCGGCCCTGTCCGCTGCTGGTGAAATACGTCGAGGCGGGCTGGCTGGGCCGCAAGACCGGCCGCGGGTTCTACGACTACACGCAGACGCCGCCGCGGCCGACACGATAGGAGAGGAAGGCGAGGGCTCTGCCCTTCTTGAGCGTGGCGAGACCCGCCCCGGGCAGGAAAACACGATGAAACGTGAAAAGAACGGCGCGCAGAAATCGTCCAGGAGCGCTGCCGCGGCGGGAAAACAATCCGACGGATTCTCGGAGGACGAACGCGCCGCGATGAAGGAGCGCGCCCAGGAGCTGAAGGCAGCCGCGCGCCGCAGCCCGGGCAGCGCTGACGGGGAAAGCGACGTGCTCGCGAAGATCGCCGAGATGCAGGAACCGGATCGCGCCATGGCCGAGCGGCTGCACGCCCTCATCAAAGCCAGCGCGCCGGCGCTCTCGCCGAGAACCTGGTACGGGATGCCGGCATATGCGAGGGATGGCAACGTCGTCTGCTTTTTCCAAAGCGCGCAGAAGTTCAAGTCCAGGTACGCGACGCTCGGCTTCAGCGACAAGGCGAAGCTTGATGAGGGCCCGATGTGGCCGACCGGCTTCGCCCTGAAGGAATTGACCGCCGAGGCAGAGGCCAGGATCGGCGCGCTGTTGAAAAAAGCCGTGAGCTGAACCGGCACCGGGTGCCAAGGCGTCCTGGCAGAGGCTGGGGGCAAGTCCGCTTCACCTTTCGTCTTCAGCAACCATTTCCGCCGATCCTCGGGCGATGCCGTTCGACCGCATCACCCGGCTGGCCTGCCGCATCTTCGACGTGCCCGCCGAGCAGGTCTCGCTCTCCTCGGAAGGCACGCTCTGCCTGATCGACGACAAGCCGCGCTGCCTTGGCCTCGACGACCAGCGTGTTCTCGCCGACCTCTCGGCCCTGGCCGCGGCGCAGCTGGACCTGCAGCGCGGCGTCGGCCGCATCGATCCGACCAGCCTGCTGCCGAACCGCAGCCGACTTCTCGAAGCCCTGGAGCAGGCCGGCTTCGCCACGCCGCGCGAACGTCGGATCCTCCTTCTGCTCGATCTCGCCGGCCCGGGCCAGCTCGATGATCTGCTCCAGCTGCTCGGCCCCGCGGAATGCGACAACCTGGTGCGCAGCACGGCCGGCATCGTCCAGGAAGTCCTCGGCGAGGGCGTGACGCTCTACCATGTCGACACGCTGCGCTTCGCCTGCGTGCTGGAGGACGGGGTCGCCTTCGGCTGGCATGCCCCGGCGGAGGCGCTGCTGGCACGGCTGCGCCAACCGGTGCTCTGCAGCTTCATTCCGATCGGCCTCTCGCCCGGGATCGGCATCGTGCCGTTCCGCCTCGGGGCGGCGGCGCATCGCGACCTGCTGCGCCGTGCCCTCGCGGCGGCGCATGAGGCGCGCCTCGCCGGCACCGGCTGGGCGGCCTACGATCCGCGTCAGGACCAGGCGCAGCAGCGCGCCTTCACCCTGCTCGGCGATCTCCGCCGCGCCCTCGAGCAGCTGGACGCGCATGCCGAGGGCGAGTTGTCGCTCGCTTACCAGCCGCGCATCGATCTGGACTCCGGCACCTGCAGCGGCGCCGAGGCGCTGCTGCGCTGGCAGCACCGCACGCTGGGCGCGGTTCCCCCCGGCGAGTTCGTGCAACTGGCGGAAAGGACGGCACTCATGGTGCCGCTGACGGACTGGGTGATCGACACCGCGCTCGCCCAGGCGGCTGCCTTCCGCGCCGTGGGCCTGGCGCTGCGCGTCTCGATCAATGTCTCGGGGCGCGACTTCGCGGCCGGCGATCTCCCGACGCGGCTTGCCGCCGCGCTGCGCCACCATGGCCTGCCGCCGCAGGCGCTGGAGATCGAGGTCAGGCAAAGCGTGCTGCTGCAGGACAGCGCCGGCGTGCGCGAGCAGTTGCGGGAAGTGCGCATGTCCGGGGTGGAGCTGTCGGTCGACGATTTCGGCACCGGCTGCGGCGTGCTGTCGGCCCTTCAGCAAATCCCGATCGGTTCCGTGAAGCTCGATCAGTCCCTCGTGCGGGCGCTGGCGCACAGCCGGCGGGACCGGACGATCGCGCGCGCGATGATCGGCGTGGCGCACGATGTCGGCTACCGCGTCGTGGCACAGGGCGTCGAGACGCCCGAACTCCGCGACCTCGTCGCGGAGTTCGGCTGCGACGAGGCCCAGGGCCACCAGATCGCCCGCCCGATGTCGGCGGACGCCCTCGGCCTGTGGTTCGACCGCAGCCGGCTGGCGGAGCTGGATCGTCCGATGGAAGTGGCGGCGGCGGAGTAGCGTCAGGCTTCCCTGGCATTCCCGGAGGAATTACGCTCAGCCGTCCCGCAATCACGCCGCTTTCGCCGGTCGCTGCTTGCGTGACTGCATCCGGCTGATGATCACCTTGCCCTCGACCTTGCTGGTTACTTTCCAGCTGATCTCCACGTTCTGCCCGCCGGCGATGGCCTGCCTGGCGATCAGGTAGAGCGCGACGATCGCCACCACTGCAACACCTGCCCAGGCCAGCACCGGGAGGTTGGTGCCGCCCGCTCCGTCAGGCGCCAGCGGCACGGGAGCGACCCCTTGGAACGCTTGTGGTGGGGGCAGTGACGCAGGCCGATAGGCAGGGACTTGCAAGTACCAGAAGGCACCGGCGGCAATGGCCGCACAGGCAATGAGCACGACAAGAATCAGGCTTAGCCCGCGCGTGCCGGTGGACGGCGCGGATTTGGCCACTATCGAAGGCGGCGCTCGCGCCGGGGCAGGCGCGAGCGGGACCACCGCCGCCCTGTCCTCGATGAAGTCCCCGAGATGGCTGTCCTCCTCGTCGCCGATCGGACTGTCCAGGCTGATCGGCTTCCCAGTGTGAGCACCGCTTCGACGAGGTCTTCCCAGCGTTACCCATTCGGCGGGCGATTCGGGACGTATGAAGCCGCTCGGCTCTGCAAAGGGGTTTGCGTCAGGTTCGGGGCCGCGCGTGACCGTCGTGGGGCCGGTCACGGAGAAGGTCGTCTCCTTCTCGGTTCTCACGATCATGAAGGGATCGTTGCCCGCCTTTTCCTCGGCATAGCGCAACAGGCTCTGGTCGCCCTCTACCACGATCTCGTCCGCCTTGCCGGCGGCCAGTGCCGTATCCAGCTCCGCTCTGGTGCTGACCTGAACGGTCTTGGGGTTGCCAAACAGCATGCCGTGATCGCCCTCGGGATCGCGCAGCATGCAACCGCTCATTGCAGCGGCGCAATTTAATTGCGAGCACGACCCACGATTTCGCGGCGGGATGGCTGGCGGCGTCCATCTTGGGAAGAAGCGGGCTGCTTGCCGGGCACGTGCTGCCCGGGTCTCTGCCGCGGCATCGCGCTGGCCGGGTCCACGCCCCTGGCGTCCGAGCCGGCAAAGCGGTATCAAGTGCCTGAAGAGGATTTCCATTATGGCGTCTCATCGTGCTGCCCCGGCCAATGCCAAGACCACCCGTCGGACCACCGGCAAGCAGGCCTCGCGGGCGCCTGAGAAGCGGGCGAGCAAGCCGGCGAAGCTGGCCCCCTCGGGGACACACGAGGGCGCAGGGGCGCAGAAGACTGCCGCGCGCAAACCCGGTGCCGCTCGCACCGGCCGGAGCACGGCCGCGAGGGCCGACCAGCGGGCGGCGGAGATGCTTCAGGAGCTTCGGACGCGCGGCAAGGAATTGACCGCACGGATCAACACCCTGCTCGAGCGCCTCGGCTGATTTGTGGCGGGGACGCCGATCTCTAGGATCCTCGAGACGATCGAGGAAGTTACGAGTATGCACGACCAGATCGCCGCTTTGGAGGCGGCGGTCGAGAAGCTTGCCCGGCGCGTCGAGGCGATCGAGCAGGCATCCGCGAGGCCGCCCCCCGTGGTCGGGCGGTAATGACGCGAAAGCCGGCGGGCTGGCCCGATGACGTCGAGCCGCTCAGCATCGAGGAGTTCGAGAAGCTCGGCATCAACGCCCGCAGCGAGCTCTTCTGGGACGGGCACCGCCTGATCACCCGAAGCAAATTCTATCTCACCCTGCCGCAGACCTTGCTGGCGTTCCTGGCGGCGGTCGCCTCGATCGCCACGGTCGCCACCGGCCTCAACAACGCGGCCGTCTTCCTCTGCGCCCGCGATGTCCACTGGCTGGGCTGCCCGGCGCCATCCGCCGCACTCCGGCCCTTGCCGGCTCCGCAGCCGACGCCCACCCCGGCGCCACCGGTGCGGCTGGCGCCGGGGATTCGGCAGTGACACCGGAGCGGCTGGGCTGGGCCGATCTCAGTGCCGGCCAAGCCGCCGCACTCTGCGGCCGCATGATCCGGCTGACCGG
>JAFAYM010000215.1 GCA_019240395.1 Acidisphaera sp. | reverse complement strand
CCGGCCGGACCGGCGAGGCGCAAGAGGCGCTGGAGCGGGCGGAGAGCCGGCTGCTGGATCGTTCGGTGGCGCCCTCGCGGGCCGACGAACCGATCCGCGGGCCGCGGATCGCCGACGTGACGGCGGCGCGCGACGCGCTGGCCGGGGGCAATCGTGCAGCGGCGATTGCGGCGATCGACGGGGCGCTCAACCGCCCGCAATAGGCCTCGTCCCCGCCGGTATCCGCGTCTCGGGCATCGCCAGCCGGACCAGCAGGAATGCGGCGGCGCCGGCGGCGGCGAGGGCCAGGAAGGCCGGCGCCTCGCCCCAGCGGTCGGCGGCCCAGCCGGCCAGCGTGGTGCTGGCCGAGGCGCCGATGCCGACGGCCAGGCCGATCGCCCCCATGCACAGGTTGAAGCGGCCGGTGCCGCCGGCGATGTCGGCGGCAATCAGCGGCACCAGCACGCCGAAGGTCGCGGCGCCGATGCCGTCCAGCACCTGCAGCGGGATCAGCAGGCCGGCCGGCGGCAGGGTGGCCAGCAGCAGGGCGCGGAGCGGCAGGGCGGCGACGCCGAGCAGCAGCAGCGGTCGGCGGCCGCGGCGTTCGGCGGCGCGGCCGACCCAGGGCGAGAACGCGGCGACGACGAGCTGCGGCACCAGGATGCACGCGGCGATGATGGCGCTGGCCGCGGCGCCGTCGCGCTTGGCCGAGATCGCTGCGATCAGCGGCAGCATGGCCGCGTTGGCGAGCTGGAACAGCGCGGCACAGGCCGCGAAGGTGAGCAGCCCGCGATCGCGGAACAGCCGCCGCGGCAGCATCGTCGGCCGGGCGCCGGTCGGCCCGCGATCGGAGGGGGAGCAATCGGAGGGGGGGCGATCGGAGGCGGCGCGACCGGGTGGGGCGAGGGCGGAGAGGGCGAGCAGCGCCGGGACGCAGAGTGCGGCGGCAAGCAGGAACACCGCCGCCGTGGACAGGTAGGTGCCGCAGGCGCCCATCGCCGCCGCGGCGAGGCCGTTGCCGATCGAGGACCAGCGCGCGTTGCGGCCGAGCCGCTCGCCGGCGGCCCCGGGCCCGACCAGGCCGAGGCTGATGGCGGCGATCGCCGGGACGATCATGCCGCTGGCAAAGCCGTGCAGGATTTCGGCGGCCATCACCGGCACGGTGGTGGGCCGCAGCCCGATCGCCAGCGCGCCGACGCCGAGTGCCAGGATGCCCAGCGCCGCCGCCAGCCGCCGGCTCGGCATGACGTCGACCAGCCAGCCCGCGGGGAGCTGGCTGGCCATGGCGGCGACGGTGCCGAGGCTGAGCGCCGCGCCGATCCCGGTGTCGGTCCAGCCATGCGCGGCCAGGGTGACGGCGATGAAGGGACCGAACCCGGTCTGCACGTCGGCGACGAAGAAGTTCAGCCAGTCCAGGCCGCGCTGGCTCGGACCGGCCCGCCGGGCGGAGGGAACAGGCATGCGGTGCTTTTGCCTCGAAACGCGCCGGCCGCGAGGCACAAAAGCCGCCGTGGGAAGAACCGGAGAGCGTGCGGGACGTTTTTCCGGCAACCCAATGGGAGGCTCATATGGCCAAGACTCATGGATTATGTTCGTTCGCCGCGGTTGCGCTCTGCCTGGCGACGCCGGCGCTGGCCCAGCAATCGACCACCGGGCACGCCACCCCCCGTCCGGCGGCCACCAACGCCACCATGCCGCCCGGCTCGACGGTGCAGATGGGCCGGTTGCAGCGGGTCGACGGCGGCTGGCGCTCCAGCAGGATCGTCGGCGCCACGGTGTACAACGACCAGAACCAGAGCATCGGCACGGTCAATGACCTGATCGTCGGGCAGGACGGGAAGATCTCGCAGGCCGTGATCTCCGTCGGCGGCTTTCTCGGCATGGGCACCAAGCTGGTCGGGGTGCCCTTCGACCAGCTCCGGTTCGATGAGAAATCCACCGTGGTCGGCGCCGCCGGCACGCCGATGGCGGTCGGGCCGGCAGCGGTCGGCCCGGGCACCGCGCCCATCGGCACAGGTGGGATAGGCGCGGGCGTCCCGCCCGCCAATGGATCGGCCGCCGCAACCGCCGGAGCGACCGGCCCGGGGGTCGGGGCCGGCCCAGGGGGCGCACTGACGGGCGCTCCGGGTCCCGGCGGGCGGCCGGCCAACATGACGACAACCCGCATCGAACTGCCGGGAGCCACAAGGGATTCGCTCCGGAGCGCGCCGGCCTTCACCTATAGCGGCTGATCCAGATTTTCCGTCCTCCGGCCGCGGGGCCCCGCGGCCGGAGAGGAATTCGGCTCGGAAACGCCTAGCTCGGAAACGCCTAGCTCGGAAACGCCTAGCTCGGAAACGCCTGGCTCGGAAGCGCGTGGCGGGGTTGCAAAAGCCGTGGCCGCTCTTAGAACAAAAGGGCAACCGTCGGGCCGCCATGGACCTCATCGCGAAACTCGAAATCCTTGCGGACGCCGCAAAGTACGACGCGTCCTGCGCTTCCAGCGGCACCGATCGCCGCAACTCCCTGGGCGCCAAGGCCGGGGTAGGATCGACCGAAGGCATGGGCATCTGCCACGCCCACACGCCGGACGGCCGCTGCATCTCGCTGCTGAAGATCCTGCTGACCAATGCCTGCGTCTATGACTGCCTCTACTGCATCAACCGCCGCTCCTCGAACGTGCCCCGCGCGCGTTTCACCGTGGACGAGATCGTCCGCCTGACGCTCGGCTTCTACCGCCGCAACTGCATCGAAGGCCTGTTCCTCAGCTCGGGCATCATCCGCAGCCCCGACTACACGATGGAGCAGGTCATCGAGGTGGCGCGCGTGCTGCGCGAGGAGCACGGGTTTCGCGGCTACATCCATCTCAAGACCATTCCCGAGGCCGACCCCGCCCTGCTCGCGGCCGCCGGGCGCTACGCCGACCGGCTGAGCATCAATATCGAATTGCCGAGCGAAGCCGGCCTCGCGCGGCTGGCGCCGGAAAAAGACGCGCGCGGCATCCGCCGCACGATGGCGCGCCTGCGCCTGCGTATCGACGAGGCGAAGGCGGACGACCCGGCGCGACGCTTCGCCCCCGCCGGCCAGAGCACGCAGGTGATCGTCGGCGCCGATGCCAGCAGCGACCGGCAGATCCTCGACATGAGCACGGTGCTGTACGGCGCCTATGATCTGCGCCGGGTGTACTACTCCGCCTTCAGCCCGATTCCCGACGCCAGCGCCGCCCTGCCGCCACGGCCGGCGCCGCTGCTGCGCGAGCACCGCCTCTATCAGGCCGACTGGCTGATGCGCTTCTACGGCTTCAGCGCCGACGAGCTGCCGACCGACCGCGCGGGCATGCTCGATCTCGCCGTCGATCCGAAGCTGGCCTGGGCGCTGGCGCATCGCGACCGCTTTCCGCTCGATGTCAACCGCGCGGCGCGGGAGATGCTTCTGCGCGTGCCGGGCCTCGGCGTGCGCTCAGTGGACCGCATCATCGCGGCGCGCCGGCATCGCCGCCTGCGCATGGCGGATCTGGCGCGGCTGCGGCTGCCGCTCGGCAAGCTCGCCGCCTTCCTCGTCACCCCCGACCACACGCCGCGCCGGCTGCTCGATGCGGCCGACCTCGCCCGGCGCTTGGCGCCGGCGCGGCAGGGAGAGCTGTTCGCGTGATGCACGTCGTGCTGGCCCACGAAACCGATTTCGCGGGCTGGCGCACCGCCGCGCGCTCGCTGGCCCCGGCCGGGGTGCAGCCGCAGGATGTGGTGTGGTCGGTACGCGAGGGCGCCGATCTGCTCGCGGTGCCGGCCCCGCCGCCGGTCGGCGCGGCTTCCTTCAGCGTGCCGCGCGCCCTGCTCGAGCTCGCCGAGACCGCCGTCCAGGCGCGCGACCCGGAGCGCTTCGCCCTGCTCTACACGCTGCTGTTTCGCGTCCACGCCGGCGAGAGGCACCTGCTCGATCAGGCGACCGATCCGACGGTTCACCGGGTGTCCGGGCTCGCCCGGTCGGTGCGGCGCGACACCGACAAGATGCGCGCCTTCCTGCGCTTTCGCGAAGTCGTCGAGCCCGAGGGCACGCGCCACGTCGGCTGGTTCGAGCCCGAGCACTATATCCTCGAGGCCAACGCGCCGTTCTTCGTGCGCCGCTTCGCCACTATGCTGTGGTCGATCCTCACGCCATACCGCAGCGCCCACTGGGACGGCGAGACGCTCAGCTTCGGGCCGGGCGCCGACCGCACGCAGGTGCCGGACGACGATGCGCTGGAGGCGTACTGGCGCGCCTACTACCGCAGCATCTTCAACCCGGCGCGGCTGAAAGTGGCGGCGATGACGTCGGAGATGCCGCGCAAATACTGGAAGAACCTGCCCGAGGCTGCGGCGATTCCCACACTGATCCGCACGGCGCAGCAGCGCACGGCCGCCATGGTGGAGCAGACGCCCATGCCGTCCCGACCGCCCCGCAAATCCGCCCCACTTCCGGTGCCCGAAGGCCAGCCCGCCGGGCTCGCCGCCATCGCGCAGGAAGCCGCGCGGTGCCGCCGCTGTCCGCTCTGGGAACGCGCGACGCAGACGGTGTTCGGCGAGGGGGCGCGCGATGCCGCCATGATGCTGGTCGGCGAGCAGCCCGGCGATCAGGAGGATTTGGCGGGCCGCCCATTCGTCGGCCCGGCCGGCCAGCTGCTGGACCGCGCCCTGCAGGAGGCGGGGATCGACCGCACGCGGCTTTACGTCACCAATGCCGTGAAGCACTTCAAGTTCGAGCCGCGCGGCAAGCGGCGCATCCACCAGAAGCCGGACAGCGGCGAGATCGCGGCGTGCAAGTTCTGGCTCGACCAGGAGCTTGCCGAGGTCTCGCCGCGGCTGACCGTGCTGCTGGGGGCGAGTGCCGCGCGGGCGGTGCTCGGCCGCGCGGTGACGATCTGGCGCGAGCGCGGCCGGGCGATCCCGCTTTCCGCCAACGCCACGGCGTTTGTCACCGTGCATCCTTCGTTTCTGCTGCGGCTGCCCGATGAGGCGGCCAAGCGGCACGAATACGCGGCCTTCGTGCGGGATTTGCGGGAGGCGGCGCGGCTCGCCGGATAGCAGCGGGGTCCCATGCTTCAGGATTGCGGGCGTTTCGGCGCGGAGCGCGCTTCACGCAGCCGCATGGTGTCGATAGGGTGGCACGCCGTGTGCACGTCCGTGATGCGGGGCGGCGGGGCGGAGACATCGATGCAGATCAGGATCGGCTACGAACTGACCTACCAGTGCCAGCAGATCACGCCGATGATCCTCATGCTCAACGTGCATCCCGACCGGGCGGGCGACCTGGTCACGCCCGATCCGATCGCCACCGATCCGCCGGTTCCCGTCACCACCTACACGGATCTCTTCGGCAACACTTGCGCGCGGCTGCTGGCACCGGCGGGAACCATGCGCATCACCGGGGACGCGCTCGTCCGCGACAGCGGCCAGCCCGACCCGGTGGTGCCCGACGCGCTCCAGCATGCGGTGGAAGACCTGCCGCCCGACACCCTGGTCTTTCTTCTGGGCAGTCGCTATTGCGAAACGGACCGGCTCTCCGACGTCGCCTGGCAGCTGTTCGGCGGCACGCCGCCGGGCTGGGCCCGGGTGCAGGCGATCCTCGACTACGTGCACAACCACATCACCTTCGGCTACCAGCACGCGCGGTCCACCCGCACGGCGTGGGAGGGCTACAACGAGGGTGTCGGGGTGTGCCGCGATTTTGCCCATCTCGCGGTAGCGCTCTGCCGCTGCATGAACATCCCGGCGCGCTACTGCACCGGCTATCTCGGGGACATCGGCGTGCCCCCGGCGGAGTCGCCGATGGATTTCAGCGGCTGGTTCGAGGCCTATCTCGGCGACACCTGGTACACCTTCGATGCCCGCCACAACACGCCGCGCATCGGCCGCATCCTGATCGGCCGCGGCCGCGATGCTGCCGACGTGGCGATCAGCAACACCTTCGGACCGACCTGGCTGAGCGGCTTCAAGGTCTGGACGGACGAAGTGAGGAGCGGCGAACCGAGGAGCCGCGCATGACAGCCGACATCGTATCGGACCTGCTGGACCTGGTCGCCGAGCGCGGACGGGCCGCCTATGGGCGGGAGGCGGTGTCGCAGTACGAGCACGCCGTGCAGACCGCGCTGCTGGCGGAGCAGGCGGGTGCGACGCCCGAGCTGATCACCGCAGCCCTGCTGCACGACGTCGGCCACATGATCCACGACGAGGGCGAACGCCCGGCGGAGCACGACATCGACGCGCTGCATGAGGGGCTGGGAGAGGCCTACCTGCGGCGCTGGTTCGGCGCTGCGGTGACCGAGCCGGTGCGGCTGCACGTCGCCGCCAAGCGCTATCTCTGCGCCGTCGATGTGCGCTATCGCGCTCGCCTCTCGCCGGCCTCGGAGCACAGTCTGCGCCTGCAGGGTGGGCCTTTCGAGGCCGCGGCGGCGACGGCGTTCCGCGCCGGCCCGCATGCCGAAGCGGCGATTGCGCTGCGACGCTGGGACGATGAGGCCAAGGTGCCCGGCCTGGCTATGCCTGACCTGCGCCATTTCGAGCCGGCTTTGCGAGCTGCCCTGCGTACGCCCCCCTCCTAGCCGTTTCACGACTTTTTCCGCTTCCATTAACTCTATTGAGATTGATCGGGTTTTTGCGGCATATTTACACCTGAGAAACCGGCGGGAATCAGGACATGGCTCTGCAACCCTGCAGAGTGTGCGGGGCGCAGGTCAGCACGGAAGATCGCATCTGCCCGGCGTGCGGGGCCGATGACCCGACGCGCCGGCGCCGGCTCGGCTGTCTCGTGTTCATGCTCGCCGGCCTGACGTTCATCGGCGCCAGCTATGGGGTGCATCGCGCCTGGCAGGCAGGGTCGGCGCCGCCGACCGGAACCGCGACCGGGGCGCAGCCGGTCGCCGCCGAACAGGTGCTGGCGACCGGGCCGGCCGATCCCAATCAGGAAGCCGCGCCGGTCGCCTTCACGCTCGCCATGGCGCGCGCGCTGCCGCAGGCCTTCACGCTGGAGGACCTGCAACGCGCGGCGGGATCGCTCGGCCGGATCACCTTCCGCGACTCCGGGGCCAGCGATCCGAAGGTGGTCTATCGCTGGAACAACAGCGCGAGCGGGCGATCGAGCACCATGCTGGCGACGGTGCGTCCCTCCGGCTTCATCGAGGTGCAGATCAGGACCGCCGGCGACGTCCTCGTGACCTTCAACAACAAGGGCGAGGTCTATTGCGATCCCCTGGATTGCCGGCCGCGCCGGTGAACCAGCCCCTCAGGAGGTAGTGACGGGCGCCGGGCGGGGTCGGCGGGAGGACATCAACCCTGCCAGGAGCGACGGCCGGCGCGCCCCCTCGGCGGGGCGCTGACGCAGCGCCGCCACCGCGGCGCTGTGGGCGACGGCGCCCTGGCGCACGAAGGCCTCATGGTTGCTCTCGATGGTGTCGGGATCGTAGAGATAATTGACCATGATGGCGTAGCTCTCGCGCAGCCCGCGGGGTGACGGGTTGGCCAGCCAGTTGACCTGCTCCAGCCTGGCGCCGTTGCCGAGATGGAAGCGGGCGACCGGATCGCCCGGCCCGGCACCGCCGCGATCGTCGGTGAGATAGGTGGCGCAGAGCCGCAGCAGCGGCGCCCGCAGAGCCTCGGCGGTTTCCGGATTGTCGACCCAGTCGGGCTGGGCGAGCAGCTCGGCGAGGGCCGTGGCGTCGCCCGCGCCGTTCTCGGCTTCCTTGCCCTCGGCGAGCCGCGCTTCCAGCCAGCGGCGGAAACCCGGCACCGGCGAGAGGGTGGCGAAGCGGCGCAGGCCGGGCAGTTCGGCGCGCAGCTCCTCGACGACCTGCTTGATCAGGAAATTGCCGAAGGAGATGCCGCGCAGGCCCTCCTGGCAGTTGCTGATGGAGTAGAAGATGGCGGTGTCGGCACGGGTGCCGGCGGCCTCGGCCACCGATTGTGACAGCAGCGGCTGGACCTTGTCGGCGATGCCCTCGACCAGCGCCACCTCGACGAAGATCAGCGGCTCGCCCGGCAGCGCGGGATGGAAGAAGCCGAAGCAGCGGCGGTCGCGCTGCAGCCGCCGGTGCAGGTCGTCCCAGCCCTTGATTTCGTGCACCGCCTCGTAGGTGATCAGCTTCTCCAGCACGGCCGCCGGGCTGTCCCAATCGATGCGGCGCAACTCGAGAAAGCCGCGGTTGAACCAGGAGCCGAGGAGATGGCGCAGATCCTGTTCGAGCGGCTTGAGCGCCGGCTCGCCGCGCACCAGGCGGAGCAGCTCGCGGCGCATCTCGACCAGGACCTGGGTGCCGCCGGGGCCCATGTTGATCCGCCGGAGCAATTCCTGACGCGGCGGCTCGGCGATTTCGGCGAGATGCATCGCCGCCTCGGGCGTCTGGTCCTGGAGGTAGGCCTGCGCTGCCTGGAACAGCGCCTCCTTCGGGGGGGCGAAGTTCTCGGCGAGATAGCGCTGGAATGCACGGCGGTCGTCGTCGCTCAGCAGGCGGTAGCGGCCCAGGAGCTCGCGGGCGAGCGCCGCGCCGGAGGCCTCGCCGCGGCCTGACAGCAGCTCGCCCGCCAGGCGTTGCGCCTGCTCGAGCGGTGTGGCGTCGGGAATGCTGACCCAGGCATTGCCGCGATCCGCGATCGAAGACCAGAGCCGGTCCAACCAGGAAAGCGCCACCGCTTCTCCTCGCAACTGCCCCGAGCAGAATAGCACGCGAAACGCTTGAGTCATGGGGTCTGGGGGCCGCTGCCCCCAGCGGGGTGGAGGGGCAGAGCCCCTCGCCTTACTTCCTACCCCGGAGTAGAGGCGTCCCCATGCTCCGGGGCATTCTCACGGTCGGCGGCTGGACCATGGCGAGCCGCGTCCTCGGCTTGGCCCGCGAGATGCTGATCGCGGCGCTGCTGGGCACCGGCCCGGTCGCCGATGCCTTCTTCGTGGCGCTCAAGCTGCCCAATCTGTTCCGGCGCCTGTTCGGAGAGGGCGCCTTCAACGCCGCCTTCGTCCCCTCCTTCGCCGGGCTGCTCGCCGTGGAAGGCCCGGCGGCGGCCAGGCGCTTCGCCGAGGAGGCGATGAGCGTGCTCGCCTTCTGGCTGGCGGCCCTGACCATCGCTGGCGAGATCTTCATGCCGCAGCTGATGCTCGTGCTGGCGCCCGGCTTTTCCGCCGATCCCGCGAAATTCGCGCTCACCGTCACGCTGTCGCGCATCACCTTCCCCTATCTCTTCCTGATCTGCCTCGCGGCGCTCTATTCGGGCGTGCTGAACGGGCTGGACCGCTTCGCCGCGGCCACCGCCTCCTACGTGCTGTTCAACCTGGTCTCGATACTGTTCATGCTGACGCTGACGCCGTACCTGCCGACGGCGGGGCATGCGCTGGCCTGGGGGGTGACGGCGTCCGGGGTGGCGCAGCTCGGGCTGCTCGCCTGGGCGGCGTCGCGCGCCGGCATGGGGCTGCGCCTGCCGCGGCCGCGGCTGACCCCGCAGATGCGGGTGCTGATGCGGCGGATGGCGCCGGGCCTGGTCGGCGCCGGGGTGACGCAGATCAATTTCGCCGTCGACGTGATCATCATGAGCCTGCTGCCCGCCGGCAGCGTCGCCCTGCTGAACTACGCGGACCGGGTGAACCAGCTGCCGCTCGGGGTGATTGGCGCGGCGGTTGGCACCGCGCTGCTGCCGCTGCTGTCGCGCCAGGTGCGGGCGGGCGAGGCCGGCGCGGCGGCGGAGACGATGAACCGGGCACTGGAATACGCGCTGTTCCTTACCCTGCCGGCGGCGCTGGCGCTGCTGGTGGTGCCCGGGCCGATCATGGCGGTGCTGTTCGAGCGCGGCGCCTTCGGGCCGGAGAGCGTGCGCCTGTCGGCGCAGTGCCTGGCGGCCTATGCGGTCGGGCTGCCGGCCTTCGTCACGGTGAAAGTGCTGTCGCCGGGGTTCTTCGCCCGCGGCGACACGGCGACGCCGGTGAAGATCAGCTTCTGCATCATCGCGCTCAATCTGGCGCTGAACCTGGCGTTCATGGTGCCGCTGCGTCACATGGGGCCGGCGCTGGCCTCCAGCGTGGCGGCGACGGTGAACGTGGGCTGGCTCGGCGCCATCCT
>JAFAYM010000209.1 GCA_019240395.1 Acidisphaera sp. | reverse complement strand
CCCCCTTCCCTGACTTTCCGGCCACAGCGCGAAGCGCAGCGACAGGCCGCGACCGTCCGGTCGGTCCATCAGCCCGACGATGCCGTGGAAACGCCCGTCCTCGCGCACCGTCCACATGCCGACGCCGCGTGCCCCCCAGGCCTGGATGTCCTCGGCCAGCTCCTCCGCCGCGCGGACCGGCGTCCGCACGCCGCCGAGCATCACGGCGAAGACGCGCGGATCGCCTTTGATGGCCTGAAGTTCGGAAAGGTCCTCCCACCCGACCGGCCGCAGCAGCAGACGTCCCGTCCTGACGACCCAGGCCGGATTCAATGGCCGCGGGTCATCGGGCCAGAGGTCGATACTTGATGCGATGCGGCTCGGTCGCGTCGGCGCCCAGGCGGCGTCGCTTGTCCTCTTCATAGGCCTGGAAATTGCCCTCGAACCACTCGACGTGGCTGTCGCCCTCGAAGGCCAGGATGTGCGTCGCCAGGCGATCGAGGAACCAGCGATCGTGGCTGATGATCACCACGCAGCCCGCGAACGCCGACAGCGCCTCCTCCAGCGCCCGCAACGTGTCGACATCAAGATCATTCGTCGGCTCGTCGAGCAGGATGACGTTGCTCTCCGACTTCAGCATCTTCGCGAGATGCACCCGGTTGCGCTCGCCACCGGACAGGATGCCGACTTTCTTCTGCTGGTCGGAGCCCTTGAAGTTGAAAGCGCCGACATAAGCGCGCGACGGCACCGCGCGCTTGCCGAGATAGATCACGTCGGTGCCGCCGGAGATTTCCTCCCAGACGCTCTTGTTGCCGTCCAGGCTGTCGCGGCTCTGGTTGACATAGCCGAGCTTCACCGTCTCGCCGACGCGCAGCGTGCCGGCATCCGGCTCCTCCTCTCCGGTGATCATGCGGAACAGGGTGGTCTTGCCGGCGCCGTTCGGCCCGATCACGCCGACGATCCCGCCCGGCGGCAGCTTGAAGTCGAGCTCATCGATCAGCAGGTGGTTGCCATACGCCTTGCGCAGCTGCTCCGCCTCGATAACGGTGCCGCCCAGCCGCGGCCCAGGCGGAATGACGATCTCGGCCACGCCCGCCACCTGCTCCTGCGACTTCGCCAGCAAGTCCTCGTATTTCGTGATGCGCGCACGGTTCTTGGCCTGGCGGGCGCGCGGCGAGGCCTGGATCCACTCCTGCTCGGCGGCCAGCGCCCGCTGCCGCGCGCTCTCCTCTTTCTCCTCCTGCTGCAGGCGCTTGCGCTTCTGCTCGAGCCAGGAGGAGTAGTTGCCCTCGAACGGATAGCCGCGGCCGCGCTCCAGCTCGAGGATCCAGTTGGTGACGTTGTCGAGGAAGTAGCGGTCGTGGGTGACGATCATCACCGTGCCGGCATAGTCGCGCAGCGTACGCTCGAGCCAGGCGACGCTCTCGGCGTCGAGATGATTGGTCGGCTCGTCGAGCAGCAGCAGGTCGGGCTTTTCCAGCAGCAGGCGGCACAGCGCCACCCGCCGGCGCTCGCCGCCGGAAAGATTGGTCACCGGGCTCTCGGGAGGCGGGCAGCGCAGCGCATCCAGCGCGATCTCGATGCGCCGGTCGAGTTCCCAGCCATCCTCGGCGTCGATCTTCTCCTGCAACTCCGCCTGCTCCGCGAGCAGCGCGTTCATCCGCGCATCGTCCATGGGCTCGGCGAATTCGAGCGAGATCGCATTGAAGCGCTCCAGTGCCGCCTGCAGCGGCGCGAACGCCTGGGCGACGTTCTCCGCCACTGTCTTGCGATCGTCGAGATGCGGCTCCTGCTGGAGGTAGCCGATCCGCACCCCCTCGGCGGCCCAGGCCTCGCCGCCGAACTCGGTCTCGATGCCGGCCATGATCCGCAGCAGGGTCGACTTGCCGGCGCCGTTGACCCCCAGCACGCCGATCTTGACCCCTGGCAGGAAGGACAGGGTGATCCCCTTGAAGACCTCCCGCCCGCCGGGGAAGGCCTTGGTCAGGTTCTTCATGACGTAGACGTACTGATAGCTGGGCATGCGAAGGCTCCCGAGGGGAACAAAGGGGGCGCGGGCGCCGGGTCTGGAGTTTCGGCAGCCCTATGCTACAAGGCCCAATATCGCGATCGGATTGAGGGATGCAATGAGCGGGTCGGACAGCACCAGCGGGTCGAAGGCAAGCGAGGGCGGCGCGCCCTCGGATCAGCGACGCAAGACCCTGCTGTTCGCCAACGACAAGTCCAGCGGCAAGACCACCACGGCCAATGCCGTGCTGGCGAGCCTGCTGCAGCACCACAAGCCGCTGCTGCACAACATCGTCGTGCACGAATACGATCGCCAGCCCCGGCTCGCCGCGATCTGGGGCAAGGAGGACGGCTTCGCCGGCGTCTATCACCACGACGCGCGCAACGCCGCGGCGTTCGACGCCTCGCGCGAGATCGCCTACGACCCGAACGCGACGATCTGGGACGAGCTGCTGTACAATCTCGGGGCCGGCGGCGTGATCATCGATCTCGGGGCCAACATCTTCGCCGATATCTGCCGCATCCTCGATGACGAGCCGCGGCCGGTGTTCCCCGAGGGCGGGGAGACGATCGGCGTGGTCGTGCCGGTCACCACGGCGCGCGATTCCATCGATTCCGGCATCGTCGCCATCGACAACGCGCTGAGCTGGGGCAAGCGGGTGCGCGTGTTCGCGGTCGAGCAGGAGTATCTCGGCCGGTTCGAGGGCAACGCCCCGGGCTGGAGCGAGTACCGCGACCGGATGCAGCGCACGGAGCAGAACCGCTTCGATATCATCCGCATCGAAAGGCTGCTGGTTGCCGATATCGGCCGGGTGGTGTTCCAGCGCATCGACAAGCTGGTCGCCGAAGCGACGCGGCAGCTGCAATCGGGCAATCTGCAAGGCGCCGAATACATCCGCGCCATCCGCAAGGCACGCTCCGAACTGACCTGGGGCGGCCGCACGCTGGAGGCGGTGCAGCCGATCGCCGACTGGTTCGCCCGCTGACCCCTGCCCATAGTGCGCCCAGGCCGATATTGCGCCCGGCAGGACTCGAACCTGCAACCAAGCCGTTATGAGCGGCCCGCTCTGACCGGTTGAGCTACGGGCGCGCGCCGGAACCAGTGCGCGCCGCCAATGAGCCCAAACCCGCCGGGTTGGCAAGCGCCCCCCGCGAGACAGCGCATGGGCGGTTGCTTGACGTGCCGCTTCCGCCATGGTCGAAACCGGCCTACCGAGCCTGCCATTCGGCCAGGCTGCCAGAAACCGGCTGATCAAGATCGGCTGACAGGGATCGAGGATTTTCCGAATGGCTCTCGCCTACGTCGTCATCGTCGCCTGCGGCGCACTCGCCCTCGCCTATGGCTGGATGACCAGCCGCCAGGTGCTCGCCGCCGACGCCGGCAGCACCCGCATGCAGGAGATCTCCGCCGCCGTCCAGGAAGGCGCGCGCGCCTATCTCAATCGCCAGTACCTGACGATCGCCATCGTCGGCGTGGTGATCCTCATCCTGCTCGGCATCACGCTCGGCATCCGCGTCGCCATCGGCTTCCTGATCGGCGCCGTGCTCTCCGGCGCGGCCGGTTATGTCGGCATGAACGTGTCCGTGCGCGCCAACGTGCGCACCGCCCAGGCCGCGCGCAACGGCCTGGCGGCCGGCCTCGACATCGCCTTCAAGTCCGGCGCCATCACCGGCCTGCTCGTCGTCGGGCTCGGCCTGCTCGGCGTCTCCATCTACTACTTCATCCTGCGCGCCACCCTGCCCGGCGCCGATCTGCGGCCGGTGCTGGAAGCGATGATCGCGCTGAGCTTCGGCGCCTCGCTGATCTCGATCTTCGCGCGCCTCGGCGGCGGCATCTTCACCAAGGGGGCCGATGTCGGCGCCGATCTCGTCGGCAAGGTCGAGGCGGGGATCCCAGAAGACGATCCACGCAATCCCGCCGTTATTGCCGATAATGTCGGCGATAACGTCGGCGATTGCGCAGGAATGGCCGCCGACGTCTTCGAGTCGTATGAAGTCACGCTGGTCGCCGCGATTATCCTTGCGGCTTATGCGCTCGAGGATCCCGGCTTTATTGCCACATATGGCGGGGCGGTTGGCGCCAGCGCCTTCGCGATGAAGCTGATCATCTTCGCGCTGATCCTGCGAGGCGTCGGGGTGTTTTCTTCGATTCTCGGTATTATGGCTGTGCGCGTTCCAGTCGGCTCCGAGATGCGCGATCCGATGCGTCCGATTAACGCCGGCTATTACACTTCGTCCTTCGCTTCCGTAATCGGCTTCTTTATCGT
>JAFAYM010000094.1 GCA_019240395.1 Acidisphaera sp. | reverse complement strand
GCCGACCGGCAGATCGTGACGCGCGGCGGCCTCGTAGATCGGCCAGTGCTGGCGGCGGCCGAGCGGGGTTTCGCCGGAGACCAGCAGCAGCACCTGGACGAAGCGCCGGTCGGCGGCACAGCGCTCGATCTCCGCCACCGCCAGTTCGGGGCTCTGCGAGGCCACGACGATCGAGGCACGCAGTCGCGGCTCGGGGTCGAGCCACTCGCGGGCGATCCAGTCGTTCACCGCCGAGGCATAGGCGGCCGCCATGTCCTCGCTGAACAGCAGCTGCACGCCGTAGAGGCAGTTCAGGATGGCGAGGCGGGTGCCGAACGGGGCAAGGGCCTGCTCGCGCAGCTGCTTCGGGGAGGTGGCGGGTCGCCCGTCGCTACCCCGCCAGTCCGGCCGGGCGGTGATCGGCGCGTTGTTC
Organism: Acidisphaera sp.; assembly: GCA_019240395.1. GTDB lineage: Bacteria > Pseudomonadota > Alphaproteobacteria > Acetobacterales > Acetobacteraceae > JAFAYA01. The sequence continues at coordinate 2,465 of JAFAYM010000094.1, read as the reverse complement.
GGGTAGCTGATGCTGTCGAGCTCATGGACGCCGCGCTGGGTCACCATGTCCCGCCAGTGCTCCGGCATGTAAGGCAGCAGGGCGGCAACCCCGGGCACGGTGGGGTGGACATCGACGTCGATGGTGCCGGGATCGGGTGCGATCATGACCTCCGAGCCTTTAGCCGATCCATCGCGGTCTATCGAGCAGAACCGAGGTGGTCCGCCTTCAAGGCAGGAGGAATATGCGCCATGAGCATGTCTCTTTCACTTTGACCCGACAATGACTACATTCCGGTCTGCACCAGATGCCCTGAGGAGCAGCTTCCATGCCAGGCAAGCCGGAGCCGATCAAGAAGGGGCCACCCATTCGCGAACCGCACGGTCAGGACGCCGCGTAGGCCATGACGCCGATCGTCACGCCGGCAAACGGCGCGACGAAGATGAAGCGCATGGCCTGGTGCAAATGCCCGGTCGCCTCGTCCAGCACGGCCAGGTTTTCGTCGATCTGCTCCTGATAGATCCGCGCCTGCGTCATCCGCGCGGCGACGAGGTCCCCGTAGAGGTCCTCGGGCGCGCTCCATTCCCGCAGATAGTTTCCCGCCACATAGAACGGCCGCGGCCGCATGGCGACGATGGCGCCGATCGCCCCGGCAAACAGGCAGAGCCCGGTGGCGAGCAGTCCTGCCCCGAGCACGATGTTGCGGCCCGGCAATGGCGAGGCGAGCAGCAGACCGGCAGAGGCCCCGAACAGCGCGATCGAGGCGGTCGCGAGAATGCCGGCCAGCGATGCCGCCTTGCCGTCCTGCGCAATCGTCACGCGCATGAGGCCGTCGAGGTAGAGTTCCGAAAGCCGAACGATCTCCTGCGCGGTCTCCGGCCGGATCTGCCGCGGGGCAGGGGCCTCGGGGGCCGGCATCATCAGCCGACGAAGCGGGTGAAGGTCCACGCCGGCTCGCGCTCGGTCACCAGCGTGTTCTCGATCGCCGTGGGGTCGGCCTCGCCGAGCGCCATACCGCAGACCAGCATCTCCTGCGGTGCGAACTCCAGGTGGCGCGCCAGGATGGCGTGGTAGCGCAGCCAGGCCGCCTGCGGGCAGGTGTGCAGCCCGAAGCCGCGTGCCGCCACCATCACGGATTGCAGGAACATGCCGTAATCGAGCCAGCTCCCGCGCTCCAGCCCGCGGTCGATGGTGAAGATCAGTCCGACCGGCGCGTCGAAGAAGCGGAAATTGCGCTCGTGCTGGCTGGCGATGCGCTCGGTCTCCCCACGGGCGATGCCGAGCAGGCCGTAGAGGTCCCATCCGAGCTTGCGCCGGCGGCTGAGAAACGGCTCCTCGATGCGCGGCGGGTAGTAGGCGTATTCCGCCTCGAGCCCGACGCTGCCGGCGCGAAAGGCGGCGACCACGTCTTCGCACAGCCGGGCGAGCGGCACGCCGGTGACCGCACGCACGTTCCAGGGCTGGATGTTGTTGCCGCTCGGGGCGGCGCGCGTCGCCTGATCGAGAATCTCCAGGACCGTCTCGGGCGGCACCGGCGTCGATGTGAAGGCGCGCACCGAGCGCCGGGTCAGCAGCGCTTCGGCAACCGACATGACGGTTTCCGGCATCAGGGCTGCGACATGCCGGTGACCGAGGCACTGATCGCCCGCTCGTCGCGCATCGGCCAGCGCCGCGCGTCCACCAGCGCCAGGAAATCACCGACGATGCGGTTGAAGGTGTCGGGATCCTCGATATTGATGGTGTGGCCGCAATTCGGCATCACCGCCAGCGCGGCCGAGCGGATCTCCCGCTTCATCAGCACGCCGGGCAGCAGGCACGGCCAGTCCTCGTCGCCGTGCAGGATCAAGGTCGGCACGGTCAGCGCGCGCATCTCCTCGAGCAGGTCGTAGAGCGAGGGCCGTTCCTTCTGCACGCCGAGCTGGGTGTTGGCCGAGCCCAGCGCCGAATGCTCGCCGAGCATGCGGGCGAACTCGGCGAAACCGCGCGGGTCCTTGTTCTGGAACTGCACCCGCGTCGGGCCGTAGGCGTAGCGCTTGGCAAAAGCCTCCATCCCGTCGCGCTTCAGGGCGGCCGCGATCACCTCCGCCTCGCCGCGGAACTTCTCCCGCTCGCTCGGCTCGGCGCCATAGCCGCAGCCGGCGACGCAGAGCGAGCGCGCACGCCCGGGATGCCGGAAGCCGAAATGCAGGGTGGCGAAGCCGCCCATCGACAGACCGACGATGTGCGCACTCTGCAGCCCGAGATTGTCGAGGATGGCGGCGATGTCGTCCGCCGCGCGCGCCTGCGAGTAGGCAGCCGGGTCCGGCGGCACGTCGGACGGCGGATAGCCGCGGGCGGCGTAGGCGATGGCGCGGTAGCGGCGGCCGAAATGGCGCAGCTGCGGCTCCCAGCTGCGGTGATCGCCGGCGAATTCGTGCACGAAGATCACCGCCGCGCCGGAGCCGGTCTCTTCGTAGTGCAGCCGCACCCCGTCATCGGTCATGGCA
>JAFAYM010000078.1 GCA_019240395.1 Acidisphaera sp. | reverse complement strand
GCCGCACGACGGGCGGAGGCGCTGGCCGGACGGCTGCCGCCGCTGCTGGTCGCCGCCGAGCGGGTCGCCGCCACCGTGGCGCAGGGCGTGCACGGCCGTCGCCGGGTCGGCCAGGGCGAGAGCTTCTGGCAGTTCCGGCCTTTCGTGGCGGGCGACGCACTGAACCGCGTGGACTGGCGACAATCCGCCAAATCCGACCGCAGCTTCATCCGCGAGACGGAATGGGAGGCGGCGCAGACGGTTTGCCTCTGGCGGGACCGCACGGCCTCGATGCGCTGGCGCTCGCGCGCGTCCGCCGTCGAGAAGTGCGAACGCGCGGAATTGCTGCTGCTGGCCCTCGCGGCGCTGCTGCTGCGCGGGGGCGAGCGGGTGCGGCTGATCACCGCGTCGAGCAGCAACGCCGCCGGCATCACCGCCGGGCACACGGCGCTCGATCGGCTCGTCGAGGCGCTGGCGCGCGACGTCGGCGAGACCGCCCTGCCGCCGGAGACGGCATTGCCGCGGCATGCGCGGGTCGTGCTGTTCGGGGATTTCCTTTCGCCACTGCCCGGCATCCGCGCCGCCATCGCCCGGCTGTCGGCGGTGCCGCTGACCGGCCATCTCGTGCAGGTGCTGGACCCGGCGGAAGCGCTGCTGCCCTATTCCGGGCGCATCCGTTTCGAGGGGGTGGCGCGCGAGATCGAGACGCTGATCCCGCGCGTCGAGGGGGTGCGGGAGGAATACGCCCGCCGGCTCGCGGCGCAGCAGCAGGGGCTCGCCGAGCTCTGCGGCGCCGCCGGTTTCGGCTTCTCGATACACCGCACCGACCAGCCGCCGGAGACCGCGCTGCTGGCGCTCTACAGCGCGCTGTCGCAACGATGAGGCGAGGAGCTAGTCCCGGAATCGGGGAACAGCGAAACGGCATCGTCGTCATCGCGAGGAGCGCAGCGACGTGGCGATCCAGAGCCGCAGCAGCCTGCCAGCCCCCTGGATCGCCACGCTGCCAAGGGGCAGCTCGCGATGACGGCGTAGCAGCCGGACTCACGGTCCGGGAGTAGCGGGTACTAGATTGCAGACATGATCTTCGCAGCACCCTGGGTTCTGCTCGCCCTGCCGGCGCTGCCGCTGCTCTGGTGGCTGCTGCGCGTCACCCCGCCGGCGCCGCGGCGCGAGACCTTTCCAGCGATCCGGCTGCTGCTCGGCCTGGAAGCGACGGAGGAAACCTCGGCCCGCACGCCATGGTGGCTGCTGGCCTTGCGGGTGATCGCGGCGGGGCTGGTGATCGTCGGCCTGGCGCGCCCGGTGCTCGACGCCGGCAGCCATCTGCCGGGCAGCGGGCCGGTGCTGCTGGTGGTCGATGACGGCTGGGCCGCGGCCGGCGATTGGGCGCGGCGCATGCAGGCCGCCGACGCGGTGCTCGATCGTGCCGAGCGGGAGGGACGGCGCGCCGCCCTGCTCGCCACCGCCGACGGCGAGGATGCCGCGGCCCCGGCGATCACTCCGGCGATGCCGACCGCCGATCTGCGGGCGCGCCTCGCGGCCCTGCGGCCGAAGCCCTGGCCCGCCGACCGCGCCGCCGCGGCCGCGGCGCTGGCGGGATGGCAACAGCACGGATCGGCCGTCGTCTATATCGGCGACGGCGTGGCCGAGGCCGGGGACGCAGCGTTCGCCCGCGCGCTGGCCGCCGCCGGCCCGGTCACCACGATTGGCGAGACGATGGGCAGCGAGATGGTCAGCGGGGCCCGCCTCCTGCTGCCGCCGCGTGCCGAGGCCGACCGGCTGATCGCCCGGGTGGCACAAGTGCCGCGCGACGCCGCCTCGCCGGAGGCGGTGGTGCTGGCGCAGAGCGGCGACGGACGGAGCCTGGCACGGGCCAGCATCGCCATCCCGCCGGGCAGCACGGAAGCGGAGGCGGCGATCGTGCTGCCGCCCGAACTGCGCAACCGGCTGGCCCGGCTGGTGCTCGAGGGGCAGGCTTCCGCCGGCTCGGTGGCGCTGCTCGACGAACGTTGGCGGCGCCGGCCGGTCGGGCTGCTGGCCGGCGACGCGGCAGCCGCGGAGTCGCCGCTGCTCGGGCAGCTCTACTACCTGCGCCGGGCGCTTTCGCCGTTCACCGAGCTGCGCGAGGGCGCGCTCGCCACCCTGCTGTCGCGGGAGCTGTCGGTGCTGATCCTGGCCGACCGGGTGATCGGGGATGGGGAGGAGAACGACGCGCTCACCGAGTGGGTGCGCAAAGGGGGGCTGCTGGTCCGCTTTGCCGGGCCGCGCACCGCCGAGCATCCCGATCGCCTGCTGCCGGTGCGCCTGCTGGAGGGTGACCGGCAGCTCGGGGGCGCGCTCTCCTGGGCGCAGCCGGCGGCGCTAGCGGCGTTCCCGCCGACCTCGCCCTTCGCCGGGCTGGCGGTGCCCGAGGAGGTGCGCGTCACCCGCCAGGTGCTGGCCGAACCGGCGGCGGATCTCAGCCAACACAGCTGGGCGACCTTGACCGACGGCACGCCGCTGGTCACCGAGTCCACGCTGGGTGCCGGGCGCATCGTGCTGTTCCACGTCACCGCCAACGCCGACTGGTCCGACCTGCCGCTCTCCGGCCTGTTCGTTGAGATGCTGCGGCGTCTGGTGGCACTCTCCGCCGGCGTCGCCAACGACGAGAGCGCGGCGGTGCTGGCGCCGGCCGAGATCCTGGACGGCTTCGGCCAGTTCGCCCCGGCGCCGCCGGCCGCCACCGGGCTCGCCGGCAACGCCTTCGCCACGACCGAGGCCTCGCCGCACCACCCGCCCGGGCTCTACGGGCCGGAGAACGGGCGCCGCGCCCTCAACCTCGGCGCCGCGCTGCCGCCGCTGCGCGCCGCGGCGCCGATCGCCGGCGCGCGGAGCGAGCCGCTCGACGCGCTGCCCGGCGAGCGGGCGGTCGGCCCCTGGCTGCTCGCCCTGGCGCTGGCGCTGTTCGCCGTCGACCTCGTGCTGTCGCTGGCCCTGCGCGGATTGCTGCGGCCGCGCCTGGCCGGCCTGGCCCTGCTGCTGGCGCTGGGCCCCCTGCCGGCGCGCGCGCAGGACGCCGCTGACCGCTATCCCGCCTTGGCCACCCGGCTCGCCTATGTCGCCACCGGCGATGCGCAGGCGGACGCGGTGTCGCGCGCCGGTCTCGCGGGGCTTTCGGACTACGTCAACCGCCGCACCGCCGCCACCCTGGCGCAGCCGGTGGCGGTGACGCCGGGGCAGGATGACCTCAGCTTCTACCCGCTGCTCTATTGGCCGATCGTGCCGGGGGTGGCGACGCCGGACGCCGCCGCCATCGCCAGCCTCAACGACTACATGGCGCATGGCGGAATCATCCTGATCGACACGCGCAACGGCGGCAGCGGCGAGGGATTCGCGCCGGGCGCCGACGCCGCCCTGCAGAAGGTCGGCCACGATCTGCTGATCCCGCCGCTGGCGCCGCTGACCACCGAGCACGTGCTGGCCCGCGCCTTCTACCTGCTGCAGGATTTTCCCGGGCGCTACGACGGCGACACCGTCTGGGTGCAGCGCGACCAGGACCGCGCCAATGACAGCGTCAGCCCGGTGGTGATCGGCGGCAATGACTGGGCCGCCGCCTGGGCGGTGGATCGGCAGGGCCAGAACCCGTATGCCGTGATGCCCGGCGGCGCCCGTCAGCGCACGCTGGCCTATCGCTTCGGCGTCAACCTCGTGATGTACGCGCTGACCGGCAACTACAAAGGCGACCAGGTGCACGTGCCCGCCATCCTCGAACGGCTCGGTCAGTAGCGCGGTGGACCGGTAGATGCCGATCGAGCAGGCGGTCGCCTCCCTGCGCTTCGATCCACTGGTCCCGACCTGGCTGATCGGGGTGCTGGCGGCACTCTGCCTGCTGGCGCTGCTCCCGGCGGTGTGGCGGCGGGCCCGCGGCGCTGCCTGGCGCGGCCTCGCCTTCCTGGTGCTGCTGCTCTGGCTCGCCGGGCCCCGGCTCGTCGAGGAGACGCGCCAGGGCCTCTCCGATATCGGCCTGCTGGTGGTCGACCAGACCGCGTCGATGCAGGTCGGCGACCGCACCCGCCTCGCCGACCAGGCCCGCGCCGCCATCGAGGCGCAGGCGCGCCGGCTGCCCGGGCTCGAGCTGCGCACCATCACGGTGCCCGAGGGGGGCTCCGCCGGCACGCGGCTGTTCGCCGCCATCGACCGGGCGCTCGCCGACATTCCGCGCTCGCGCCTCGCCGGGGTGGTCGCGGTGACCGACGGGCAGGTGCACGACATCCCCACGACCCCGCCCGGCGGCGCGCCGCTCAACGTGCTGATCCCCGCGAAGGGCGAGGAGACCGACCGCCGGCTGCGGGTCATCGAGGCGCCGAGCTACGGCATCGTCGGCAAGTCGGTGGAGCTGCGCGTCGCCATCGAGGATCTCGGCGTGCCGCACCCCCCCGGCGCACCGGTCGGCTCGGCCCAGCTGACCATCCGTCGGGACGGCGAGCCACCGCGCGTCGAAAGCGTGCCGGTCGGGCCGGAGCATCGCATCGAGATCCCGATCACCCGCGCCGGGCCGACCGTGGTCGAGCTGCGCGCCGAGCCGCTCGCCGGGGAGGTCAGCCAGCTCAACAACCGCGCCGTGGTGGAGATCAACGGCGTGCGCGACCGGCTGCGCGTGCTGCTCGTCTCCGGCGAGCCGAATCCGGGGGAGCGCACCTGGCG
>JAFAYM010000243.1 GCA_019240395.1 Acidisphaera sp. | reverse complement strand
CTATATCATCCCTCGAGGGCTCTGGATTACCGCTAGGGTGGTTGTGCACCAATATGATGGAAGTGGCGTGGAGTTCTAGGGCACGCTTTATCACTTCCCGTGGATAAACCGGTGTGTGATTGACGGTGCCCCGGGACTGCATCTCATCGAGGATCAAGCGGTTCTGGGTATCCAGGAAGAGCACCCGGAGCTGCTCAACCCTCTCGCGCGCCAGAACGGCTTGTAGATATGCTGTCACTCGGTCGTAGGCGTTGAGCACGGGTCTGTTCATGAGTTCCGCCCGCGCTAGCCGGAGCGCGGACGCTTGGACCAGTTTGAGGATGGCCACGCTCTGTTCAGTTAAGCCCGGTAGCGCAAGCAGCTCGCCAGGGGTGGCCGAGAGCACATCTGCAAACGTGCCGAAGACTTCAATGATGGCATTGGTAAGCGGCTCGGTGTCGTCTCGCGGCTGACTGAAAAGAAGCAGCATCTTGAGCAGCTCATAGTCCTCTAGAACGTGCGCCCCGAACCTCAAAAGCTTCTCGCAGATTGGATTGTGAAATCCATCGGGTGCAGTCGAGGCAAAGCACTCAACACCCTGAGAATCAAGACGTCCAACGGGGTTCGAGTCCTGGGAACTCGTCAATACCGGAACCCGTTTGAGACTCTGACCGCCTTGAGTTTCCGACTCGGGCGATCGAGAAAAAGTTTGAGAGCTCTCACCCTATACCATCCTTTGCCGAACACCCAAATGTAATTGCCAGTTCATTTATAGATCCTTAATCAGAGGTGAGCCTCCTCTGCATCTTGCCTCTGACTTGATCTAGTGTTAGCGACCGCTGAAAATACGATCAATGCAGCCGTAGCAAGCGTTTGCTTTCCATAGGGCGGCCCTTCGAGCTGTGGCTCGCCACGCAATGCGCGCGAGCCCGAGCGTCCCACCGATGATCTCTTCGTCAGCTTGCAATCCCTGGCAGACTGACTAGGCAGCCAACCTGCTCTGCACGCCGGTGGCTACACACCATGCCCGGAGGACATGATCTCTGACCCGACGCATCCCTTGGCCATGTAGGAACGCGCAAGCCTACTGCATCCGGCTCGCAGTTCATACTCTTGCGCTCCGAAGACGCTTGCCATCGTTCAAACTCGGCGGGCTCTTGTAGATTTACGTCCGCTTAATTCGAGGCTGGCTTAACTGTGCCGACCCACACAAAGTTCTTCCATCCGTGCTTAGCAAATTTGCCGACTGGTGTCAGATTGCCTTGTGGTCACGATTGAGGTTTCTACCTGCATGGTGGGCTGTGCTCAGGTGTTCGCTATGCCAGGATGGATTCTTGTCTGTCGATAGCAACAGCTTGGTCCCTCCGAAAGGCAACGCTCTCCGGGACTGGCCCGTGCCGCCGACTCGGCTATCAGAGTACCTGCAAGCGCATAGGCGACCACACGTCCTTATCGTGAAAGTTCCCCTGGAGAACATCTTGACGTGCGACATTTACGTGAACAGGGATGATGATCGGTCGCTCCCTGTCCTAGTGCGTGACGAAATTGATCGGGTAACTCCGTTTGCTGCGCATGAAATCTGCTGGGCGACTGCTCGAGGACATAGGATCGAGTTCCGGGGCGATCGGCGGGTGCGCTTACACTACTTTCCTTGGTCGCTCATCAAGGAACTCGCAGTTCCCGCGGCGCGGAAAGAATGGCGATCAGTTCTCATTATACTCGGCGAGAACATTGCTTCAGTTCGGTATCAACCTGCGCCGGAACCCGACTCTCGGTGCCTAAGCCTAATAGCTCTGGTGCTCGTGATGTGTTCGGTTTTCTCCGGCATCGATATGTTAAGCAGAGTTGCGGCAATTCATCGACTGAGCAGCCTGACGAGGCAACTTTCCTGGTATGACGAGGCCTACATTCAGCACGAGAATTTTTTGTTGAGCCAGCAGCGGGGATTTGCAGCGGCTGCACGCCAGGACGCAAAGACGGAGCGAATGCTGAGGACCATATCGCTCTTGGAAACGGCACTCCCTGGATCTTTCCTTGAAAGGCTCAGCATAAGACTTCCGGAAGTCTCTCTTACAGGGTATTCCGAAGATCCACAAAAAATATTCCGCAACTTAGCAGAATATCCTCTCCTTCAAAACGTCTTCTTTTTGGAAAGCCGGATGCCTTCCGGAGTACAAAAGTTTCAGATTAGCGCTACCTATGGCGGATAAATTCGGCCCTTCCGGTTCGATCCTACCTCGTCAGGTTGCCTCGACGCGAACTTGGTTGACCATCGTTTTGCTGGTTTTAGCTTTTTGCAGTGCGCGTTTCGACAAGAAGCTTGGAAGGGTACAAGAAAAGTATGAGCTCGCCTATAACTCTCTGCTTCGAAGGCAGCTGCAGATTCCGTATTTAGAACGACTGGCCGCGAGCAATCTGGGACTGGCAACCCGCCTTGGCCTGCTTCAGGAGTCAGATTCTAGCGCATTAACATTTGAATTGCAGAAAAGAGTTTCTAGATTGGCAGAACATCACCACCTTGCACTGATGGGTATTTTTATCGATCCTGCCAAATGTTTGCCGTCTTCCAGCTTCTGCGTTGCTTGGGTTGACTTCCGTGGACGCATGGAAGCAGTTGTATCGCTGATTACAGATGCGCGGTTCGGTAATTTAGGTCTGTCTGTTGAAACCCTTGAGGTGCATTCCTCAAACGCTGGGGGCCTACCTTCTGAACTTTTATACGGGCAGATGAGTTTGTCGGCTTCAGTGTTTCCAGGAGACTTTCCTAGATGATAGCGACATGGTTCCAGAAACATGGCCGTGTGACGGCCATAACGGTTCTGGCGATCGCCACTGCTCGCCCATCCAGCGACTACCGTCTTGTTGAGGAAAGACTGTGTTCGATGCCCTACGAGAGCAGCGTAGCCGAGTCGGGAGACCAGATTCGGCATGAGGCCGTATTGTCTGTAGCTGATGGAAGCCTGACTGCTTCCAATGGTGGCCGACTCTTTTTTATGCAGCCAGATTCTCTCACTCGGGAACCCTCGATTATCAGGTCACCACCACGTTTGTCCGGCACCATCATTTCGACTGAGGAACGCGTTGCAATCTTCCATCCACATTCCATGCCCAATCCGATGTCTCTTATGGTCGGCGAGAGTAAAGCGGGCATATTTTTGTTGAACGCTGAGCCCGGATCTGCCTTGGTGCGATACAAGGGATCCGTGGTCGAATTGGGCGTTTCCGAAAGCCTAAGGGACAGGGTGCTGAACCTTCATTATATCAATTCGGGTTTGTTATCTTCGGCGCAAGCACTTTTTGGTTGCCATGGATCGCCAGTATTGGCTGTCGGTTGTCTCGTACGAGGGCAGTCCATCGAGGTCAAAGACTGAAGCCAACTTCGCACGCAGCCTAAGCCGCATGAGGCCTATTCGAGGTTTACCGGTGTCGGAATTGGGGGCCGTGAAGGATGGCGGGGGCGACCGGCGCGGGGATCGGCGGCTGCGGCCAGGCAAGGCGGCGATCAGCCTCCTATGAGACCTGTTCGGGGATGGGCGCAAGTGTCTGGTTTTGCTTACGAGGTGCCCCTGGGAGAGGTCCTGAGCGCAGCCACTGCTCTTGACGATAGGGACCCAGATGTCCGCTACGTGGTGAGGATGTTTAGGCTGCGTTTGAGATTGTAGGCGGTTGCGGTGAAATGGACTTGGGCAGCGGCGCGAGCGAGGCCTCGCCATCGCATTCGAAGCAATCCATAAGAACGCTTCCAGGTGCCGAAGATCTCTCGATCCGGGCACGGACCCGATGGATCGGAGCGTTCCAAGCATCCAGCTTGGCCTGGGTCTCCTGTTCGTCGCGGCCCCACATTGCGGTACCATTCGCATGCGGCGCCTTGGCGCGCAGGCGTCGGCCCTGCCGCGCCCGCCCCCGCAGGCGCGTCAGGGCCGACGCCGTTTCATCGATGAACACCAGCTGGGCGAGACGCCGGCTCAGCCACGGCAGCAGCCAGCACAACCTGCGTCGGCGTCGCTTGGCGACGTCGGCACGCTCGATCTCCTGCGCGGACAGGGCTTTTTTTAAATGTCCAGCCGGCTTGGCACAGCAGCCGCGACAACCCACTCGGGTCCGCCGCGACACCGTGCTCACGCCGCAGCCGCTCCGCCAATTCCGGCACCGCGTTATGTCGGGCTTCTCCTCCCCCAGCCGATCAGCGCTGTCTTGAACGGTGCGAGCTTGCCACCGCCAGGCGACCGACCGCGCCGTCCGGGGACCGCCGAACCCGTCCGGCGGACTCGAGCCAGCAACTTGATCGCGCAGCTCGCGCTCACGTTAAACCGCTCCGCCGCCGCCCGGCAGGACCAGCCGGCATTAACCGCCGCCACCAGTCTCGTCCGCAGATCCATCGAGATCATCTCGCCATGGCCACACCTCCAGTCGCGGTGAATCAGATCACCCCCCGCGTCGGCAAGAGCGATTCCTGTTTGGCTCCCGCCGCTCTAATACGCCCGGCCGAATTGTGTGACTCGCGGGGGATTCCCGGATCGGCCTCGACGTGTTTCGCTGTGCTCGAACCCGATTCGCGGAGAGCAGCATGGCAGCCCCCATCGAAATCACCCGGCAAGAGCTTGACGCCGCCGGATTGCGTCGCGCTGCGCGACGTGCGCCGTCGGTTGCGGCGTCGCAGCGGATGCTGGCGATGGCCATGGTGTTGGAAGGAGCGTCGCGCACCGAAGCAGCCCAGGCGGCCGGCATGGACCGACAGACCTTGTGCGACTGGGTGCATCGCTACAACGCGGAAGGCTTGGCCGGGCTGGTGGATCGGCAAGGCGCAGTCGGCCCGAAGCGTCTGCTGTCGCCTGAGCAGGAAGCCGAACTTGCCGAGTGGGTGCGCCGCGGCCCGCACCCGGCCGAGCACGGCGTGGTGCGTTGGCGGCGCATCGACCTCGCGCGGGAGATCAAACGCAAGTTCGGGGTGGTTTTGGCCGAGCGCACGATGAGCACCGTGTTGCGCCGGCTCAGCTTTCGGCATCTGGCAACCCGGCCACGCCATCCCGCGGGCGATCCTGCGGTGCAAGCGTCTTTCAGCGCTACTTCGCCGCCCTCATAGCGGAAACCCTGCCGGACCATGCCCGCGGTCAGCCGTTGGAAGTGTGGTGGCAGGATGAAGCCAGAATTGGCCAGCAAGGCACGCTGACCCGGATCTGGGCGGAGCGGGGATCGCGTCCCTCAGCGCCCCGCGACCAGCGCTACTCGTGGGCATACTTGTTCGGCGCCATCTGCCCCGATCGCGGCGTGGGTGCTGCCCTCGTGCTGCCGACCGCCAACACGCAGATGATGAACCTGCACCTGGCCGAGATCAGCGCCAACGTCACGCCCGGCGCCCATGCCGTGCTGATCGTCGATGGGGCGGGTTGGCACAAAGTCGGGGGCACATTGCGCGTGCCCGCTAACATCACCTTGGTGATCCTGCCACCTTACAGCCCGGAGCTGAACCCAGTCGAAAACGTCTGGGCCTTTCTGCGCGCCAACAAGCTCAGCAACCGCGTGTTCGAGACATACGACGCCATCGTCGAGGCGTGCTGCGACGCATGGAACTGGCTCACTGCACAGCCAGACCGCATTACAACCATCGGAACCCGGTCATGGGTATGCGTCAGTCAATAGAGCCGGGCGTATATTAAGGGCAGTTTGCGGCGGGATGTCGGAGAGCTGCTACGGCTCCGCCGAACGAACGTGCCGAGTCCTTTATGGAGTAGCTGAGCTTATTACGTCCTTTATTTGGTCAATCTAATTTGTCTCTATTGCTCATACGAAGTTGGCGGATGATACACCCGAGACCCCGAGAAGGGTGATCTGGGTGCCGTCGCTCAGGTTGATGACCGTGTTGCCGCCCGCGCCCGTCGCCGCCTGGGTCTCGGCGGCGGCCACGCCGGCGGCGCCGTAGCCCTGCAGCGACAGATGATCCGTGCCGGGCTTGAACCCGACGATCAGATCGTTGCCGCCGCCCTGGCCGTTGGCGAAGGCGTAGAGGTCGCTGCCGCTGCCGCCGAAGACCTCGGCGTTGCTGGAACCGGAGTAGAAGGTGGAATTGCCGCTGCCCTCGATCATCAGCATGTCGCCGCTGCCGGCGAAGGTCTCGTTGGTGCCGGTGCCGCCGAAGACCG
>JAFAYM010000242.1 GCA_019240395.1 Acidisphaera sp. | reverse complement strand
TCAGAGCGCACCCATTATCGTCACCCCCGCGAAGCGGGGGTCCACGCGGCACATGGGGATCCCGCTTCGCTGATATGACGGCTATCCGTCGGCACTTCCGAGAACTGGTATAAGCCGCCCGATCCTTCGTCTCCGCGCTCAGTACATGTGCTGGCCGCCGTTGATGGACAGCGTCGAACCGGTGATGAAGTCGGCATCGTCGGCGGTGAGGAACACCACGCCGCGGGCGATGTCGGCGGTGCGGCCGAGGCGCCCCATGGGGATGCGGGCGATGATCTTCTGCAGCACGTCCGGCGGCACCGCGCGCACCATGTCGGTATCCACGTAGCCCGGCGCGATGGCGTTCACCGTGATGCCGAAGCGCGCGCCTTCCTGGGCCAGCGCCTTGGTGAAGCCGTGGATACCGGATTTCGCGGCGGCGTAGTTCACCTGCCCGTACTGGCCGGCCTGGCCGTTGACGCTGCCGATGTTGACGATGCGGCCGAACTTCTTCTGGCGCATGCCATCGAAGGTGAGCTTGCAGAGATTGTAGCAGGAGCCGAGATTGGTATCCAGGACGGCATCCCACATCTCCCGGGTCATCTTCGCCAGGGTGCCGTCGCGGGTGATGCCGGCGTTGTTGACCAGGATTTCGATCGGGCCGGTATCCCCGGTGATCTTCTCCACCGCCGCCTGGCACTCGCCGAAGTCGCCGGCGTCGAAACGGATGACATTCATGCCGGTATCGGCGGCGAAAGCGCGGGCGGCTTCGTCGTTTCCTGCGTAGCTGGCGACCACGGTCCGGCCGGCAGCCTGCAGCGCCCGGCTGATTTCGGCACCGATGCCGCGTGTGCCGCCGGTGACGAGAGCGACTCTTGCCATCTTGCTCCTCCTGTTGGTTGCCTCCCCGAGCGAAACCGGCGGCCCCGGCTCCGGTTCCCCTGGCCGGGGCTATTCCCGCTGGAGCAGCCGGTCGTTGACGAAGCTCGCCAAGCCGCCGGCGACGAAGTCCCGCCGCAGCGCCATTTCGTCGTATTCGTCGCGCACCCAGTCGAGAAAGGCGAGTCGGCCCTCGGCCTCGACGGCGTAGTGGACGAAGAAGGCGTCGAGGATGCCGGTGCGGGAGCGGCTGAAATGGCCGAAGCGCCAGGAGAGCTGCCGTAGCGCCGTCGCCGTGGTGCCGCCGTTGAGCAGGATGAAGATCCCCGCCGCCAGGCCGGCGCGGTCGGCGCCGGACTTGCAGTGGATGAGGGCCGGTTCCTGCATCGTCCGGTAGATCTCGGCAAGGCGCAGGATGCGGTCGCGGTGCGGCGCGCCGCGGCTCTCGAAGGGGGCGTCTATGTGAATCAGGCCGAGACGCGCCGCCGCCTCGCGCGACAGCGCGTCCGAGCCGCACTGCCGGTGCCCTCGGAGGTTGATGAGGGTCTTCAGGCGGTAGCGCCGGCTGACCCCGGCGAGCCGCAGCGGGGTCGGATGGTTGGAGCGATAGAGCCGCCCCGGCACCACGGCCGCCCAGTTGTCCCAGACCGCGCGAAAGATGCCGTGATCGACCAGCAAGCTGTCCGACCAGGCACGGGCCCGTCCTCCCTGGCTGCTGAGATCGCCGCTGAACATCTTCAGTAAAGGGGTCTGGGGCCCGCGGCCCCAGCGGGGTCCCCTTTTTTAGCGTTTGGGGGCAGAGCCCCTCGCCTCCCTTTCTTCAAGTCTGCCGCTCGACGAGCAACTGCTTGATCTCGCCGATCGCCTTGGCGGGATTGAGTCCCTTGGGGCAGGTCTGGGTGCAGTTCAGGATGGTGTGGCAGCGATACAGCTTGAACGGGTCCTCGAGCGCATCGAGGCGATCGCCGGTCGCCTCGTCGCGGCTGTCGGCAATGAACCGGTAGGCCGCGAGCAGCACGGCCGGCCCGAGATAGCGGTCGCCGTTCCACCAGTAGCTGGGGCAGCTGGTGGTGCAGCAGAAGCAGAGGATGCATTCCCACATGCCGTCGAGCTTGTGGCGTTCCCGCGGACTCTGCAGGCGCTCGGCGTCGGGAGGCGGCGGCGTGTCGGCTTTCAGCCAAGGCTCGATGCTGCGCAGCTGGGCGTAGGCCTGGGAGAGATCGGGGATGAGATCCTTGACCACGGCCATGTGCGGCAGCGGGTTGATGCGGACGGCGCCCTTCACGTCCTCGATCGGCTTGAGGCAGGCCAGCGTGTTGCTGCCGTCGATGTTCATGGAGCAGGAGCCGCAGATGCCTTCCCGGCAAGAGCGGCGGAAGGTGAGGGAGGGGTCGACCTCGTTCTTGATCTTGATCAGCGCGTCCAGGACCATCGGCCCGCAGGCATCGAGGTCCAGCTCGTAGGAATCGGTGCGCGGGTTCTGCCCGTCATCGGGGTTCCAGCGATAGACATGGAAAGCTTTCACCCGTTTCGCTCCCGCCGGTGCCGGGTAGGAGCGGCCCTTGCCGACGCGGCTGTTGGCGGGGAGTGCGAATTCGACCATCTCAGCCTTCTCGTCAGTAGACGCGTTTCTTCGGCGGAAAGACGGAGACCTCGTTGGTCAGCGTCTGCATCTTCACCGGCCGATAGTCGAGCTCCACGCCCCCGGCATCGCCGCACCACGACAGCGTGTGCTTCATCCAGTGCGCATCGTCGCGCTCGGGATAGTCGTCATGCGCGTGGGCGCCGCGGCTTTCGGTGCGGGCCGCCGCGCTGACCATCGTGGTCATCGCATTGCCCATCAGGTTCTGCAGTTCGAGCGCCTCGGCCAGATCGGAGTTCCAGATCAGGCTGCGATCGGTGACCGACATGTCGGCGAGCCCGTCCCAGACGCGCCGCATCTTGGCGACGCCTTCGTTGAGGCTCTCGCTGTTGCGGAACACCGCGGCGTGTCCCTGCATGGTCCGCTGCATCTCCAGGCGCAGCGCCGCCACCCGGGTGCCGCCGCCGGCATGGCGCGCCTGGTCGAAGCGGTCGAGCGAGGCCTCGCCGGCGCGCGGCGGCAGCGGCGCCTGGCTCGCCCCGGGCTTCAGGATCTCGGCCGCGCGCTGCGCCGCGGCCCGGCCGAACACCACCAGGTCGAGCAGCGAGTTGGTGCCGAGCCGGTTGGCGCCGTGCACCGAGACGCACGCCGCCTCGCCGATCGCCATCAGCCCGGGCACCACGGCGTCCGGGTCCGCCTCGGTCGGGTGCAGCACCTCGGCGCGGTAGTTCGTGGGAACGCCGCCCATGTTGTAGTGCACCGTCGGCAGCACCGGGATCGGCTCTTTCGTCACGTCGACCCCGGCGAACACTTTTGCGGTCTCGGAGATGCCGGGCAGGCGCTCGTGCAGGATCTCGGCGCCGAGATGCTCGAGATGCAGCAGCATGAAGTCCTTGTCCGGGCCGCAGCCGCGGCCGGCATTGATCTCGAGCGTCATCGACCGCGACACCACGTCGCGCGAGGCCAGGTCCTTGGCGGTCGGCGCATAGCGCTCCATGAAGCGCTCGCCCTCGGAATTGGTCAGGTATCCGCCCTCCCCGCGCGCCCCCTCGGTGATCAGGCAGCCCGCGGGGAAGATGCCGGTTGGGTGGAACTGCACGAACTCCATGTCCTGCATCGGCAGCCCGGCGCGCAGCACCATGCCGCCGCCGTCGCCGGTGCAGGTATGCGCCGAGGTGCAGGAGAGATAGGCGCGGCCGTAGCCGCCGGTCGCCAGCACCACCATCTGCGCGCGGAAGCGGTGCATCGAGCCGTCCTCCAGGCACCAGGCGAGGACGCCGCGGCAGGCACCCTCCTCCATGAGGAGGTCGAGGGCGAAATATTCGACGAAGAACTCCACCTCGTGCTTCAGGCTCTGCTGATAGAGCGTGTGCAGGATGGCGTGCCCGGTGCGATCGGCGGCGGCGCAGGCGCGCTGCGCCGGGGCCTTTCCATATTCCGTCATGTGCCCGCCGAACGGGCGCTGGTAGATCTTGCCTTCTTCAGTGCGGCTGAACGGCACGCCGAAATGCTCGAGCTCGTACACCGCCGGGATCGCCTCGCGGCACATATACTCGATGGCGTCCTGGTCGCCGAGCCAGTCCGACCCCTTGACGGTGTCGTACATGTGCCAGCGCCAGTCGTCCTCGCCCATGTTGCCGAGGGCCGCGCCGATGCCGCCCTGGGCGGCGACGGTGTGGCTGCGCGTCGGGAACACCTTGGTGATGCAGGCGGTCTTCAGCCCCGCCGCGCCGAGCCCGAGCGTCGCGCGCAAACCGGCACCGCCGGCGCCCACCACGACCACGTCGTAGGTATGATCGATCACGCTGTAGGCGCGCGCCGAGGGCAGGGTGCTCGCGTCCATGGTCCCGTCCGTCAGAATGCCAGTTTCAGCACCGACACCAGGCAGGCCAGCGCCAGCACCACGCTGATCGCCTTCACCAGCAGCAGCAGGGTGAAGCGCGTCGCCTCGGTGTGCACATAGTCCTCGATCACCACCTGCAGGCCGAGCTGCATGTGGTGGAAGGTCGCCAGCACCAGGCAGATCAGCAGCACCGTGTGCACCGGGCTCGCCGCCCAGTGCGCCAGCGCCGGCTGGTCCAGGCCGGCCAGGCGATAGATCGACAGGATGAACCACAGGGTCAGCGGCACCAGCGCGATCGCGGTGACCCGCTCGCCCCACCAGTGATGCACCCCGGATTTCGCCGAGCCGAGCCCGCGCACCCGGCCGAGCTGGCTCCGCATCATCTCGACGCGCAGGTCACGCCGCCCCTTGGTGGTCTCCGACACGGCCGGCCCCTACAGCACCGCGATGCCGGCCGCCCAGGCCAGCACCGTCAGCACCACCGTGCCGATCACCACCGCCCACCCGCTCGCATGCACCTGCGGCAGATCGAAGCCGATGCCGCCATCCCAGGCGAGATGCCTTATGCCGTTCAGCAGGTGATAGAACAGCGATGCCGACCAGCCGAACAGCAGCAGCAGCCCGAACCAGGACCGCATGAATGCGGACACCGTCGCGTACGCCTCCGGCGACGTCGCGGCCGCGACCAGCCACCAGGTCAGCAGCAGGGTGCCGACGGAAACGGCGATGCCGGTCAGGCGGTGGAGAATGGACAGCAGCGAGGTCAGCTGGAAGCGGTAGGCGCTGCCGAGCATGAAGGGCGACAACGGCCGCTGCACCAGCTTGCCCTCGGTGTTGCGGGTCACCAGCAGGGCGTCGCGGATGTCGGGCATGGGCGGCAACGGTCTCCTGGCCGGGCGGACAGCGCACCGCAAGGCATAGCCCCGGCCCCGGGGTGGGTCAACGCGGCGGCCCGACCACGGTGACGCAGCGTTGACGCCCTGCCCGCGAGAGGCGACAAACCCGGCCTGCACGCACCAGATCGGAGAGTCGCCATGGGCGAAAACGTGGAACTGACAGCCGCCGACGGGCACAAGTTCTCCGCGTACACGGCCGGCCCTGCCGGCGCCGAGCGCTGCCTGGTCGTCGTGCAGGAGATTTTCGGGGTCAATCATCACATCCGCGAGGTCTGTGACGCCTTCGCCGCCGAGGGCTACGCCGTGGCGTCGCCGGCCCTGTTCGACCGCGCGCAACGGGGCGCCGAGCTGGGCTACACGCCGGAGGGCATGGCGCGCGGCCGGGAGCTCCGCGAGAAGGTTCCGGAAGCCGGCGTGATCGCCGATATCGAGGCGGCCGCCGCGCATCTCGGGGCCACCCGGATCGGCATCGTCGGCTATTGCTGGGGCGGCACCGTGGCCTGGTGGGGCGCCACCCGCTCACGCCGCTTCCGCGCCGCCGTCGGCTGGTACGGCGGCGGCATCGCCGCCACCCGGACTGAAAAGCCGAGCTGCCCGGTGCAGCTGCATTTCGGCGAAACCGATGCCTCGATAAGCATGCAGGATGTCGAGGCGATCCGCGCCGCGCAGCCCGAGGTGGAGATCTTCGTCTATCCTGCCGCCGGGCATGGGTTCGGCTGTAACGAGCGGGACGGCTATAACCGCGAGGCGGCGGAATTGGCGCAGCAGCGGACGCTGCAGTTCTTCCAGGCGCATCTCTGACGATCAGAAGCCGGGAGAGGCTTGCAGGCTTTCCCCCTCCCCTCGTGATGGTCGTTGTCAGGCGGACTCGCTCACGATCCGCTGCTCGAGGTTGTGGATCCAGCCGTTGTAGTTCGGGTGGATCTGGCTGCCGGTGTAGTTCAGGCTCGGGCTGCCGCTGACATAGCTGATCGAGAAGGCGTACGGCGTGTAGTCGATCGCCACCACCGCCGTATTCTCGCGCAGATGCAGCGTCGCCTCGATATGGCCGGGCCGCACATTGTTCATCGACCAGCCGAGTGCGGCGCCGGCCCGATCGATCTGTGCCGTTCGCTGGCTCAACGAGGCCTGGCCGCTGAACCGGTCGGATTGCACGTTGTAGATCGGCGCGTCGCGATGGCAGGCGCCGAGGACCAGCCCGCCAAACGCCAGAGCCACCACGCATCGGGCCTGCCGGTATTGCATGTCGTTCCTCCCACGTCATTGCCCGGGACGGTAACAACACGGCGGCTGTCAGGCGAGAGCCTCCTGCCCTCGCCTAAAGCGGCGGGCGCGAACTCGCGTTCACGCCCGCGCTTTAGCGCTGTGTTTGGCGAGCAGCTTTGTGCGATCAGGTGATTCCACCTGATCGCACGCTGCTCTACCGTATGGGCTGACTACACGAAGCTGCTGGACGACAGGCCGGAGACCCCGACGAGGGTGATCTGGGTGCCGTCGCTCAGGTTGATCACCGTGTTGCCGCCCACTCCGGTCGCCGCCTGGGTCTCGGCGGCGGCCACGCCGGCGGCGCCGTAGCCCTGCAGCGACAGGTGATCCGTGCCGGCCTTGAACCCGACGATGAGATCGTTCCCGCCGCCCTGGCCGTTGACGAAGGCGTAGAGGTCGCTGCCGCTGCCGCCGAAGACCTCGGCGTTGCTGGAACCGGAGTAGAAGGTGGAATTGCCGCTGCCCTCGATCATCAGCATGTCGCCGCTGCCGGCGAAGGTCTCGTTGGTGCCGGTGCCGCCGAAGACCG
>JAFAYM010000187.1 GCA_019240395.1 Acidisphaera sp. | reverse complement strand
GTGCTGCAATTCGGGTTGGCGACGATGCCGCGCCGGATCTTGCGCAGCGCCTGCGGGTTCACCTCCGGCACCACCAGCGGCACGTCCGGCTCCATGCGGAACTGGCTGGTGTTGTCGATCACCAGGCACCCCGAAGCCGCCGCCCGCGGCGCATGCACCGCCGAGACCGAAGCCCCCGGGCTGAACAGGCCGATATCCCAGCCCCGGAAGTCGAAGGTCTCCAGGTTCTGCACCTTCAGCACCGTCTTCTCGCCGAAGGAGACCTCCGAGCCCGTCGAGCGCCCGGACGCAACCGCCGCCACCTCGTCCGTGGGGAAGCCGCGCTCCGCCAGGGTTTTCAGCATTTCGCGTCCGACCGCCCCCGTGGCGCCGACAACCGCGACCCTGTAGCCCATCGATCCGTCTCCTGTTCCGCGCCGCCCGAACCTGCCGCATGATAGCCCATCGTGCGTGAGCACGTACCCCTGTCGATACCTTTCGGCCCAAGGCGATCGCAAGTGTCACGCACGCGGAACAGCCTTGCGGTCTTAAAACCTGCATACCAGCCCGACGCCCAATCCGCTCACCCGCAACTGGAGCACCCCACCGATGGCGAACGCACCGGGCTGGCCCGGCATCGAACCCCGCTGGACCTCCAGCGCCAAGGCCGGGGTCGGCACCGCCCTCTCCGCCCTCAGCCGCGTCTGGTTCACCTTCAGCCACGGCATCCTCAACGAGGTCTACTACCCCCGCGTCGACCAGGCCTGCACCCGCGACTGCGGCCTGATCGTCACCGACGGCATCCCGGGCGGCTACTTCTCCGAGGAGAAGCGCGACACCGACAGCGCGGTGACCACCATCGAGCCCGGCGTGCCGGACTTCGTGCTGCGCAATGTCAGCCGCGACGGCCGCTACGTCATCGAAAAGCGCATCATCAGCGACCCCTGGCGCGACGTCGTGCTGCAGCAGATCCGCCTGCTTCCCGGCACCCAGCCCGAGGGTGAGCGGCTGCGCCTCTTCGTGCTGCTCTCGCCGCATCTGGTGAACGGTGGCGCCCACAACACCGCTTGGCTCGGCGAATACAAGGGCCAGCAGATGCTGCTCGCCGAGGGCGATGGCACCTGCCTCGCCATGGGCTGCTCGGCGCCGTTCCTGGCCCGTGCCGCCGGTTTCGCCGGAAGCAGCGACGGCTGGCAGGACCTCAGCCAGCACGGTCGGCTCACCTGGCTGAACGACCGCGCCGCCGACGGCAACGTCGCGCTGACCGGTGAGATCGACGTCTCCGGCGACGCGCCGATCGTGCTCGCGCTCGGCTTCGGCCGCTACTGGGCGGAGGCGGCGTTCCGCGCCCGCGCCAGCATCCAGCGCGGCTTCCCCAAGGCCGAGACCGAATATGCCGCCGCCTGGCGCGCCTGGCAGACGCCGCTGGCCAAGCTCGACGAGGTGGCGGACGGAAGTACCAGCATCTACCGCATCAGCACGGCGGTGATGCGCGCCCACGATTCCCCCGCCTTCCCCGGCGGCATCATCGCCAGCCTCTCGATCCCCTGGGGCTTCAACAAGGGCGACGATGACCTCGGCGGCTACCATCTCGTCTGGCCGCGCGACCTCGGCGAGACCGCCGGCGGGCTGCTGGCCTGCGGCGCCCTCGGCGACGCCCGGCGGGTGCTCGCGCATCTGCGCGCCATCCAGGAACCGGACGGCCATTGGCCGCAGAACGTCTGGCTCGACGGTCTCGCCTACTGGCGCGGCATCCAGCTCGACGAGACCGCCTTTCCCATCCTGCTGGTCGAGATGGCCTATCGGCTGGCCGCCATCGGCGATGTCGACATGCCGTCGTATTGGGAGATGGTGCGCAACGCCGCCGGCTTCGTCGTGCGCAACGGCCCGATGACCGGCCAGGACCGCTGGGAGGAGAATGCCGGCTTCTCCCCCTTCACCCTGGCGGTGGAGATCCCCGCCCTGCTCGCCGCCGCGGATTTCGCCGAGCGCGAGGGGAACGCCGGCATCGCCGAGTTCCTGCGCGACACCGCCGACGCCTGGAATGACGAGATCGAGACCTGGACCTACGTCACCGGCACCACCCTCGCCGGCGAGGCCGGGGTGGACGGCTACTACCTCCGCATCGCCCCCCTGGATGGCAGCCGGGTGACCGTGCGCAACCGGCCGCCCCACGACGCCGAAATCGCCGCCGCCGACCTGGTCAGTCCCGACGCTTTGGCGCTGGTCCGCTTCGGCCTGCGCGATGCCAACGACCCGCGCATCCGCAACACGGTCGCCGTCATCGACCGGCTGCTCCGCGTCGAGCTGCCGCAGGGTCCGGGCTGGCATCGCTACAACGGCGACGGCTACGGCGAGCACCCCGACGGCAGCGCCTTCGACGGCACCGGCCAGGGCCGCGCCTGGCCGCTGCTGATCGGCGAGCGCGCGCACTATGAGCTCGCCGCCGGCCGCCCCGAGGAGGCACGTCGCCTGCTCGCCACCATGGAGGCCTGCGCCAGCCCCGGCGGCATGCTGCCCGAGCAGGTCTGGGACGCCGACGACATCCCCGAGCGCGAGCTGTTCCGCGGCGCCCCGAGCGGCTCTGCCATGCCCCTGGTCTGGGCGCATGCCGAGCACGTCAAGCTGCTGCGCAGCCTGGCCGACGGCGCGCTGTTCGACATGCCGCCGCAATCCATGCAGCGCTACCTCAAGGAGCAGCGGCGCGGGCGGCTGCGCTGCTGGCGCGAGGATTGGCGCCGCGACACCCTGCCCCATGGCCTGGCGCTGCGCGTCGAACTTTCGCAGCCGGGCACCGTTCACTGGTCCGCCGACGGCTGGCGAACCGCCCGCGATATCGACACCGCCGATGTCGGCCTCGGCGTCAACGCGGCGGAAATCCCCACCGCCGACCTGCAGCCGGGAGAGCAGCTCGTCTTCACCTGGCGCCGCCGAGACGGCGCCTGGCGCGGCGAGAACGTCACCGTCGCAATCATCTGAGCAAAAGGGCCGATACGTGTCACACACCGAACATCAGGCGGCGCAGGCGAAACTGGAGAATGCCGCGCCGGCGCCGCCTTTGACCCTGGTGATCTTCGGTGCGCATGGCGACCTCACCAAGCGCCTGCTCATGCCCGCGCTCTACAACCTCGCCGACATGCACCTGCTCGATGCCGGCATGAAGATCATCGGCGTCGATCACAGCGATGGGGACAGCCGGGAGTGGGCGGACGGGCTGACCGCGACGATGCAGTCCTTCACCCATGACAGGACCGCCGAGTTCCATCCCGACCGGATCGACGACGAAGCCTGGGGCTGGGTGACGCAGCGGCTCGAATACCTCAAGGGCGACTTCGCCGATGAATCGACGTTCCGCGGCATCGGCGGCAAGCTGGGCGATGGGAACTGCATCTTCTATCTGGCCGTCGCCGCGCGCTTCTTCGCGCCGGTCGTGGAGCAGCTCGGCCGCGCCGGGTTGCTCAAGCAGCAGCCGAACGCCTTCCGCCGTGTGGTGATCGAGAAACCGTTCGGCCAGGACCTGCCCTCGGCGCAGGCGCTGAACGCACGCATCCTGAAGGTCGCGGACGAGCAGCAGGTCTATCGCATCGACCACTTCATGGGCAAGGAGACGGTGCAGAACATCTTTCCGCTGCGCTTCTCCAACGCGGTCTTCGAGCCGGTGTGGCGCCGCGAATACATCGACCACGTGCAGATCATGGCGGCCGAGACCATCGGCGTGGAACTGCGCGGCAGCTTCTACGAAGGCACCGGCGCGCTCCGCGACATGGTGCCCAACCACCTATTCACGCTGCTGGCGATGATCGCCATGGAAGCGCCGGGCGCCTACACCTCCGACGCGGTGCGCGGCGAGAAGGCGAAGGTCATCGCCGCGATCAAGCCGGTGCAGCACGACGATGTCGTGCGCGGCCAGTACGGCGCCGGCACCGTCCAGGGGCAATCCGCAAAGGCCTACCGCGACGAGCCGGACGTGGCGAAGGATTCCTCCACCGAGACCTACGTCGCTCTCAAGCTGGAGATCGACAACTGGCGCTGGGCCGGCGTGCCCTTCTACCTGCGCACCGGCAAGCACCTGGCCGCGCGTCGCACCGAAATCGCCGTGCACTTCCGCGCCGCACCGGTGTCGCTGCTGCCCGACCGCGACGGCGGCACCATGGCAGCCAACGTGCTCCGCATCACCCTCGATCCGGAGCAGCACACCACGCTCGACATGAACGTCAAGACCCCGGGGATGAACGCGCAGCTCTCCCGCGCCGACATGACGTTCCGCTATGAGGACAGCTTCCCGATGCCGTCGCGCGTCGGCTACGAGGTGCTGCTCTACGCCGTGATGAACGGCGACACCGTGCTGTTCCAGCGCGCCGACCAGATCGAGGCCGCCTGGGCAGCCGTGCAGCCGGCTCTCGATCACCCGCCGGCTGTTGAGATCTATGCGGCGGGCAGCGCCGGGCCGGCCGGCGCCGACGCCTTGCTGGCGCGCGACGGGCGGCGGTGGGATCCGCTTTAGGAAGCAGGCAAGGCAAGGCCGGGGCTTTGCCCCGGACCCCACCAGGAGGCCGAAGCCTCCTGGACCTCATTGATCGCTGCGCGGCTATTCGTCGCGGCGTGGGCGGGACAGCAGCGCGGCAATCGCTTGGCGCAGCGTCATGCGGCCGCCGACCAAATCGGCCACCGCCGCGCAGATCGGCAGCTCCAGTCCCGCCGCCGTGGCGCGCGCCACCAGCGCGGGCGCCGTCGCCACGCCCTCGGTGACACCGCTCCGGGCGCCGAGAATGTCGGCCAGCGCCTCGCCACGGCCGAGCGCCAGGCCGAGGCTGTAGTTCCGGCTGGCACCGCCGGTGCAGGTCAGCAGCAG
>JAFAYM010000166.1 GCA_019240395.1 Acidisphaera sp. | reverse complement strand
TTGGCGTGCCGATGGAATCCCATGCTCTCAAGGGATTGGACAGCCTGCTTTCGATCGTGCAGATGCCGGCCGGGGTGCCGGTCGGCACGCTCGCGATCGGGCGGGCGGGGGCGGTGAACGCGGCCCTGCTGGCGGCGGCGATCCTTGCCGGGGGCGATGCGGCGCTCGCCGGCCGGCTGGCGGCGATGCGGGCCGAGCAGACCGCGAGTGTCGCCGACTTGCCGGCGGAGTGACGGTGTTTCCCCTCCCGCCGAACGCCACGATCGGGATCGTCGGGGGCGGACAGCTCGGTCGGATGTCGGCGCTGGCGGCGGCCCGGCTGGGATATCGGTGCCATATCCTGACCCCGGAGGCGGACAGCCCGGCGGGGCTGGTGGCGGCGGGGGTGACGCTCGGCGAGTACGAAGACCCTGAGGCCCTGCGCGCCTTCGCCGGGCGGGTCGATGTGATCACCTTCGAGTTCGAGAACGTCAGCGCCGAGGGGCTGGATCTGCTGGCGTCGCTGAAGCCGGTGCGTCCGTCACCGGCGGTGCTGCGGGTCAGTCAGGACCGGATCGTCGAGAAGAGTTTCGTCAATGCCGCGGGGATCGCCACGGCGCCGTGGCTGCCGGTCGGGTCCCCAGAGGAGCTGGAGACGGCAGTCGCCCGGCTGGGCCTGCCGGCGGTGCTGAAGACGACGCGGCTGGGCTATGACGGCAAGGGCCAGATGATGCTGCGCAGCCCGGCCGACCTTGCGCCGGCGTATGAAGAACTCTCTCCCAAGCCGCTCATTCTGGAAGGTTTCGTCGATTTCGCGGCGGAGATCAGCGTGATCGTCGCGCGGGGCGCCGACGGCTCCGATGCGGCGTTCGAGACGGTGGAGAACCGGCATCGCGACCACATCCTCGATCTGACGCTGGCGCCGGCACCGGTGCCGCCGACCGTCTCCGACGCGGCTCAGGCGATCGCGCGCCGCCTGGCGGCGTCCCTCGAGATCGTCGGGCTGCTGGCGGTGGAGATGTTCGTCGACGCCGCGGGCGAGGTGCGGGTGAACGAGATCGCGCCGCGGCCGCATAATTCCGGGCACTGGACCATCGACGCCTGTCCGGCCAGCCAGTTCGAGCAGCACGTGCGGGCGGTGGCCGGCCTGCCGCTGGCGGCTGCCGGCCGCCATTCGGATGCGGTGATGAAGAACCTGGTCGGCCCGGAGGAGGCGGCGCTGTGGCCGCAGATCGTGGCGACCCCGGGCCTGATCCCGCATCTCTACGGCAAGTCGGAGGCCCGACCCGGCCGCAAGATGGGGCATGTCACCCGGCTATTCCCGAGAGGCGCCCTGCCCGGGGAGTTCGGCATGAAGGCCGCCCTGGCGCCACTTGTCTGAGCCGCCGGCCAAGCTTGCCCGGCCCTGCCCCGGGTGCGAAGGTCCGCGCCGCGAGACAGGCGAGCCGTGAAGAGGGTGGGATGGCGAAGATCAAGGTGAAGACCCCGGTCGTGGAGCTGGACGGGGACGAGATGACCCGCATCATCTGGGGGTTCATCAAGGACAAGCTCATTCTTCCCTACCTCGATATCGAGCTGAAATACTTCGATCTCGGCATCGAGTACCGCGACCAGACCGATGACCAGGTCACCGTCGATGCCGCCCATGCCATCCGGCAGT
Source organism: Acidisphaera sp. (assembly GCA_019240395.1). Classification (GTDB taxonomy): domain Bacteria; phylum Pseudomonadota; class Alphaproteobacteria; order Acetobacterales; family Acetobacteraceae; genus JAFAYA01. The sequence continues at coordinate 583 of JAFAYM010000166.1, read as the reverse complement.
ACGGCGTCGGCGTGAAGTGCGCCACGATCACGCCGGACGAGGCGCGTGTCGAGGAATTCAAGCTGAAGAAGATGTGGCGGAGCCCGAACGGCACGATCCGCAACATCCTCGATGGCACGATCTTCCGCGAGCCGATCATCTGCCGCAACGTGCCGCGGCTGGTGGCGCATTGGAGCCAGCCGATCGTCATCGGGCGTCACGCCTATGGCGACATCTACCGTGCGACGGAGCGCAAGATCCCCGGCCCCGGGCTGGTGACGCTGACCTACCATCCCGCCGGCGGCGGGGCGGCGGAGGTCATGGAGGTCTATGACTTCAAGGCGCCCGGCGTGACGCTCGGCATGCACAACACGCTCGCCTCGATCGAGGGTTTTGCCAGGGCCAGCTTCAATTACGGGCTGGCGCGCAAATATCCGGTCTATCTCTCGACGAAGAACACCATCCTCAAGGCCTATGACGGCATGTTCAAGGACGTGTTCCAGGAGATCTACGACACCGAGTTCAAGGATCGGTTCGCCGCCGAAAAGCTCACCTACGAACACCGGCTGATCGACGACATGGTGGCCTGCGCGCTGAAGTGGAA
>JAFAYM010000225.1 GCA_019240395.1 Acidisphaera sp. | reverse complement strand
GCCAGGCGTGCGCCGCGGCGTAACTCGGGTCGCGCGCCACCGCGGCCTCCAGCGCCTCGCCGGCGGCCCGGAAGCTCGCCTGGTCCAGGCGATAAATGGCGGGGATGGCCTGCAGCACCAGTTCGTAGGCGCTGGGGTCGGCGGCCGCGCGGCCGGCGACGCGGGCCCCCTCGTGCAGCAGCAGCTCCGGATCGACCTGGGCGACGATTTCGGCGGCCATCTCGTCCTGCAGGCTCAGCAGGTCGGTCGCCGGGCGGTCGAAGCGCCGGGCCCACACGACGTGGCCGCCCGCCCGCAGGTCGAGCAGACGCACCGAAACCCGCACGTGCCCGCCGCCGCGCTGCACCGTGCCCTCGAGCACGAAATCCAGATCCAGCGTTCGCCAGCGCCCGCTCGGGTCCCCGGCCTCTTGCGTCGCCGGGACGAGGGAGACGCTGGCGATCAGGAAGATCCAGCGGAACCGCGCCAGCGCCGTGGTGATCTCCTCAGCCAAGCCGAGCGAGAGCGCCTCGTCCTCCCCGCCGATCGCCCGCAGCGGCATCACGCCGAGCCGGACGCCACGCCGGTCGGGATCGACGCGCGGCAGGGACTCGGGCGTTGCCGAGGCCTCGCAGATGCGAGCGTAGAGGGCCTGGGTCTCGGCCGAGGGGCCGATCCCGGCCGCCCCTGCCAGCGCGGCGCTGCATCGCTCGAACGCCTCGACAACGGCAGCGCGTTCGCCGCGCTCGGCATAGGCCTGCATCAGTCCGCGCCACCCCGCCTCGTGCGCGGGATCGATCGCCAACAGCCGCTCGGCGCCGGCGACGCGCCCTGCCGTGTCGAGCTCGCCCGCCAGGGCTGCCTCGGCGATGGCGCGCGCGGTGCGCCGTAGCCGCTGCCGCTCCGCCTCGATCCACCCGTCGAGCGCCGGATCGAGACCCACGAGGTCGTCCAACAATCGGCCGCCGGCGCAGGCGACCAGGTCGGCGCCCGTCTCGGGATGCTCGGGCGCGGCCGGCGCCAGGTCGTGCACATCGGTCCAGACGCGATCGGCGTCGAGCACGAGGTGATTGCGCTCGGCACGGAGCAATTCCCCTCCGAGCGGCAGGAGAGCCCGCTGGAGTTCATGGACGCATTGGCGGAGCGAGGCGCGGGCCTGCTCGTGCTCGCGGCGGCTCCACAGCAGGTGGCAGAGCTGCTCCCGCAGCATGGGACGGGGGGCGGACATGGCCAGCAGAGCCAGGAGCGCGCGGCTTTTGCGTCCGCGCGGCAGTACCGACACGCCAGCGGTGGTGCGAGCCTCCATCGCCCCGAGCAGCCGCAGTCGCAAGACGATCCGACCCGCGGGACGGGCGGGCAGAACGGGCGAGAGGCGGTCGGGTAAAAGGTCGATGGGTGCCTCCGAGGAGGCCGGACGGCGCTCCTGCGCCTCCGGAAAGGTGAAATTAACCAACAGCGCGATTTTTTGCACGCGCCCGTTTCATGAGGGAATGCCTGTTCACCCTAAACGATAGTGCAATGGCCTTCAAATCCTCCGGCTGTCGTAGGCCCATTGCAGGAGGGCTTGGCGCTGGCGCCGCCGGCAGGAAAGGTCGCCGGGCTCGCAATTGTGTCGAATCTGCTCGATATGCCGGCGCATCGCCTTCCAGCGCCCGATCTGACGCTGGTCCTCCTGGGGCAAGCGGCGGCCCATGTAGTAACGGCAATACCATTGGAACCAGCCGCGGGGGTCGTCGGGATGGAGCCATCCCTTTCGGCGCCATTCGGCCAGCGGCTGACTGGCCAGGACGCCGAAGCAGTTGCATGAGGGGTCCTTCCCCTGCGGAGACAGTTTCGCACGTGCGAACCAGTTCCTCGGAAATTCGGCAACCGTGTCGGTCATGTACTTGCCGCCGAAAACGCCCAGCGCCAGCATCTCCCGGGGTGTCAGTTCGGGGATGAATCCGGGATCGAAGTTGCCGCCCGGAGGCGCGGTTCGCGTATAGCGGTAGCCTCGCTGCATCCTGTCGTTCACGATGACTGTCTGTGGTGCCAACAGGTACCCCCGCGCTGCCCTGACCCGCCGCCCGGATCGACGGCCGGCGCCGGCAGATTTGGGGCCGCCGCTGAACGCGCAAAGAGCGGCGGCGGCTGATTCCTCGACCGGCGCCCGTGCGCAAGGCTTCCGAGGTTTACAGGACCTTAATCCTTTCCATAAAAGAAAGACGAGGAAAAAGGAAAAAAGTCTTGACGGCGTCCGGCGCCCGGGATACGACGGACGCGTCAACGGGCGAGTTGCGCCCGCTGCCATTCCTCTGATGCCGAACACGGCCCGGTCGCCTTCGTGACCGGGCCGTTGTCGTTATCACCGGGGCGCAGCGGTTCGGCCGGCCGTTGGCCGAGCATCAGCAAGGAATCTCAGCCATGAACCCCAGCTTCACAGCCTCGCCCGAACTCCTCGAGACCAGCCGCCTCCGCGTCGGCATGGATACTCTCCCGGCGGCACGCGAGCCGGCCGCGGTGGCCGACACCGGCCGGGTCAGCATCGGCGCCGGAATGCGCAGCCTGCCGGTCCGCAGCGCTTGAAGCCGTCACCCGCGTGAAACAAGGCCGGGGACTCCCCTCCCCGGCCTGCTTTCCGCCGCGAATGCCTGCCCGATACAGCCGGTCTATGCAGCGGCCCTCCTGATCTCAGGAAGGGATCAGCCGCCGCCTGCCGCTCTTCAGACCTGCCCGGGACAGGAACTCCATGAGCATCCGCGGCGGCGGCAGATCGCGGGTCTTCAGGACCGAGGTCAGCCCCCAGCTCTCCTCGATCATCTCGAAGTAGCGCAGCCCGTCGTGCTCGCGGGTGACCAGCAGCACCGGCAACGTCGCGTCGTAAACGGCCACCCGCTTGAGGATCGTGAAGCCGTCCGGGCCGCCCGGCTCGACCGCGCACACCAGCGCGATCGGCCGCGCCTCCTCCAGAAGCAGCCCGAGATCGTCTCCGGTCTCCGCCAGGCAGGACTGCAGATCGAGGAATCGGCAGAACTCCTTGATCACCGACGACATCCGCCGGCTCGGATCGACGACCACGATCCTGGCGTCTTCGGCGTGGTTCTTCAGCGGGAGCGCTTCCGGGACGTCGCACATCTCCGCTCCGCAATCCGCTTTGCCGTAGCTCACCAGCTTGCCCCCGAACAATGTCCCGAGCCGGCCCCACCGCTGCGGGCTGGTCAGCATGCTTTCGCGTTTCTGCGGCGGGTGCGCGCTAGTTCGCTGCCGGTCGCCGGGATTTCAGCGTGAGAAAGCGTGAACCCGTCAGCGACGGGCGATCCGCTCCATGCCACCCATGTACGGCCAAAGCGCCTCGGGGATCAGGATCGAGCCATCGGCTTGCTGATGGTTCTCCAAGACGGCGATCAGCGCCCGGCCGACGGCAACACCCGATCCGTTCAGCGTGTGCACATAGCCGACCGTGCCGCCCTCGTTCGCCCGAAACCGAGCGTTCATCCGCCGCGCCTGGAACTCCCGGCAATTGGAACAGGAGCTGATCTCCCGCCAAGCCTGCTGGCCGGGCAGCCAGACCTCCAGATCGAAGGTCTTCGCCGCGCCGAACCCGGTGTCGCCGGCAGCCAGCACGACTCGGCGAAACGGCACCTCGAGCAGGCTGAGCACGCGCTCGGCGCAGCCGGTCATCCGCTCCTGTTCGGCCTCGCTCTGCGCGGGGTGGGTGATCGACACCATCTCCGCCTTGCGGAACTGGTGCTGGCGCAGCATGCCCCGCGTGTCACGCCCCGCCGCCCCGGCCTCACTGCGGAAGCAGTCCGTCAGCGCCGTCACCCGGATCGGCAGGCGCGCCTCGGGCACGATCTCACCGGCGACCAGATTGGTCAGCGGCACCTCGGCGGTCGGGATCAGCCAGCGGCCGTCGGTGGTGCGGAACAGATCCTCGGCGAATTTCGGCAGCTGGTTGGTGCCGTACACCGTGGCGCTGTTGACCAGCAGCGGCACCGCAACTTCCTCGTAGCCGTGGGTCTGGGTATGCAGGTCGATCATCAGCTGCCCTAGTGCGCGCTCCAGCCGCGCCAGCCCCCCGCGCAGCACGGTGAAGCGGCTGCCCGCGAGCTTCGCCGCGAGGTCGAAATCCATCATGCCCAGCGCCTCGCCGAGCTCGAAATGCTGCCGCGGTGCAAAACCCAGATCGCGCGGCGCGCCGACCTGCTTGAGCACCACATTGGCGCTCTCGTCCGCTCCGTCCGGCACGTCCGGATCGAGCACGTTCGGCAGCGCCTCGAGAATCGCGCGCATTTCCGAGTCGAGGATGGCGGATCGCTGCTCGAGCGCCTCCATCTCGCCGCGCAACGCCGCCGCCTCGGCTTCCAGGCTCGCCGTGTCGGAGCCCTCGCGCCGTCCCTGACCGACTTGGCGCGAGAGCGTGTTGCGGCGGGCCTGCAGGTCCTGCAAGGCGGTCAGCGCGGCGCGCCGCTCGGCATCCAGCGCCAGCACGCCCTCGGCGGCCGGCGGCAAGCCCCGCCGCGCCAGCGCCGCGTCGAACCCCACGGGATCGGCGCGCAGGGCGCGCATGTCGTGCATCTCAGACCTCGACCGGCTTGGGCTCCACCAGGCGGGCGGAAAAGATGGAAATCTCGTAGAGCAGGATCAGCGGCAGGGCGAGACCGCTCTGCGTGATGACGTCCGGCGGCGTCAGCACCGCGGCTACCACGAACATGCCGACATACGCATACCGCCGCATCTTCTTGAGGCCCTTGGACGTGACCAGGCCCACCTTGGCCATCAGCGTCAGTCCCACCGGCAGCTGGAAGGCGATGCCGAACGCGAAGATCAGCTTCATCACCAGGCTCAGATATTCGCTGACCTTGGCGTCGAGCTGGATCGGCAGGCCGCCCGCCCCGGTTGGCGTCTCGAAGCTCAGGAAGAAGCGCCAGGCCACGGGAAAGACGAAGTAGTAGGCCAGTGCCGCACCGGCCAGGAACAGCACCGGGGTCGCCACCAAAAAGGGCAGCAGCGCCCGCTTCTCGCTGCGATAGAGGCCGGGTGCCACGAACAGCCAGAGCTGCGAGGCCACCACCGGGAATGACAGAAAAGCCGCGCCGAAAACGGCGACCTTCAGATAGGTGAAAAAGGCCTCGTACAGCGCCGTGTAGATCAGGTGCCGATCCTGGCCGCTGCGGTGCTGCAGGATGCGCGCCAGCGGCTCGGCGAGAAAGGAATAGATCTGCGTCGAGAAATGATAGCAGAGAGCGAAACACAGGAAGAACGCCGCCGCCGACCAGATCAGCCGGCGCCGCAGCTCGACGAGATGCTCGAGCAGCGGCATCGGCTTGTCGTGGATCGGGTCCTCTACATCGCGCGGCGCCACGGTCGTGCTGTCGCCGCCGCTCAGGCGCGCCGGGTGCCGGGGGGAATGAAGGCCGGCGCGTCCGCCAGTGCCTGCCGCAGCGCCACCACCTCCGGCGGGATGAACGCCGGCGCTTCATCGAGTTCCGCGGCAACGCCGATCTGCAAGGCAGGCTCGGGCGCCACCGGCGGCATCGTCGCTTCCGCCGGAAGAGCCGCGATGACGTGCTCTTCGCGGATCGCGATCGGCTCGGCATCGGCCGCGACCGGCAGCGACGGCGTTGGCGCCAGCGGGTTGGTGGCCAGCGTGCTGCGCAGCGAACCGTCGGGATCGACCGCGCGCTCGACCTCGCCGCGGAAATCGAAGCGGCGGATCTGGTTGATCTGGTCGCGCACCTCATGCAGGTCGGCGTCGCGCACCAGCTCATCCACATGGGTCTGGAATTCGCCGGCCATGCGGCGCGCCTTCTTAACCATCCCGGCCACCGCCTTCATCGCCACCGGCATGTCCTTCGGACCGATGGCGATCAGGGCAACCACGCCGATCAGGGCGATCTCAGACCAGGCGAAATCAAACATGGGGCGAAATCAAACATGGGGGACAAAAAACATAAAGCGCGCGAGTTCTAAAGCAGATCATAAGGCGAAGGCGAGGGCTCTGCCCCAAACGCTGAGACGTGGGGACCCGCTGGGGGCAGCGGCTCCAGACCCCATGACTTAAGCACCAGGGGGGTCGATCAGCAGGTCTTCCCTGCGCGGCAGGTCGCCGAGGCCGGAAAGGCCGAATTGTGCCAGGAAGGCCGGGGTGGTCGCCCACAGCGTCGGGCGGCCGGGACTCTCCTTTCGGCCCTTCGGCGCGATCAGCCCGGCCTCGAGCAGCGAGTCCACCGTGGCCTGGCTCAGGCTGGCGCCGCGGATCTCCTCGATCTCCGGCCGCGTCACCGGCTGGTGATAGGCGATGATCGCCAGGGTCTCCATCGCCGCCCGCGGCAGCCGCCGCGGCAGCTCCACGACGCGGCGCAGGCGGGGCGCCAGATCCGCCGCGGTCCGGAATTGCAGGCCGCCGGCGACCTCCACCAGCTCGACGCCGCTGCCGGCATAGCGCGCCCGCAACGCCGCGATCACCGAATCGAGGTCCGCATCCTCGGGCAGCAGCTGCGCCAGCGCGCGCGGCCCGACCGGAGCTGCACTGGCGAACACCAGGGCCTCCGCCAGCCGCAGATATTCGTCCATCATCCCTCCTCCTGCTTCATCCCGACCAGGATCGGCCCGAACGGCGCTTCCTGGCGCAGCCGCAGCGCCCCGCCCCGCGCCAGTTCCAGCCCGGCGACCAGGGTGCTGGCCAGCGCCGCGCGCCGCTCGATGGGACTGCCGAGCGTCGCGGGCAGATAGCGCTCCAGGCTGACCCAGTCCGGCAGGCGCCCGAGCATCGCCTGCAGGCGCCCCAGCGCCTCCTGCACCGTCCACAACGTCAAGGCAGGCGGCCGGTAGCGGACATGGCCGGCCGCGCGTCGGATCGCCGCAAGATAGCCGCGCAGCAGCCCCGGTACATCGAGCGCCAGGCGCGACCGGTCGATCTCGGTGAAATCCTCTGGGTCGCCGCGGGCGAACACCTCCTGCCCGAGCTGCGGCCGCGCCGCCAGCCAGGAAGCCGCCCGGCGCATCTCCTGCAGATCGCGCAGGCGGGCCGCAAGCACATCTGCCGCCTGCTCGCCTTCCTCCACAGCCGCCGCATCAGGCAGCAGCAGGCGCGATTTGAGCCAGGCGAGCCACGCCGCCATCACCAGCCAGTCCGCCGCCAGCTCCAGCCGGATGCGGCGGGCCCCCTCGATGACCGCGAGATACTGCTCGACAAGCGACAGGATGGAGATGCGCGCGAGGTCGACCTTCTGGCCGCGCGCCAGCTCGAGCAGCAGATCGAGCGGTCCCTCGAACCCCTCCAGCCGCAGCACCAGCGACTCGCCCGGCGGTTCCGGCCCAGGCCCGTCCGGCTCAGTCGAGTCCATGGTTGCCTGCCAGCCGCAGCACCAGCGAAATCGCCCGCGGCAGCACGTTGCCGAGCGCCGCGCCGACCGGATCGAAGCGCACCCCCATCTCGCGCAGCAGCTGCGGCAGCACGAACACCCCCAGCACGACGACCAGGATGCCCACGCGCTCCACCTGCGCCCAGCGCAGGGCGATCGGCGCGGGCAGCAGGCCGACGACGATGCGCCCGCCATCCAGCGGCGGCACCGGCAGCAGATTGAACAGGCCGAGCACCAGATTGGCCAGGATGAAATAGCCGAGCAGGGTCGCCGCCACCTCGCCCGGCTGCGGCGGCAACCAGTCGATGCCGTGCCAGGCCAGAGCGGCGAGCCAGGCCAGAAAGAAGTTCATCGCCGGCCCAGCGGCGGCGACGAGCATCATGCCCCGACGCGGATCGCGGAACTTCCAGGCCGCCACCGGCACCGGCTTGGCCCAGCCGAACATGAAGGCGACCCGGCCCAGCGTCAGCAGCTGCACGATCAGCAGAAACCCCGGCAGCAGGATGGTACCCACCCGGTCGATATGGCGCAGCGGATTGAGCGACAGCCGTCCCGCGCGCCGCGCCGTGTCGTCGCCCATGGCGAGCGCGGCATAGCCATGCGCCGCCTCGTGCAGGGTGATCGCCAGGATCGCCGGCACCACGCCGAGCGCCAGCTGCAGGAGCAGGTCGATCACGCCAGCAGCCGGTCCCGCGCCTCGGCCAGTCGGGTTTCGTCGAGCGGCACACGCGAGCGCGCCGCCAGCGCCTGCCCGGCCTGCAAGCGCACCGCGGCAGCCTGGGTCACCTCCGGGCAGCCCGCGAGCAGCGGCGCCGTCTCGGCAAGCCGGCCCGTGCAGTGAAGCACCAGGTCGCAGCCGGCCTGCAGCGCCTGCCCCGCAAGCACCGCCGGCGCTCCCGCCAGCGCGCCCATCGCCAGATCGTCGGAAACCAGCACGCCCTGAAAGCCGATGCGGCCGCGCACCACGCCGCCGAGTACGGCGGGGGAGAGTGTCGCCGGCAGCGCGGGGTCCCAGCTCTCGTAAAGCACGTGCGCGGTCATCGCCCAGGGCATATGCGCATTTCCCGCGAACGGCGCCAGATCGTCCGCCAGATCCTCATCCGGCACGCGCGGCAGCTCCAGGTGGCTGTCTGCGCGCGCCCGGCCGTGGCCGGGGATGTGCTTGATGACGGGCTGCACGCCGGCCGCCAGCAATCCCGCGGCGACCTGACCGCCCAGCCGGCCGACCGCGTCCGGATCGGCGGCGAACGCCCGGTCGCCGATCACGTCGTGGGCGCCGGGGACACGCAGGTCGAGCACCGGGGCGCAGGCGACGTCGAAACCGGCAGCGCGGCAATCGAGGCCGATCAGCGCGCCGGTGAGCCAGGCCGCCATTTCGCCGGCGTCGCGATCGTGCGCGAACAGCGCCCCGAGCGCGGCGGCGGCGGGATGGGCACGCCAGTGCGGCGGCTGGAGGCGCGCGACGCGGCCGCCTTCCTGGTCGACCATCAGCACCGCCTCGCTGGGCAGCACCGCGCGCAGGGCGGCGACGAGCGAGGCCAGCTGGACCCGGTCCTGCACGTTGCGGGCGAACAGGATCACGCCGGCCGGCGGGTGGCGCGTGAAAAGCGCCCTTTCCTCAGGCGTCAATCCCGGCCCGGAAATCCCGACGACGGCCGCCCGCATGGCAGAAGCCGGCTTTCAGAAGCTGGCGACGGCGCAGCCCGCTCCCTTGGCCCGGACCCGCTCGCAGAAGGCGGCAGCCTGGGCGACGTCGGCAAAGCCGCCCATCCGCAGGCGCCAGAGGGTCCGTCCGCCGAGGTCGGCACGGATCACCGAGGGATGCCGGCCGGCCAGCAGGTCCGGCATGCGCCGGCTCAGCCGGTCCCATTCCTGCCGCGCCGCGGTCTCCGAGTCGAGCGCGCCCAGCTGCACCCCAGTCGGATGTCCGACGCCGGCCGGGACCTCCTGACGCGCGGTCGCGTGGGGAGCCGGTGCGGCAGCCGGCGGCGGATGGGTGTCCGGCGCCGCGGCTATCGGCGCGCCATGCGCCGTCGGGGCGGTTTCGGGAGCGGGCGCCGAGGCCGGCGTGGCAGGAGGGGCCGGGCGGGCAGCCTGCTGCTGCGCCAGCAGCGCCTGCGGCGCCGGCGCCTCGGGCGGGGCGGCCAGCGCCGCTGCGGCACTGTTCGCCTGGCCGGAGAGGATGGCCTCATCGGCACCGGCGACCTGCATGCCGCCGGGGTTGGCGGGCTTGATCCGGATCGGCCGGGTGTCGGCCTCGACCACCGGCACCGGGCTGTCGGCGCGATGCCCGGAAAGCGCCCAGACGCCGCCGATCGCGAGCAGCAGCGCCAGCAGGCCGCCGGCGATCAGCGCCAGCCGCCGTGTCGGCGCGTCGAGCCGGCGTCGCGACACGCGATAGCCGGGCGGCGGGATGTCGAGCTCGGGCAGTCTCGCGTCGTCCGGCACGGCTAGTGTCCTGCCCCACGCAGCGGAACTCGGCACCGGGACATCAGCGCATCTCCTCAACCGGGGTCACCCCCATCACCGCCAGCCCGGAGCGGATGACCAGCGCCGTCACGGAGACCAGCGCCAGCCGGGCGACGGTTTCGACCGGCCGGTCGGACTGCAGGAAGCGCAGCGCCGAGTCGTCCCGGCCGCGGTTCCACAGCATATGAAAATCGCCCGCTAGATCATACAGGAAAAACCCGATTCGGTGCGGCTCACGGGCCAGGGATGCGGCCTCGACAGTGCGCGGCCAAGCCGCCAGGCGGCGGATCAGCGCCAGCTCCGGCTCCGCCTGCAGGCTGCCCAGCGGCGCCGCGGCCAGGGCTGCCTCGCCGGTCTCGGCCGCGCCGAACTGCTCGGCGGCCAAGCGCAGCACCGAGAGGCAGCGGGCGTGGGCGTACTGCACGTAGAACACCGGGTTGTCGCGGGTCTGCGCCACCGCGAGATCCAGGTCGAACTCCATCTGCGCGTCGTTCTTGCGCATCAGCATGGTGAAGCGCACCGCGTCCCGCCCGACCTCGTCGAGGAG
>JAFAYM010000042.1 GCA_019240395.1 Acidisphaera sp. | reverse complement strand
GGCTCGTCGAACCAGCGGCGGCTGCGCAGACGCTTCGTGCCGTTGGTCTTGGTCATCTCGCCCTCCCAGCCGCCCTTCCCGCGGGGCGATGAAAGGGTGGGCGCGGCGGCGAACCGCTGTCAACCGGCGCTCAACGCGCCTTCACCTGTCGGCTGGCGTGGCTCTCCTGCGGCACGCCGCGGTTCAGCGACAGGTGGCTGTGCACGACCTGCCAGTCCGCATCACTCCGGTGGAACACCAGGGTGGCGCGGCCCGGGCGGTCGAAGCGCGCGCCGTCGGGATGAAACCCCGTGCTGGTCCACGGCGCGATGACCGTCGCCAGGCTGCCATCGTCGGAGACCAGCACGCGGGTGCGCGCCAGGTCGAAGCGGAACCCTTCCGTTCTCGGCCAGACATTATCCCATTGCGTCGCGATGCAGGTCTCGCGCCCCTGGACGACGTCCTGGTGAGTGCCGAAGATGACGACATCCGGATGCCAGAGCGGCCGGGCGGAGGCGTAATCGACATCGCGCACGTAATGGGAGAAGCGCTCCAGCCAGGCCTCGAAGAAGGCGCGGGTCTGCGCGTCGGCTTCCGGCAGCGGTGTCATGGGTGCGATCTCCGAAGAAGCGGGCTCCGATGAAGCGGCGCGTGTGTCTGGTCACCGGGGCGGCCAGCGGCATCGGCGCCGCGATCTGCCGCCGGCTCGCCGGACCTGGCGCGGCGATCCTGGTGCACACGCGCCGCAATCGCGAGGGCGCCGAACGGGTGGTTGAGGCAGTGCGGGCGGCCGGCGCCGAGGCCGAGCTCGCGCTCGGCGAGCTGGCCGAACCCGATGTGCCGGCGTCCCTGGTGGCGCGCGCGGTCGAGCGCTTCGGCGGGCTCGACGTGCTGATCAGCAACGCCGGCTTTGCCGACCGCGCGCCGGTGGCCGGCTTGACGGAGGCGGCGTTCGCCCGCTCGCAGGAGGCGATCCAGGGCGCCTTCTTCCGGCTCGCGCAGGCGGCGCTGCCATATCTGAGACAGGGTTCCGACCCGCGCATCATTGCCGTCAGCAGCTTCGCCGCGCACGCCTTCCGCACCGACCTGCCGGTCTTCGCCGCCTCCGCCGCCGCCAAGGCCGGGATGGAGGCGCTGGTGCGCGCGCTGGCGGTGGAGCTCGGCGCCAGCGGCGTCACCGTCAACGCCGTCGTGCCGGGCCTGACCCGCAAGGATGCCGGCGCCCACGCCGCGCTGACCGAGGCGCAGTTCCGCAGCCAGGCCGAACGCATCCCCCTGCGCCGAATCGGCCTTCCCGATGAGGTGGCGGCGGCGGTGGCCTTTCTCGCCTCGCCCGACGCCGGCTACATCACGGGTCAGCGGCTGCATGTCGATGGGGGGCTGGTTATCTGAGGTAACGCGCACCCGCGGGGTCAGCGGACCCCAGACCCCATTACCGAAGTAAGGGGCTTGGGGCCGCCGGGCCATCCTACGGGGCGTGCATCGACCCCTGATTCGGCGTGTTCATCGGCGTCTGGTTCATGCCGGGACCGCTCCGCGGCTGCTCCGCCATCGAGCCGACGTTCTGCGTGCCGATTGCCGGCTGGTTCACCCCGCCGCCGGCCGGCGGCACGCCCATGCCGGGCGAGGTGTTGTTGTAGGCCCCCGGCTGCGGCGGGGGCGCGGGCGGCGGATTGCAGCCCGCTGCCATGAATCCGAGTGTCGCGAGCGCGACCAATGGAGTGATTTTCATCCCGTTGACCTTTGCAACCGCTCGCCCAGCGCGAACGGATTTCGGATTGTAGCCGAACCGACGGGGGGCGCCTAATCCGCGCGTCAGGGGGCGTCCGGCGCGATCAGGTTCTGCGGCCGCGGTCCGAGCAGCGCGGCGCGCATCGTCTCCGCACTCTTGACCCGGATGTCCTGCCAGGCCTCCGGCGTGTGGAACGCAGAGTGCGGCGTGACGATCAGCCGCCCCTCCAGCCACGGCTCGCGGGCCCGGTAGGCGCGCAGCAGCGCCGGCACCGGCTCGACCGGCGGCTCGACCGGCACCACGTCGAGCCCGGCGCCGCTGACCTGGCCGTCGCGCAGCGCCTCGGCCAGCGCGTCCAGATCGAGCAGCGGTCCGCGCGCGGTGTTGATCACCACGGCGCCGCGCGGCAGCAGCGCCAGCTCCGCCCGCCCGATCATGCCGCGGGTCTGCGGCGTCAGCGGCGCGTGCAGGCTGAGCGTGTCGCTCGCCGCAAGCAATTCCGGCAAGCTGCGGGCGCGGCCGATGCCGAGCGCGCGCTCCACGCCGTTCGGCTGATGGGGATCGTAGCAGAGCACGCGATGGCCGAAGGCGCGCGCCCGCAGCGCCGCCGCCGTGCCGATGCGGCCGAGACCGACGATGCCGAAGGTCAGCGCCTCGGCGCGGCGGATCATCGGGCTGTCGATCGGCACCCACGGCGACGGCGGATCGCGCCGCTGCGCGTGATGGTGCAGCAAGAGGCCGCGGCGCAGCGCCAGGCTCAGCGCGATGGCGTGGTCCGCCACCTCGGCGGTGCCGTAATCCGGCACGTTGCAGATGAGGATGCCGTGCGCCGCCGCGTATTGCCGGTCCAGCCGGTCGTAACCGACGCCCATGCGCACGATGGCGCGCAGCCGGGTGAAGCGCGCCAGCGCCGCGCCCGGCGCGAAATGGCGGAAGATCATCAACCCGTCGACGGCACCGCACTCGGCGTCGCTCAGATCATCGAGCGTCCTGGTGTCGCGCTGCCGCACGTCGACCTCCGGGCCGAAGATGTCCCGCTCGACGCGATCGTCGGGATACATCTTCTCCGGATACAGGACCGTCAGCATGGTGCCGCCTCTCGCGCCGTTCGGGGCGATGCTGCGGGCAGGCCGCGGCGGGTGCAATGGTTGCCAGCCCGGCAGGCCAGGGGCAGTCTCCGGCGCGGATCGAACCCGAGGAAGACATGAACGGCGCCGAGAGCCTGGTGCACACGCTGCTGGCGAGCGGCATCGAAACCTGCTTTTCCAATCCCGGCACGTCGGAGATGCACTTCGTCGCCGCGCTGGACCGCATTCCCGGGATGCGCTGCGTGCTCGGCCTGTTCGAGGGCGTGGTGACCGGCTGCGCCGACGGCTACGCGCGGATGGCGGACCGGCCGGCGGCGACCCTCCTGCATTGCGGCCCGGGCCTGGCCAACGGGCTGGCCAACCTGCACAACGCCCGGCGGGCGATGACGCCGATCGTCAACATCGTCGGCGACCAGGCGACCTATCACCGCCCGCTCGACGCGCCGCTCACCGCCGACACCGAGGGTTTCGCGCGCCCGGTCTCCGCCTGGGTGCGCACCGCCGGCAGTGCCGCGACGGTGGGCGCCGATGCCGCCGCCGCGGTGCAGGCGGCGCGGCTCGAGCCCGGGCAGATCGCCACGCTGGTGCTGCCCGCCGACACCGCCTGGGACGAGGGCGGCGTGGTGGCCGAAGCGCTGGCGGTGCCGCCGGCGCCGCAGGCCGCGCCGGCCACGGTCACCGAGGTCGCGCGCATGCTGCGACGCGGCGAGCCGGCGATGCTGCTGCTCGGCGGCAAGGCGCTGCGCGCGCCGGCGCTGGCGCTGGCCCATCGCATCGCCGCGGCCACCGGCGCCCGCCTGCTGGCGCAGCAATCCAATGGCCGCATCGCCCGCGGCCAGGGGCGGGTGCCGATCGAGCGCGTCCCCTATCCCGTCGACCAGGCGCTTTCCGTGCTGGCCGGCACCAGGCTGCTGGTGCTGGTCGGCTCACGCGCGCCGGTCGGCTTCTTCGCCTACCCCGGCAAGCCCGGACGCATGACGCCGCCGGATTGCGTGGTGCAGGTGCTGGCGCGCCCCGAGCACGACCAGGAAGCGGCGCTGGCGGCGCTGGCCGAGGCGCTGGGGGCCGGGGAAGTCCCGCTGCCCGAGGCCGGGCCGAGGCCGGAGGCGGTGCGCAGCGGCGCCATCACGCCCGAGGCGGTGGGCCGCACCCTGGCCGCCCTGATGCCGGAGCAGGCGGTGATCGCCGACGAGAGCGTCACCTATCTCCGCGGCTCCTTCGCCGCGACCCACGCGGCGCCGCCGCATGACTGGCTGCAGGTGACCGGCGGCGCCATCGGCGGCGGCATGCCGATCGCGACCGGCGCGGCGGTCGGCGCGCCCGGGAGGCGGGTGATCAACCTGCAGGCCGACGGCTCGGCGATGTACACGCTGCAGGCGCTGTGGACGCAGGCGCGCGAGCGGCTGGATGTCACGACGATCATCTTCTCCAATCGCAAATACGCCATCCTGCTCAGCGAGCTCGCCGCGGTCGGCGCCAATCCCGGCCGCACGGCGCTCGACATGCTCGACCTGTCCAATCCCGACCTGGAATGGCCGCTGCTGGCCCACGGCATGGGCGTGGAGGCGGCGCGCGCCGAGAGCATGGAGCAGTTCTGCGATCTGCTGACCCGGTCCTTCACCCGGCCGGGCCCGTTCCTCATCGAGCTGGTGGTGTAGTTTAGTCGTCATCGCGAGGAGCGCAGCGACGCGGCGATCCAGGGCCGCCGCACGGTGCCAAGCTCCTGGATCGCCACGCCGCCGCAGAGCGGCTCGCGATGACGGCGACCGGAGATAGCCGGTACTAAAGAAGGCGGCGGAGAGCTAAAAACGTGGGCGTGCCGACAATTTCGAGAGTAGAGCGATGAACCTTAAAAAGTGGCTTTTCCTGTGCATATTCTGGCCGATGGCAATTGGTGCTTGCTGGTGCAGTATTCGGCGGTTTACTGGGGCCTGTTTTGCAGGCTTTTGATCTCTGGTTAGGCGTATCTCCCGGTGCGAGGCAACAGCGTGCGAACTACGAAGTGCAACGAGAGATCGCCGCAAGTCTCCGCCAACTGGTTGAGCTCAACCTTTCGAATTGCAGCAAGCAACCGGCATCCGCACGGATGTGTGACGTCGGATGAGTCTAGTCGTCATCGCGAGGAGCGCAGCGACGCGGCGATCCAGGGCCGCCGCACCGTGCCAAGCTCCTGGATCGCCACGCCGCCAAAGAGCGGCTCGCGATGACGGCGATGCCGCGGCGATTCGCCGACCGGAGATAGCCGGTGCTAGTCCGGCGCCATGCCCTTTTCGCTGAGTTCCATGATCGCCTTCGCGCTCTTGGAGAGATGCGTCAGGCCCATGCCTCGCAACACATTCGGTGCCTTGGAGAACTGGATCCCGTCGTAGCCGACGATCTCGATGCGGTTGCCCCAGGGATCGCGGAAATCGAGGAAGCGTCCCGGCAGCGTCTCCACCTCCGCCTCGGCAAGAGCCTTGCGAACGGCATCCTTGTCGTCGACCACGAGCCCGAAATGGCGCCCGTCGTCCGGCGGCTGGCGGCGCCCCTTCTGCAGCGCCAGGAACTGGTCGCCCAGGTCGATGAAAGCCATGTCCTCGCTCTTGCCGCGCAGCTCGAACGCGAAGAGCCGGCCATAGAACGCCAGCGCCTCTTCGATGTCACCGACCTCGAGGGCGACATGATTCACCCCAATTGCGCGCGCTTTACCGGCATCCCGCATGGCGCCCAGACTCCATCCGCTTCCCTACTCCGCCAGCTCCCGCATCACCCGGATCAGGTCGCTCTTGCCCTCGAAGCCGATGCCGGGAAGGTCGGGCATGGTGATGACGCTGTCCTCGACGCGAACGCCGTCAGGAAAGCCGCCATAGGGCTGGAACAGGTCGGGATAGCTCTCGTTGCCGCCCAGCCCCAGGCCGGCGGCGATGTTCAGCGACATCTGGTGCCCGCCGTGCGGCACGCAGCGGGTCGGTGACCAGCCGGCGTCGCGCAGCATGCGCAAGGTGCGCTGGTACTCGCAGAGGCCGTAGGAAAGCGCGCAGTCGAACTGCAGCCAGTCGCGGTCCGGCCGCATGCCGCCGTAGCGGATCAGGTTGCGCGCGTCCTGGTGGCTGAACAGATTTTCCCCCGTCGCCATCGGCCCGGGATAGAACTCCGCCAGC